>CAUQGU010000005.1:0-46731 GCA_963517645.1 uncultured Haemophilus sp. | reverse complement strand
TTGCAATACGCACGTTAAGCATAATGATGCCTTTCTCTTCTGGGTATGAAGCCATTGAGTAAGCACGGATAATATGCTCATCCACTTTAGACACATAACGCCATAAATCGTATTTGTCCCAATCTTCGTGGTATTCTTCTGGAATATCGAAATCTTTATAGTAAACCGTATGTGGATCAGCTTCGATTTGGATATAACCACCCGCACGGAAAGGAACTTCTTCACCTTCAGGAATCGCTAATTTAAGCTCTTTAATAAAGGTTGCTTTGTTATCATTAGAAATAACAGTACATTCCCATTTTTTCACGCCGAAAATTTCTTCTGGAAGTTCAACGTCCATATTGCCTTTTACATTCACTTGGCAAGCTAAACGATAACCTTCTTTTGCTTCACGTTTATTAATGTGAGAAAGCTCAGTTGGGAGAATTTCACCACCGCCACTTTTTACTTTCACAACACATTGACCACAAGAGCCACCGCCACCACAAGCAGAAGAAACGAAAATACCTTTACTTGCTAACGCACCAAGTAATTTGCCACCAGCTGGTAAGGTGATCGCTTTTTCAGGATCGTCATTAATAGAAATGGTGATATCACCAGAATCCACTAATTTTGATTTAGCGAATAAAATAATCGCAACGAGCACTAAAAGGATAACCGTAAATGCTGCAACACCTAATAATAAAATTGAAGATTCGCTCATTTATGCCTCCTTATAACTGAATACCAGAGAATGACATAAAGCCAAGCGCCATCAAGCCTGCAGTGATAAAGGTAATCCCTAATCCTTTTAAGCCTGCCGGTACATCGGCATATTTCATTTTTTCGGTTAAACCTGCAAGCGCAACGATTGCTAACATCCAACCAAGCCCTGCACCCACACCATAAACTGCAGATTCTGCAAAAGTGTATTCACGTTGTACCGCAAAAGATACACCACCAAAGATCGCACAGTTTACAGCGATAAGTGGAAGGAAGATACCTAATGCGTTATAAAGTGCTGGGAAGAATTTATCTAAAGTCATTTCAAGTAATTGAACAAGACCCGCAATAATCCCGATAAAGGTAATAAAGTTTAAAAACTCAAGGCTTACACCTTCTACCAATGCGCCATCTTTTAATACGTGTTCGTATACAAATTGGTTAGCCGGTACCGCAATACCAAGTACCACTGTTACCGCAACACCAAGGCCAAACGCCGTAGAAACTTTCTTAGAAACCGCAAGGAAAGTACACATCCCTAAGAAAAAAGAGAGCGCCATGTTTTCAATGAAGATCGCCTTCACGAATAGGCTAATATAATGTTCCATTGATTATTTCTCCTGTTGCTCAGGTTTCCACGTTCTTAAGCCCCAAATAACGAAGCCAATAATAAAGAACGCACTTGGTGCAAGAAGGAATAAACCGTTTGGTTGATACCAACCACCGTCTTGAATTGTTTGGAATACAGGGAAACCAAATAAACGACCAGAACCGATTAGTTCACGTAATGTTGCAACAATTAATAAGATCGCACCATAACCTAAACCGTTACCGATACCATCAACAAAGCTTTCTAGCGGAGGTGATTTCATCGCAAACGCTTCTGCGCGTCCCATTACGATACAGTTTGTAATGATAAGACCAACGAATACAGAAAGCTGTTTAGATAAACCATAAGCATAAGCTTTTAATACTTGGTCAACCAAGATTACTAAAGATGCGATAATTGCCAGTTGCACAATGATACGGATACTATTTGGAATATAGTTACGAATCAATGAAATGAACAAACTGGAGAAACCGGTTACCAAACTTACCGCAATCGCCATAACGATCGCAGTTTGTAATTGGGTCGTTACCGCTAATGCAGAACAGATACCCAAAATTTGCAAGGCAATCGGGTTATTTTTAACAATAGGATCGAATAAAAGACCTTTTAAGTTTACTTTTGCATCAGCCATTATTTGATTTCTCCTGCTTTAAATTTCGCTAAGAATGGACCAAAGCCATTTTGGCTGAACCAATAATCAAATGAACCTTGAACACCGTTACTGGTTAAAGTTGCACCTGATAAACCATCTACACCGTGCTCTTTATCTGCAGCAGAGCTACCTTTGTAGATTTTGAATTTTTGGTTACCTTGTTCATCGAATAATTTTTTATCAACGAACTGTGCTTGCCAACGTGGGTTCGCAATTTCGCCCCCAAGACCAGCTGTTTCACCTTGATCATAGTAAGTAATACCTTTGATGGTATTCGCATCTGGTGCAACAGAAACAAAACCATACATGGTTGACCATAAACCACGGCCATACATTGGTAATACAACTTGGGTTACATTGCCTTGTTCATCTTTTACAAGATAAACACGCGCTTGGTTTGCACGAACCTTAATTCCTGCTTTATCTGCCTCAGCTGGGATAGCTTGGCTTTTAGCTGGATCTTTAACGGCATCTTTAGGTTCAAATTTATTAATTTCTTCTGCTGAAGCTTGAACGTAATCACCACTTTGCAAATCCACTAAACGTGGTTCAATAAATTTGCTGTAAGTGTCTTTAATTACTGATGCATTATCTTCTTTCATTAAGCCAGCAACAGTTAAAATGTTACGTTGAACGTCGAGTGCTTTTTGTTCATCTTGTTTGGATTTTAATGCTACTGCAGCACCAGAAACCACGATAGAACACACTAAACTTAGCAACACAACAACGGTAACTGTACCGCTAACGCTATCTTTATTAAATTTAGCCATTTGTTCTTGCTCTCCGACGTTTGATATTTGCTTGAACCACGATGTAGTCGAAAATTGGTGCAAATAAGTTTGCAAATAAAATCGCTAACATCATCCCTTCTGGATAAGCTGGGTTCACTGTACGAATTAATACAGCCATCACGCCAATTAACGCACCGTACCACCATTTACCCGTGTTGGTAAATGAAGCGGATACAGGGTCTGTAGCCATGAAGATCATACCAAGTGCAAAACCACCTAATACAAAGTGCCAATGCCAAGGCATTGAGAACATTTGGTTAGAATCAGAACCGATTAAGTTGAATAAGGTTGCTGTACCAATCATACCGATCATGACACCAGCCATAATACGCCAAGAAGCAATACGGGTGAATACAATTAACGCACCACCGATTAATAACGCAAGCGTTGAAACCTCACCCATTGAACCAGGAATATTACCGATGAATGCATCCATCCAAGTAATAGGTTGACCGGTTACGGTGTGTTGTAATGCAGCTTGACCACCTTGAGACCATTGTGAAAGTGCGGTTGCACCTGAGAAACCATCTGCTGCAGTCCATACTAAGTCACCGGAAATTTGCGCCGGATAAGCAAAGAATAAGAATGCACGACCAGCAAGCGCTGGGTTCATAAAGTTACGACCTACACCACCGAAGATTTCTTTCGCTACCACGATACCAAAGCTGATACCAAGTGCAGCTTGCCATAATGGTAATGTTGGTGGAACGATTAACGCAAATAAAATGGTTGAAACGAACATCCCTTCATTTACTTCATGACCACGTACCACTGAGAATAATAATTCCCAAATTGTACAAACGGTAAATACCACTAAGTAAATTGGTAAGAAGAAGATCGCCCCTAACGCCATTTTTGAGCCCCAAGTTGCATTATTGGTTAAATCTAAACCTAATGAACTTGCAAGCGCATAGTGCCAATCGTTAGCAATTAATTGATCTAAATTGCCTAATTGATTTAAGGCAGGGATCGCTTGGTTACCCACATTGTACATCCCATAGAAAATCGCTGGGAACAACGCAAGGAAAACCGTAATCATCATACGTTTTGAGTCTAACGCATCACGAACGTGTGTGTTTTTGTGCGTTACCGTACCTGGTGTATAAAGCAAGGTATAAATCGATTCAAAGATCGGATAAAGCTTGCTGTATTTACCGCCTGGTAAAAACGCGGGTTCCATTTTTTCAAAAAGATTTTTTAAACCCATTTTTAACCTTCCTTCTCAATCTTATCTAATACTTGACGCAAGATTGAACCGTATTCATATTTGCCCGGGCAAACGAAAGAACATAACGCTAAGTCTTCTTCGTCTAATTCAAGACAACCCAACGCTTGTGCGCCATCGGTATCGCCCACGATTAAATCACGTAATAATAATGTCGGTAAAATATCCAACGGCATTACGCGCTCATAGCTACCGATTGGTACCATTGCACGCTCACCACCATTTTCTGCAGTAGTGAAATTGAATAATTTCTTACCAAAGTGACCTAATACGGTACGGGTAATCGAATATTTGTTCGATTGTGGTGTGATCCAACCTAAGAACTCTTTCTCATTACCTTCCGCAATCACAGAAACTTGTAATGCATAACGACCTAAATAGTCATGAGCATCTTTTGCCGTTTGACCACAAAGTACTGAACCAGAAATCACACGGTTATTACCCTCTTTTAACTCACCAGCCGTTAATTGAGAAAGGTTAGCACCGATTACGGTACGAACTAAACGAGGTTCTTTCACTTGCGGACCCGCAAGAGAAACTACACGTTCTACATAAAGTTCGCCCGTAGTGAATAATTTACCTACAGCAATCACATCTTGGTAATTGATGTGCCATACGGTTTTATTCACACCAACCGGATCGATAAAGTGGATATGTGTACCCACTAAGCCAGCAGGATGAACACCACCAAAATCATGTACTTTTAGGTTAGCTAAATCCACGGTTGGGATATTGCTATCACCCGCTTTACATAGATTTAATGGTTTATTTGGGAATAGACGACTTAATACCGTTAAACCGTCAATAAAATCTTGCCAATGCTCTTTTAATACCACCTCTGGATTTGCAGCCAAAGGATTGGTATCCATCGCATTTACAAACAGAGAAGAAGGTTCTGCATCTAAGGCAGGCACTTTGCTGAACGGACGAGTGCGGAATGCAGTCCACAAACCGGATTCAACGAGATTTTGTTTGACTTGTTCGGAAGAAAGCGTATTGAGCTCACCTGCGTTATATTTAGCGAAAGTAACTTGATCGTTACCTTGCACATCAATGACCACAGATTGTAATACACGTTTTTCGCCACGATTAATTACAGTGATAGTACCACTAGCAGGGGCAGTAAAAACCACTCCAGGGTTTTTCTTATCTTCAAAAAGCACTTGGCCTTTTTTCACGACATCGCCTTCGCGAACCTTCATAGAAGGACGCATACCCACATACTCTTCACCAAGAATCGCAACCTGATTCACAGCGTTACCGCTATGGATTACTTGTGCTGGTTTTCCTGCAATAGGAAGATCCAAGCCTTTTTTGATTGTAATCATACTGTTTGCACTACTTTTCTAGGTTAAAAACACGATTGCAATCAAAGCCTATGCCTTAAGAGCAATCTCGCGATTGAGCGTGACAGAAAACACTTTAAGATCAAAGCATTATTAACTGACACATAAATTTAAAAACTCAAATCTGTTTAATTTCTCGACGAGTAAGGAATCACTCACACATCCAGAAATTGAAATTCGAAAATTAAAAGCGCCTTATTCTATCGGAAAATGGGCTTTTATTCCACTTTACACCCCCATTTTTTGTGAAATATTTGTGAACTTTTTAGACAGATATTTACCTGGAGTAAAAATAAATCTCCATCAAAATAAAAAGAGAGAACGCTTATCGCCTTCTCTCTTATCATGAAAATCGAATATAGGGAACGTAAGGAAATACTTACTGTCCAACACCAAGACAATTTGGTGATTTTGGAAATGCTTCACCTATGCTCTCCCATTCGCTTTTTGTATAAAGGTGAAGCGCTAATGCGTGAATGCCATTTTTTAAATCATCGTCAAAAAGTTGGTAAAGTTTTTGGTGGCGCTGCACCTTGCGCATGCCTTCAAAAGCATCGCTGACAATCACTAATTTAAAATGAGAATCAGCCCCTCGACCGGAACTGTGCATATGGCTTTCATTTTCTACAGTAACAAAATGCGGTTGAAATTCGGCTTGAATTCTCTCTAATAATTCTTGTTGTTTTGACATAAATAAACTCCCTAACTTTTTGCTATACATTCAGCGTTAAGTTTGTAAGAATAACACAAATTAACCTAATTCAATGAGGAAATTATGAAAGTAACAAACAAAATCAAAGCATTATCAGCAATGACGTTAGCCGCTGCGACATTATTTTTAGCGGGTTGCCAAGCGCAATCTAATACCTTAACTTTTACCCCTCAATCACCGACTGCATCAATGAATATTAACCAATCCGCAGTGGTAACAGTTAATACTCGTGATTCTCGTCCACAACAAGAAATTGCAACTTATACTAAATCAGGCGAGCTAATTAAATTAAATGCCTCACCAAGCGTTACTCAACTTTTCCAACAAGTGATGCAACAAAATTTAGTCAGCAAAGGTTTCCGTATCGGACAAGCGAATAATGCAAATGCTGGTGTAACCGTTGAAGTGAAAGAATTCAACACTCACGTAGATCAAGGCAATTTACGTTATACCTTGAACAGCAAAATTCAAGCGGTTGTTTATGTACAAGGTCCACGCGGACAATACAACAAAACCTTTAATGCAACCCGTTCACAGTCTGGCGCATTTAATGCGAGCAATGATGAAATTCAAAAAGTGTTAGGCGAAACCTTCAAAGATATTGTTAATAATATTTATCAAGATCAAGAAGTTACTAACGCAATTAATCAATATACCAATTAATTAAAAAGTGCCGTGTCCTTTTCAATAATCACTTGACGAATACACCTTTCAAGCGTAACATTCGACCGATTTTTTAACGAGAAGGACACACACTTTGGACAGTCATAGTCGATACCGAATATCGCTTTAGACTCTCGCCTCTTATCAGCGAGAGCTCGCTGGTAATCAATTTACCTTTCTTCGGCATCTTTTATCGAACGAAACCCATTTTAAAACATTCAAAAATTTGACCGCACTTTTCTCTAGTGCCAATTTCGTTTGATCTTTTTTTGTTCACAGTTGGATCTTCATAATCCCAAAAGGAGTATGACCAATGATTAACGCTTTTGCCATTAACGATTCCCGCTTGCTTCGTATTGATGACGAACCAGCCGATCTCAGCTCTGCCATTTGGTTAGATTTGCTGGAGCCGACAGGGGAAGAACGTGAAATGTTGCAAGAAGGCTTAGGACAAAGTCTCGCCTCATTCCTCGAATTAGAAGACATCGAAGCATCCGCGCGTTTCTTTGAAGACGAAGACGGCTTGCACTTGCACTCATTCTTCTATTGTGAAGACGAAGAAAACTACGCCGATCTCGCGAGCGTGGCGTTTACTATTCGTGATGGCCGCCTATTTACCTTGCGTGATCGTGAATTGCCGGCATTCCGCTTATATCGTATGCGTTCTCGTAGCCAGCGCTTATTTGAATGTAATGCATATGAAGTCTTACTCGACTTATTTGAAACCAAAATTGAGCAATTAGCCGATGTTATCGAAAACGTTTATGCGGATTTGGAAAAATTAAGTCGCGTAATTTTAAATGGTACGCAAGATGAAGCTTTCGATGAAGCCTTAAATACCCTAACAGAACAAGAAGATACCAGTTCTAAAGTGCGTTTGTGTTTGATGGATACGCAACGTGCATTGGGTTTTTTGGTGCGTAAAACGCGCTTGCCGCCAAACCAGTTAGAACAAGCACGAGAAATCTTACGAGATATTGAATCCTTGCAACCGCATAATGAGTCTTTGTTCCAAAAAGTAAACTTTTTAATGCAGGCAGCAATGGGTTACATTAATATCGAGCAGAATAAAATCATGAAATTCTTCTCGGTGGTATCGGTTATGTTCCTACCCGCAACACTTGTCGCATCTACTTACGGGATGAACTTTGAATTTATGCCGGAGCTTCATTTTAAATATGGCTACCCAATGGCTATTGGCTTAATGATTGGTGCGGCGCTTACGCCTTACATCTATTTCAAACGGAAAGGTTGGTTATAATGGAAATTTCCCAAACTGCATTATTTTTAGGATCGATTATCGATCTGTATTGTTTAGTATTAATTTTACGCGTATGGCTACCATTAGCGAATGTAGATTATTACAATCCCATTTCTCAATTTACGCTGAAATTAACCCAGCCAGTTATTGCGCCATTACGTAAAGTTTTTCCTATGGTGAAAAAAGTGGAAACTGCAGCACTGTTTTTAGTCTTCTTGCTTTGCGGACTAAAATCGATTCTCTTTGGCGGATTAAATCTCAGTTTCTTCTTGCTATTGGGCATATTAGGACTAATTAAAAATATCGGTGTGGCCATTTTCTATGTGTTAATCGCCGGTGCAATTTTAAGTTGGTTTAATCGTGGCAATAATCCTGCATTCTATGCGTTATATCAACTTACCGAACCCTTGTTGAAACCAATTAAACGCATTTTACCAACTGTGGGCGTGATTGATTTTTCACCGATGGTTATCGCTATTATCCTGTTATTTTTAAATAATCTCTTTTACGATTACTTTAACCTTTTATGGGCAATTGCTGCGTAAAGTGCGGTTAAAAATAACATTATTTTTTCGGGCTGGATTTTCCAGCCCTTATTGTAAATATGGTAAGTAAATTTAGTTATGTCAGCAATCGAACAAACATCTGAAGGACTACGCCTTAAAATTATTCTGCAACCCAAAGCCAGTAAAGATCAAATTGTGGGATTGCATGATGATGAACTCAAGATCACGATCACGGCTCCACCTGTTGATGGTCAAGCCAATGCTCACTTGCTGAAATTTTTGAGTAAAACATTCAAAGTGCCTAAGAGCTCAATAGTTCTTGAAAAAGGTGAATTAAACCGACATAAACAAGTTTGGATTCCTTCGCCTAAATTAATTCCATCTGAAATTCAAAATCTCTTATAAAATCAGCAAAAAAATCACCGCACTTTCTACCAATTTTCCCTGTTTTACGCTATCCTATATCACATTTTACAAATCAAAACATACCGCAAAGTGCGGTCAAAATTTAAGGTGATTTTCTATGCAACAACATTACCGTCCCGATTTGATTGAACCTGCAGTTCAACAATATTGGGCTGAAAATAAAGTCTTCAAAGCAATCAAAGATACGTCTAAAGAAAAATATTACTGCCTTTCTATGTTCCCTTACCCATCTGGTCGTTTACACATGGGCCACGTGCGTAACTACACGATCGGTGATGTGGTTTCTCGTTATCAACGTATGAACGGCAAAAACGTATTACAGCCAATTGGTTGGGATGCATTCGGTTTGCCGGCTGAAGGTGCTGCGATTAAAAATAAAACCGCGCCCGCAAAATGGACTTACGAAAACATTGAATACATGAAAAAACAGCTCAAAATGTTGGGCTTTGGTTATGACTGGGATCGCGAAATTGCGACCTGCCGTCCAGAATACTACAAATGGGAACAATGGTTCTTCACTGAGCTTTACAAAAAAGGCTTAGTGTACAAAAAAAACTCAACCGTAAACTGGTGTCCGAACGATGTAACTGTGTTGGCGAACGAACAAGTGCACGACGGTTGTTGTTGGCGTTGTGATACTCCGGTAGAACAAAAAGAAATCCCACAATGGTTCATTAAAATTACCGACTATGCAGAACAATTATTAGGTGGATTAGACCAACTTCCACAATGGCCAGACATGGTAAAAACCATGCAACGTAACTGGATTGGCCGTTCTGAAGGGGTAGAAATTACTTTTGATGTGGCAGATACCGCAGAAAAAGTTGCGGTTTATACGACCCGTCCAGATACCTTCTATGGTGTAAGTTATTTAGGTATTGCAGCAGCGCACCCATTAGCCGACTTAGCGGCAGAAAAGAATCCTGAATTAGCAGAATTTATCCGTGAAGCGAAAAATGCCAAAGTGGCAGAAGCAGACCTTGCCACGATGGAGAAAAAAGGGATGGCAACTGGCTTATTCGCTATTCATCCATTAACCGGTGAAAAATTACCAATTTGGGTCGCTAACTTTGTATTAATGCATTACGGTACTGGTGCAGTCATGGCGGTTCCAGCACATGACCAACGTGACTTTGAATTTGCTCAAAAATACGATTTACCAATTAAACAAGTGATCGCACCGCTTGCGGATGAAGAAATTGATTTAACCAAACAAGCTTTCGTTGAGCACGGTAAATTAGTGAACTCTGCTGAGTTTGATGGTTTGGATTTTGATGGCGCATTCAACGGTATCGCAGACAAATTAGAAAAATTAGGCGTAGGTAAACGCCAAGTTAATTATCGTTTACGTGACTGGGGCGTTTCTCGTCAACGTTATTGGGGTGCACCAATTCCAATGCTGACCTTGCCAAACGGAGAAACCGTACCGGCACCAATCGAAGATTTACCGATTATTCTGCCAGAAGATGTGGTCATGGACGGCGTGAAAAGCCCAATTAAAGCAGATCCAAACTGGGCGAAAACCACTTTCAACGGTGAACCTGCATTAAAAGAAACCGATACCTTTGATACCTTTATGGAATCCTCTTGGTACTATGCACGCTACACCTCACCAAGCTATGCTGAAGGCATGTTGGATAAAGATGAAGCTAATTACTGGTTACCAGTGGATCAATATATCGGCGGTATCGAGCACGCGACCATGCACTTGCTCTACTTCCGTTTCTTCCACAAATTATTGCGTGATGCTGGTTTCGTCACGAGTGATGAGCCAGCACAAAAATTATTATGCCAAGGCATGGTGTTAGCCGATGCATTCTACTACACTAGCCCGACCAACGAGCGTATTTGGGTAAGTCCAACGCAAGTCACTCTTGAGCGTGATGAAAAAGGTCGTATCATCAAGGCGACTGATCCGGAAGGCCGTGAATTAGTGCATACCGGTATGACCAAAATGTCGAAATCCAAAAACAACGGTATCGACCCACAAGAAATGGTGGAAAAATACGGTGCAGATACCGTGCGTCTCTTCATGATGTTCGCTTCTCCTGCGGAAATGACGCTTGAATGGCAAGAATCTGGCGTAGAAGGTGCAAAACGTTTCTTAGGTCGTGTCTGGAATTTAGTGTATGAATACAGCCAAAATCCAGCAAAAACCGCTTTAGATGTGACCGCACTTTCTGCAGACCAAAAAGCACTTCGTCGTGATGTGCATAAAACAATCGCGAAAGTGAGTGATGATATTGGTCGCCGTCAGACTTTCAATACCGCTATCGCGGCAGTAATGGAGTTAATGAATAAATTAACCCGTGCGCCATTAGAAAGCGAACAAGATCGCGCTGTTATGGCAGAAGCATTAAGCGCAGTCGTGCGCATGCTTTACCCAATCACTCCGCACATCTGCTTTGAGTTATGGAAAGCTTTAGGCAACGAAAGCAACATCGACCATGCAGAATGGGTGAAAGCTGACGAAGCAGCGATGGTAGAAGATGAAAAACTTATCGTGGTTCAAGTCAACGGTAAAGTTCGTGGTAAAGTCACCGTTGCAGCTGATGCGGATGAAGAAACCGTGAAAACGGTTGCATTTGCAGATGAAAATGTGAAGAAATTTACTGACAATACACAAATCGTAAAAGTGATTTATGTACCAGGTAAATTGTTAAATGTGGTGGTTAAACCGCAATAATCCATAAAATAACCGCATTTTATTCAAAGATTTGTATAAACGACTCTTAAACAAAATAAAGTGCGGTGAATTTTACAGGTAATTTTTATGATGAAATCAATCAAAACGATCTGCTTAGTTGGGGCAACTGCCTTTTTAACTGCTTGTGGTTGGCACTTCGATAATGGTGCGGCTGTTCCTGCAGAATTAAAAACAATGGCCCTTGAAAGTAGCGACCCATACAGTGAAATGTCAATGGCAATGCGTAAGCAACTGCTTAGCAACAACGTAAACCTTGTTCCTGCAAAACAAGGTGTGCCAGTGTTGCGTTTAAATAAACAGACTTCGAGCGATAAAGTGGCGTCAGTCTTTAAACAAGGCCGTGAAGCAGAAAAAGTATTGACCCTTGATGTTGAGGCTAGCGTGCGTTTAGCAAATGGGGAAACCTATCCAATCTCTGCAAAAATCAACCGCACTTTCTTTGATAACTCACGTGCTGCATTAGCAAAATCAGCTGAACGCGATGTAATTTGGAATGATATGCGTGAACAAGCGGCTCGCCAATTAATTAATAAAATGGCTGCCTTACAACATCAAGTTCAAGGAAAATAATGAACCGCATTTTTCCTGAGCAACTGGCTTCTAATCTGAACAGCCATTTAGCGAAAGTCTATTTTTTGGTTGGGACAGATCCCCTGTTGCTCAGTGAAAGTGAAGATCTCATTCATCAAGCAGCCCTTCTTCAAGGTTTTGATGAAAAAAATCAAATCACCATAGATACTAATACTGACTGGTCTGCATTAATTGAGGCCAGCCAATCTATGGGGCTCTTCTTTAATAAGCAAATTTTCATTCTCAATTTACCCGAAAATTTAACCGCACTTTTGCAGAAAAACCTTCAGCAATTTATTAATGGATTAAATGAAGATAGCTTGCTTGTTCTCATCTTGCCTAAATTGTCTAAAGCAGCCGAAAAACAAGAGTGGTTTATTCAGGCAAATCAACTTGATCCACAATCGGTTGTTGCGAACTGCCAAACACCGAATTCAGAACAACTTTCTCGTTGGGTGAAGCATCGTACAAAAAACATGGGATTATCAGCTGATGAGGAAGCCGTTCAACTACTTTGTTACAGCTATGAAAATAATCTACTGGCATTGAAACAAGCGTTACAGCTTTTAGATTTGCTTTATCCTGATCATAAACTCACGTATAACCGCGTTAAATCAGTCGTAGAGCAATCTTCTGTCTTTACCCCTTTCCAATGGATTGATGCATTGTTATCAGGCAAGGCAAATCGCTCAAAGCGAATTTTGCGAGGTTTACAAGCTGAAGATGTGCAACCTGTCATTTTATTGCGTACTTTACAGCGTGAACTGCTCACGTTGTTAGAATTAACAAAACCACAGCTACGCAATCCATCTTTTCAAGCGAGTTTGCCAACACAGACACTCAAAGCGGATTTTGACCGCCTTAAAATTTGGCAGAATCGTCGTCATCTTTATACTGCAGCGATACAACGACTCACCTATCAAAAGCTCTTTGAAATATTGCAAGAGTTAGCTGATATTGAGCGTACAACCAAGCAAGAATATGGTCAAGACGTGTGGGTAAAATTGGCAGACTTATCGGTTAAATTTTGCTTATAAAAAAATCTCGGCGTTAACCGAGATTTTTTATTATTGCGCAATTTTTAAATCTTGATACAGATAATTTCGATAGCTATTCACTAAATCCATATCCTCTGCATCTTCTAGCTTACCTTGGCTTAACTGACGCATCGCGATATTTGCGCGCATAAAGTCATCTTTCGGTGATAAACCTGCCACATCAAGTAATACGCCACCAGCAAAGGCTAAATCTAAGAAATCTTGCTGTTGAACAAAGTCAGTCTTACGATTAGTTCTAACGACAAATTGAGTCACATAATCTGGGTTCGCAAAGTTACCTTTTTTCGGTGGAAGCTGATTATCAAAAGCGACTTGGTGATCACCAAAATAACCGAATACATAAGGTGTTTCTCGTGCTTTTAAATAATCATTCAAGCCTTCGATTGCCTCATTAAGGCTAGCAATACGATCAATATAATCATTTAGGCAAGAAATTGCTTTTCCCCCTAAACGTTTACTCGCCAAATTAAAATGGTTTGGCATATTCGTGTTGTAAGGGCCGTGCTCTTTCATGGTTAGCACATAAACAAACATCGGCTGTTTCACATTTTCCAATGATGGATGCTGTTTCTGCAGAATCAGCTTGGTGTAATACATCATCTCTTCACTGGTAATGTGCCAGAGATTTTTGCTGATTGATGCGGGATAGCCTAAATCTTGTGGTTGCAACATCAAATCAAAACCAAAATGGTCATAGGCAGGTTTTGCGTTGTAGTTACCTTTCGTAAAAGGCGATAACGCCACGCAAAAATAGCCTTGCTCACGAAGATTTTTAATAAAACCTGTCTGTAAGTGTGGCACAACCGAATAAAACACCCCACTTGCTAAAGCACCAAAATCGGTTGATGGCACCCCTGCAAGGAAAGCAAATTCAGATTTCCACGTTGCGCCGCCCACCGTATGCACACGTAATGGACTCACAAATGCGGTATCTTCCTGCTTATTAAACATTGAAAATGGCGGGATAGTTTCTGCATCAAAATCAAATTGATGCGGATTCAAAGTTGATTCTTGTAGACACACCACTATATCTGATTTTTCTGCGTCTGGCTTTTCTGCACTTTCAGTTTTACTCTCAGTCTTTTCACTTAAAAGTGCGGTCATTTTTTCTTTAAATTTTTGACTATTACCTTCAAATTCTGGCACTTTAAAGAATACGCCACGACAAGACATTGGTAAGTTTAAAAAGACATCTCGACCATCATCCGGCAATGAATCCAGCCAGACTTTTGTGGCATCCGGATCTTTAGAATAATGCCACATTAAACCAAAGCTCGTTGCAGCGAGTATTGCTGCAAATACGCGGAATCCAGTAGATGCAGTTTCCACATCTGACCAACCAAAGATAGCATAACCCAACAGACCTAATAGCCCCAACACGCCGAAAATCGCCCCTTTATAATGTAAGAGGGTTTCCCAATTTCGCCAGTCTGTCACAAGCCAAAAATCTGAAATGAGTAAAGGTTGTTTGTAGTAATGAATTTTCATTCGATGGAATAACATCAATACTACAAAAAGTACGGACGCAAAATTCAATCCGCGTTGCCATTGACCTGTTATCGCAAACATTGAACTAAACAATAAGAAGAATAATGCAATCGCAAAAAAATATGTCCAACGATAGTGCGAATTGACGATAAAAATCACCGTCGCAATAAAAAATAAACTCAGAAAAATACTTGGAATCATAATAAATAAATTTGATTAAATGTTATTTGACACTTTCAGCTACTAAACGCTGAATCAGCTTTAAATTGGCTGGGGGGAATTGCCCTGCATCAAGCTCACTTTGTTCAAGCCAAAAACCTTCCTGGCCTTCTCGACCAAACGGCTCGCCAATCCATTCAGTGACCAGATAAAAACTAAAATCTAAAATTTTGGTTGGATATTCAAATTGAAAACGTTCGTACAGCTCAGCATTTAAAATGTGAATGCCAATCTCTTCTTCCAATTCTCTTTTTAACGCTTCTTCAGGTGTTTCACCTGCATCAACTTTGCCACCTGGAAATTCTAATGCTTGCGCAAAATCTTGCCCTTCTAAGCGTTGGGTCAAATATAGCTGCCCAAATTCATTACGAATAATCCCTGCCGCAACTTGAATGATAGGCTTACTCATCGTCTTTCCTTATCTCAAAAGTAGAAAGAGCGGTCATTTTTAGCGGTGTTTTAAACACGCAAAAATTTAACCGCTCTTTACCTTAACTAAGCATATCGGGCTTTACTGCCGTGACAATGCTTGTATTTTTTACCTGACCCACAAGGACAAGGTTCATTACGTCCAATATGGCGATCTGAATAGTCCTCGCTTTGAGCTTGCTCTGTATTTTCATCTACAGGTTGATGTGTTAATGCTTCACGTTCAGCCATTTCCTGACGTGCACGTTCCGCTTCTTCCATCTCTTCCTGCGTACGGACTTTCACTCGAGTAAGTGTCGTAATCACATGATGTTTTAAAGAATCCAACATTTCAGTAAACATACGGAAAGATTCTTTTTTGTACTCTTGTTTTGGATCTTTTTGCGCATAACCACGTAAATGGATACCTTGACGTAAATAGTCCATTGCCGCCAAGTGCTCTTTCCAAAGCTCATCAAGGGTTTGCAACATCACACCTTTTTCGAAATGACGCATGGTGTCTTCACCCGCAAGCGCTTCTTTCGCTTTGTATTCATCTTCGGCTTCTTGAATAATACGCTCACGCAAGTTCTCTTCGTGAAGATTGTTATTTTCTTCCAACCAATGTTCAATTGGTAACTCAAGACCAAACTCTTGCGCTAAACGCTCTTCTAAGCCTTTAATATCCCATTGTTCTTCCAACGATTGTGGTGGAATATATTGGTCAATCACATCATTAAATACATCGCTGCGAATTGCTTTGATCGTCTCTGAAATATCATCGTTATCGAGCAAGTAATTACGTTGTTCGTAAATTGCGTGACGTTGGTCATTAGCCACATCATCATATTCAAGCAAGTTTTTACGACCATCAAAGTGGAAGGCTTCTACTTTCGCTTGCGCTGATGCAATCACTTTAGCTAAAAGTTTAGACTCCATCGCTTCACCTGGTTGAGTGAAGGCTTTACGCATCATATTTAATTTACCTTCATTCAGATAAATACGCATTAAGCCATCTTCTAAAGAAAGGTAGAAACGTGAAGAACCTGGGTCACCTTGACGACCTGAACGACCACGCAACTGGTTATCAATACGGCGTGATTCGTGACGTTCTGTCCCGATAATGTGTAAACCACCGGCTTGCATCACGATCTCGTGATTTTTCTCCCACTCAGCTTTAAGCGCCTCAATTTGCTCTGGTGTTGGGTTCTCTAATTTTGCAGCTTTTGCTTTCCAGTTACCACCGAGGATAATATCGGTACCACGACCCGCCATGTTGGTTGCAATGGTTACCGCACCAGGTGCCCCAGCTTCCGCAACTATTTCCGCTTCTTGCGCGTGGAATTTTGCATTCAATACATTGTGTTTGATGCCCGCTTTATCTAACGCTTGAGAAAGCATTTCAGATTTTTCAACGGATACGGTACCCACAAGAACCGGTTGATTGCGTGCGACACAGTCTTTGATATCTTCAATAATCGCATTGAATTTGTATTCTTCATTTTCAAACATGACGTCCGTACGATCATCACGAATCATTGGACGGTTGGTCGGAATGACGACAGTTTCCAAACCATAAATTTGTTGGAATTCAAAGGCTTCGGTATCTGCAGTACCGGTCATACCTGCTAATTTGTCATAAAGACGGAAGTAGTTTTGGTAAGAAATCGACGCAACAGTTTGGTTTTCACTCTTAATTTCTACGCCTTCTTTCGCTTCGATCGCTTGGTGTAAACCATCAGACCAACGACGACCCGCCATAGTACGACCAGTATGCTCATCGACGATCACGATCTCACCATCTTTCACGATATAGTCTACATCGCGCTCAAATAAGGTGTTTGCACGTAACGCTGCCATAACATGGTGTAACAACACAATACGTGCAGGCGAATAAAGAGAATCACCTTCAGGCATTAAACCTTGTTCGATTAACCAATTTTCAACTTTTTCTTGACCACGTTCAGTCAAATACGCTTGTTTGGTTTTAAGATCTAGAGTGTAATCGCCTTCACCGGTATATTCTTCCGTATCTTCTTTTTCTTGCTTAATTAAATTCGGAATTAATTTATTTACCGCAATATAAAGCTCTGAACTGTCTTCCGCTTGACCAGAAATAATCAATGGCGTACGCGCTTCATCGATTAAGATAGAGTCCACCTCATCCACTAAGGCATAGCCTAAATGACGTTGGAAACGTTCTTCTTTAGAATGCGCTAAGTTATCACGAAGGTAATCGAAACCTAGTTCACTGTTTGTCGCGTATGTAATATCTGCCGCATAAGCTTCACGTTTTGCTTCAGGCGGTAAACCAGGGATATTCACCCCAACAGTCATACCTAAGAATTCAAATAATGGGCGATTAGTTTCCGCGTCTCGACGTGCTAAGTAATCATTCACTGTCACAACGTGTACGCCTTTACCTTCCAATGCCATCAAATAACAAGGCAAGGTTGCAGTTAAGGTTTTACCTTCACCCGTACGCATCTCTGCGATACAACGATTGGTGAGCACCATACCACCGATTAATTGCACATCGAAATGGCGCATACCGAGTACACGTTTACCCGCTTCACGCACGGTAGCAAACGCTTCAGGTAAAAGTTGTTGTAAAGTTTCACCATTAGCTAAACGGCTACGGAATTCTTCTGTTTTTGCTCTTAATTCATCATCACTTAATGCTTCAAAAGCCGGCTCCATTTTGTTGATTTTCGCAACTTGTTTTCTTAATCTGCGTAAAATACGTTCGTTACGGCTGCCAAAAATTTTTGTTAAAAAACTCATAATTTCTCTTTCAAATAAAAAATAAAAAGGATCATCCGATTAAAAAATCGGTTCGTTCAAAGATAAAAGAAAATTAAATAATAGCAGGACCGGCCCGAATAGGGGCAAAAACAGGAAACTCTGCCGCGATAAAGTGCGGTTGAATTTTTTCGTGTTTTTGATTGGAATGGGTTTTGTGATTTGTTGGCTGAGGTTGAACCTGCAATGCTTGACGAATTTCACGCACCGCAATCAACATATGTTGTTCAGATGATGTTTGGTAATTTTCGCCACTCATATTTGATGAAGGCGGCGCCTCCAATCCCTGAGCAACAGGTAAAGCAAAAATCGCAATCATGCTTAATAGCAACTGCGACCAGAAATTTGTTTTACCTTTGTTTGATTTCATCATCTTATTGTCTCTGACAAAATTTGTGTGTATTGTATCGGAAATTCAACGTAAAGTCATTATTGGGGTATTTTTGTGGAAAACAAGCATGAGCGTTATCAAAAAGCCATGAATATTATTGATGTGCTAGAAGGATCTCAATTTGCCAAAATCATGCAGAAAGGGTTAATGTTGAATGAACTGAACCAAAACATCAGCCGCCTTTTTCCTCAAGAATTTAAAGGACTTTTTCGTTTAGGCTCCATTACGAATGGGAAACTCTTTATCGAAGTTAAAAGTGCGGTCGTTCGCCAAGGGATTTTATTTCGACAAAGCGAATTACTCGCCGCAATTCAACCGACTTATCCCGAAGTAAAAGGCTTTGAGATTAAAATCAATCCAGAATTAACCTGCTAAGCTAACCTTTAAAGATAGCGATTAATTCTTTTACTTTAACTCGTTTCTCTGAAGATTGACTGATCGAGCGCTGTACTTTAACGCGTTTGAATTTTGCCCCTTTATAAATCTCACGTGTAAATTTCGTATCGTGGTTAGAAATCACGACGGAAATTTGCTTTTCTTTTTGTGCTTTCTTTGCACATTCCGCTAAATTCTTTTGATGTTCAAGTCCAAAAGCATTCCCTGCATATCCAGTAAAATTGGTATCTTGCGCAAGCGGTGCATAAGGCGGATCACAATAGATCACGCTGTGTTTATCCGCTAATTCAAACGTTTGTTGAAAATCGGCACATAAAAAGACCGCACTTTGCGCTTTATGGGCGAAATAGCGTAATTCATCTTCTGGGAAATAATGAGTTTTATAAGCGCCAAAGGGCACATTGAACTCATTTTTACTGTTATAACGGCACAAGCCATTAAACCCAAAGCGGTTCAAATAAAGGAATAACACCGAACGCACGAAAGGATCAGTGGATTGATTAAAAGCTTCACGTTGTGCGTAATAATAGTCGGCTGTATTGGCATTCTCTGCAAAGAAAATTGGCTTACAAGCCTCAATATAGGCATCCACATTTTCTTTGACGATATTAAACAAGTTAATCAAATCGGGATTAATATCCGCCAAAATATAACGTTCAAAATGGGAATTTAAAAAAACAGCACCCGCGCCAACAAAGGGTTCAATCAAACACTGTTTTCTTTTTGGAAAGACTCGGTTGAGATCGTCCGTTAAACGAAATTTACCGCCCGCCCATTTCAAAAACGGGCGGTGTTTAATTCGAGGTTTCGTTTTGTTATTTTTCGGACGCAACATGAGAGCAATGACAGTTAGTCATGTTGTGTGCAACGCTCAATCGCGTTTAGCACAAGAGATTTGTCAGTATCAGTCGCCACGTAGGCTTGACCAAGCGCTTTTAGCAACACAAGACGCAACTTGCCTGCCAACACTTTTTTATCACGCATCATGTGCGGTAAATAATCGTCTGGCTGCATGGTATCAGGCGAAACAGTCGGCAAATTAGCACGCGCTAAAAGTTTTTCTAAACGTGCAACATCTTCAAAAGAAAGATCGCCTAATTGTTCAGATAACACAGCGGCCATCATAGTTCCAGCTGCAACAGCTTCACCATGTAACCAGTTCCCATAGCCTAAATGTGTTTCGATCGCATGTCCAAAAGTATGACCGAGATTTAGTAATGCTCGATCACCTTTTTCGGTTTCATCACGCGCAACAACATCCGCTTTAATTTGGCAACAACGTGCAATGCAATGCTGTAATGAATGTTGATTTAACGCAACTAATTCATCGATATGTGCTTCAAGCCATTCAAAAAAGGCATAATCTAAAATCGCCCCATATTTAATGACTTCCGCAAGTCCCGCATTCACTTCACGTTTTGGCAAGGTATTGAGTGTAAGGGTGTCAATGATCACCGTAGAAGGTTGATAAAACGCCCCAATCATATTTTTGCCTAACTCATGATTAACGGCTGTTTTGCCACCAACAGAAGAATCCACTTGAGCTAATAATGTGGTAGGAATTTGAATAAAACGCACGCCACGCTGATAGCTTGCTGCGGCAAAACCTGCCACATCACCAATCACTCCACCACCTAATGCAATAATGGTGGTATCTCGCCCATGATTATGCTTTAAAAGTGCGGTAAAAATGAGGTTTAAAGAATCGAGCGTTTTATATTTTTCGCCATCAGGCAATAATACCGATTCAACCTGACAGCCGATTTTTTCTAGCGTTTGTGTAACGGTTTCAAGATAATATTGTGCGACGGTTGGATTAGTCACGATCATCGCTTTATCCCCTTTTTTCAGCGGATAGCAGGTTTCATCTTTTAATAAACCTTCGCCGATATAAATGGGATAACGACGTTCTTTTAATTCAACATTTACGCACAACATTTTTAATCCTTAGAGTGAACCGTTTAAGCCGTTTAGATTATCAATTAAATCAACAATTTGATTAACCATTACTTTGGCATTTTGCTCATCTGTTGGCAAAGTAATATCCGCAATTTCTTCGTATAACGGATTACGCACTTTAGCTAAATCTTCAAGCACTTGGCGTGGGTCATCAGCCCCTTGTAATAATGGGCGCTTTTTATCACGTTGTGTACGTTGATATTGCTTATCTACCGTGGTTTCTAAATAAATGACAATGCCACGAGCAGAAAGATAATTACGACTCTCTTTTGACATCACTGCTCCACCACCAGTGGAAAGCACGACGCCCTGTAATTGAGTCAATTCATTGATAATACGTTCTTCACGCTTACGAAAGCCTTCTTCGCCTTCTAAATCAAAAATCCAGCTAATGTCTGCTCCCGCACGTTCCTCAATTACTGCATCTGAATCGACAAAATCCATATTCAATTGTTGCGCAAGCTGACGGCCAATGGTGCTTTTACCCGCGCCCATCGGACCCACTAAAAAAATATTACGTTTTTCAGCCATTGTTATTCTTCTAACTTAAATAATGTTCAAATTAATCTTTCCTAATAAAAACTGGCCACCTGAAAAAATGGCAGCCCGAAAGATCACCCAAAAAATAATGAGGATTATCGCAATAAATCCCCCTATGTTTCAACCTTTAGCAGGAATTTATTTTAAGAAACGCAAAAGTGCGGTCAGTTTTGGGGGATTTTATGTTCAGACTAAATCCCATTTTATAAAGTGATAGAAAGACCACACTGACAAAATGAATTTAATGCCTCATTTTTCAGCTAAAATATCAATTAGACCGAGAGTCTGAATAGGCTATAAATCAAACATTAAATAATATATAATGTCGCGTTAAATTACATTCTACGTTTAATTATGTCTCAATCGCAAAAGCACATTTTAGTTATTTCTTATTCACAAACGGGTCAGTTAAATGAACTGACGCAACATTTTCTTCAACCATTAAAGCAACAAGAAAATATTGTTATTGAAGAATGTCAAATTAAACCGATTCAACCCTATTCTTTTCCTTGGAAATTTATTCCCTTTTTCAATCAGTTTCCAGAATCGGTTCATCTCAAACCTGCACCGATTGAAACGCCAATATTACAACGTGAAAAATATGATTTAGTCATCATCGCTTACAGCGTATGGTTTCTATCACCTTCACAACCTATCACCGCATTTTTGCAATCTGAACAAGCTAAAATCTTAAAAAACACGCCTGTCATTACTCTGATTGGCTGCCGTAATATGTGGTTGATGGCTCAAGAAAAAATGAAAAAAATGCTGACCGCACTTGACGCTAATTTAATTGGCAATGTGGTTAAAACGGATCAATCCAATGCTTGGGCAAGTTTTATTACGACCCCGGCATGGATGTTCAGTGGAAAAAAACGTTATTTTTCATGGCTACCTAGCGCAGGAATTAGTGATGCAGATATGCAAGATATGCAACGTTTTGGATATCGTTTAGTACAGATTCTGAACGAAAATCAACCTTTAGATAAATCACTTTTCCAAAACATGGGGGCTGTCAAAATTGATGAAAAATTAATGATGAGCGAAAAAGTCGGTCACCGCAGTTTTTATATCTGGGGAAAATTGCTGTTAAAGTGCGGTCAAATTTCGCCTGTTTTTCGTCAAGCCATGCTCTATTTTTATATCGTATTTTTGATTATACTAATTCTCACTGTTGTACCACTTTCAGCCGTGGTAAAACGCCTATTAAAACCATTATTAAAAGAAAAACTGGCGCACCAAAAGCGCTATTTTGCTGAACCTTCAGGGGAATAATTTTGACTTCACTACATGATGTTTATATTAATCGAGTTGCTGCATTTTTACCAAATGAACCCGTAACAAATGATCAAATGGAACAAGTGCTCGGTATGATTGGTAATACACCATCCCGCGTACGTAAAATGATCTTACGTTCAAATGCGATAAAAACGCGTCATTATGCAATTAATCCGGAAACCCGAGAAACGACACATACTAGTACTGAGCTTGCAGTAGAAGCCATTAATGATTTAATTCGCCAAGGGATGAATGTCAATGAGGTGAGTTGCTTGGCATGCGGTACATCTTACCCCGATCAAATTATGCCGGGCCAAGGTGTTATGGTACATGGTTTAATTCCTAATGCCCCACCTTATGAAGTGCTGACAACCGCGGGCGTTTGTGTAGCTGGAATGGCTGCAATGAAGCATGCTTATAATGCTGTTCGAACTGGTGAACATCAAAGTTCAATTGCCGTGGCATCTGAAGCAGCATCTGCCATCATGCGTGGTGAACATTTTCAAGCCGAAATTGAACAAAGACTGTTAGATGAAGCTAAACCGGAAATTGGTTTTGAAAAAGATTTCCTACGTTGGATGCTTTCTGACGGTGCTGGTGCCGTACAATTAAGTAATCAACCCAATCAGCATGGATTTAGCTTAAAGATCCACTGGATTGATCTCATTTCTTACGCCAACGAAATGCCTGTTTGTATGTATGCAGGCGCAGAAATTCGCGATGAACAATTTGTGAGTTGGAAAAACGTCACTAAAGAAGAGCGTGAAGCACGCTGCCTGATGGCCGTTAAGCAAGATGTCAAATTACTCAACGAAAACATTGTGCGCTGCACGGTTGAAAATGCGCTATTACGCTTAATTGATAAATATGACTTAAAAGCAGACGAGATTGATTATTTCTTACCTCATTATTCTTCAGGCTTTTTCCGAGATAAATTATTAGATGGTCTGAAAAATATTAATTTTGAGATCCCACAAGAAAAATGGTTCACTAATCTTGAAAGTAAAGGGAATACAGGTTCAGCATCAATTTATATCATTTTGCAAGAATTTCTAGAGAAATACCCGCTTAAAAACGGGCAAAAAGTATTGTGCTACATTCCAGAGAGCGGTCGTTTCTCCTCTTGTTTTATGTTGCTTGAGGTCGTGAATGGACATTAATGAAATCCCACAAGACGACAGTAAAATTTTTCGTGGGCAAAAGAAAGTCATTTATGCCACTCAAAATGGTCAGTATAAAACTGGCACTACGACAGGTTGGGATACAGAAGCATTTGTCACCGAACAAGCCGTTGAAGAATTTAACCAACTGACCAATGAAGCCTTAGATGCGGTAAAACGCGGTGAAAAATCACCGCTCTTTTATTACATGTATCGTTATCGTTTTGACCTACCTACGCTTGCTCAAACAACAGGGCTGTGGCAGTGGCAAATTAAGCGACATTTTAAACCGAGTATCTTTGATAAACTGTCGGATAATATATTGGCTAAATATGCAGAAGCATTTGGTGTATCAACTTCAACATTAAAAACGATCTAAAAATTACTGTTATATATTATTCTTATGAACAATTTCCAGCATCAGCACACGGCTCACTGCGAAAGTGGTGTCATGTCCACTATGTTGAAAACGCAAGGTATCGATTTTAACGAAGCGATGGTTTTCGGATTAGCCTCAGCGTTGACCTTTGTTTATATTCCATTAGTCAAAATCAATGGAATGCCTCTCATATCCTACCGTATGCCGCCAAAATCAATCATTAAAAATGTGGCAAAGCGTTTAAAAGTGCGGTTAAAAATACAAAAATTTCGTGCACCACAAGCTGGACAAGACGCACTCGACCTTGCATTGACCGAAAATAAATTAGTTGGTTTACAAACCTCTGTTTTCTGGTTGCCTTATTTCCCACCTGAAATGCGTTTCCATTTTAATGCGCATAATCTGATCGTGTATGGCAAAGAGCAAAATGATTATTTGATTAGCGATCCCGTCTTTGAAACGGTACAGCGTTGTGCTACTGAAGATTTACAACGCGCGCGTTTTGTGAAAGGTGTACTGGCGCCAAAAGGGTTGATGTATTACTTTGAAAGCCAACCTGACCTAACTAAGATTGATTTACCAAGTATTACCCGTAAAGCCATTCGTAAAAATGCCAAACAAATGTTAGCGCCGCTCTTTTTCGTCGGTGTAAAAGGCATTCGTACCGTTGCCAAACAAATTGAAAAACTGGCAACGCATCCTTCGGAAAAATACAAACGATTATATCTAGGTCACATCGTTCGTATGCAAGAGGAAATCGGCACTGGTGGTGCAGGTTTTCGCTATTTATATGCTTATTTCCTTGAACAAGCTGCCAATATCTGCCAAGAGCCAAAATACAAACTTGCCTCTGAACAAATGACAGAAATCGGCGATATGTGGCGCCAATTCGCGGGCTTGTGTGTGAAGCAATGCAAAAAACCATCAATGGAAGGCTATAAAACGGTAGCGGACTATTTGCGGGAAATTGCGGATAAAGAACAAATATTATGGAAAAATCTAGTATAGGAGGTTGCAAATGAAAAAAACAATAGTTGCTTTATATGGCTCATCTGGTAGAGGCAAATCTACAGCTTTAAAAAAATTTATTCATCAACTTAAGAAAAATAAAAATTTTGATTTTATTAAATTAGATGATGATTATTCAAATGAAAAACATGACATTGTTGCTATTTTTGATTATAACGGTATTAAAATTGGAATATCTACTGCGGGCGATATAAAGAAAATTATTAAAAATCGTGTTGAAACATGTTTAATAAAAAAACATGACTGTAAAATAATATTTACTGCATCACGAACAAAAGGTGAAACTGTTTCTATATTAGAAAAAATTTCTAAAGAAAATAAATTCCAATTAGAATGGATAGAGAAATTATATCGAATATATGACCCAATTAAAAAATCTATAGGAACAGATAAGAATATACATTTAGATAAAATTACAGAGTTAGAAGTTAATTATTTAATGGATTATTTAATTAACTATCTATTGAAATAAATATAAATGATTCAAATAAGCTATCTCAGCCATCTCTACCCTAACGCAGAAAAAAATGCATTAAGTACGGTCAATTTTGATATTGAATCAGCTTCCACGGTTGGACTTTTAGGTCCGAATGGTGCAGGTAAAACCACCTTAATGTCTCTACTTGCTGGGTTGCAACCTGTGCAACAGGGAGAGATTTATTTTGATGGTGTACCTTTTGCAAAACTAAGCAAAAAACAGCGCCATCAGATTTCCTTGGTGCCACAGGATTTTGCATTTTATCCCTTGCTCACGGTTTGGGAAAATCTGAAATTTTTTGCGTCATTGTATGATGTTCGAGATAAAGGTTATTTATTAGAACTACTCGCTAAAGTAGATTTAACCTCTCATAAAAATAAGCTCGCGAAACATTTATCTGGCGGGTTAAAGCGCCGTTTAAATTTTGCTATTGGCTTAATTAATCGCCCAAAAGTGATTTTTCTAGATGAGATCACAGTGGGTATTGACCCACAATCCCGCCAATTTATTTTAGATAGCGTAGCGGCGCTGAAAGAGCAAGGTGTGACGGTAATTTATACCTCTCATTATTTACAAGAAATCGAGCAATTATGTGATAAGTTAGTGCTGTTAAATGAAGGCAATCTCATTTATCAAGGCACCGTGCAAGGCATTTTAGAAGAAGGACAAAGTTTGGAACGTTTTTATTTAGATTTTTTAAATCAGGCGGGAAAAACATGCTAATTGCATCGATTTTTAAAGAAATGCGCCTATTAAGCCGTGATCTGCATGGTGTTGCTGTGTTATTCATTATGCCAATTTTGTTTATGTTGATTATGTCGGCAGCATTGAGTAATGATAATGCATTAAGCAATCGGTCAGAGATTGTACTAGTAAGTGAAAAAAATCAGCTAAACGATGATTTTCTCACTCAACTCAAGAAAGAAAATCTTGCGGTTAAACAAGCTCCGTTGTCAGAATTAGCTCAATATCAAGCTGATTTACAAGCGGGTAAATTTGACCTATTGGTTTTAAATCCTAATCAAAAACAGTCCGCACTTTCGGAAGAACAGGCTTTACAACTTTGGTTAAATCCTAGTGTAGATCGCAGCTGGCTACTGGGTGTGAAAGGCGTGTTACAAAAACATTATTCTCAACTGCGTTTAAACGATTATTTGGCAGACAATCACATCACATTAGAAAATAATAAACGAAAACCAATCAAAGACATTCAGAATAAAGTCAATAAAGAGCTGGATAACAAATTTGCTCAAATTAATGATTATCTCGCGAAAGATTTGTGGCAAGAAATTTATGTCAATCGTCATGGAAAGGAAGTGAGCAAACCAAGCTCCGTGCAACATAGTGTACCGGCTTGGCTAATTTTTGGCATGTTCTTTATTATGATTCCTCTATCTAACGTGATGGCAATGGAGCGTCAAACCAATACGCTAACCCGTTTACGCATGGCGCGGGCCTCTGCATTGAGCTTGATTATTGCCAAATTAATTCCTTATTTTTTGATTAACCAGTTACAATTCGTCGGCATGGTCGCGCTTGGTTATTTTGTCCTCCCTGCACTTGATATGCCCGCATTTACACTCTCTGGGAGCTGGTTACCTTACATCGTATTATCCAGTGCAGTAAGCCTTGCGGCACTAGGATATGGTTTGTTAATTAGTGTGGTAGCAAGAACCACTGAACATGCGGTCGTATTAGGCGGAGGCGGCATCATTATCATGGCAGCCATTGGCGGTATTATGGTGCCTGTTTATGTTATGCCAGAAATTATGCAAACTATTTCGCAATTTTCACCTATGGGCTGGGCATTAAGTGGTTTCCAAAATTTATTATTAAATCACTATCACCTTAACCAAATACAACAACCGCTCTATTTATTAAGTGGCTTTGGAGCGATAACATTACTTTTAGCGACTTTCATTTATCAACGACAATTAACTAAACAAGCGAGATTCTAATGGCTTATACTTTTACACTGGAAGCACCGGCACTTGAGCTGGAACTCAAAAAACTCATCGTGCAAGAAACAGAAAAAGATGAATTTGATCCTGCCGAAATTAGTGATGATGAATGGCTATTTGGTGAACAAAGCCGTATTCAATTAGATTCATTAGATGCGTTGCAAGTTGTTGTAGCTCTACAGGCTCATTTTGGTGTACGTTTACAGGGTGATCGCATGGTGCGTAAACATATGATGAACGTACGTGATCTTGCCGCGTTTATCCGCGAACAGCATAGTAAAATCTAATGAACGTTTATCTCAACGCTGTTTCTGTTCGATTTGCTGAAAAGCTTGGCCGACGAACCTCCAATATGTTAGGCCAATCGCTTAGCTTTCCTTATTTCAACGCATTTAAGGAACCATTGTTGTCATTAGAGCTGCTCTATCACTATATTGACCTCGAAATTGACCGCACTTTACAACGTGCCGGTTGGGATAAATCTGAGCTAAAAAATATCCCCATTCTACTTGGCTCTACCGCTTATATGATTAGCGACTGTGAAACGCGTGTAGCTCATCATCAAGCATTACCGAAAGAATATAACCTTACTGTCATCGCCGAGGATTTAGGGAATCGTTATCAGACCGAAGTATTTAGTTTTGCCACCTCTTGTACCTCTTCAGCACAAGCCATTGGTTATGCGTACAAAATGCTGAAAGCTGGCATGTATAAAAAGGCTTTAGTCATTGGTTTTGAGATGTTTAATCGTCTTACTTGTGAACATTTCCAATCCATGAACCTATTATCACAAGCCAATGAATATCAGCCTTTCATCAACTCTACAGGCATTGTATTAGGCGAAGGCGTTGGGTGTGTCGCATTATCAACAGAAAAAAATGAGTCATTCCCATGTGAAATATTTGGGATAACAACGATCACAGATAATGAAAACCTGACCAACAGTAGCGAAGCGGCATTACGTCAATTACTCACCAACTGTCTAGCTAAAACAAATCTAAAAATAGAAAACATTCAAGGCATTAAAGTGCATGGTGTGGGGGGAAATAGCGATGAGATGGAACAATCTGTTTTACAGGAACTCTTTCCCAATATCAAAACCATTTTAGTTAAACCCTATATGGGACATACACTTGGTGCCAGTGGTGCATTAGAAACCGCATTTTTAATCGAACACTTACAAAAAATTAATGTGAAGTGCGGTCACTTTTTAAATTATTTTTTAGGTTTTGGCGGTAGCAATATTGCATGGTTTTTAAAGGTGGGTGAATGACATTTTATATAAAACAAACTAACCAATTCATTGCTAATGGCGTGGATGATAAAACATTACGCCTGCGACTCAAAGAGCAAGGTCTTGATGCTCGTCGTTTAAGCCGTTTCACTCAACTTGCTTTGCTTGGTGCGATACCATTAAAATCCTATATTAATGAAAATACAGGAATTTATTTAGGATCGCTTTTTAATTCGCCGAGCAAGTTCGATAAAATGTTTCATCAACTGATGGAACAAAATTTGCCTAGCCCTTTAGATTTTATGGCAAATATTAATAACGCAGCGACATTTCAACTGACTCAAACCTTGCAAACCTTAGCCAACTCTGTATTTTTAGCGATTAATCACCAAACCATTTGGCAACCACTAAAACTCGCCTTATTGGATCTTGAGAATAATGAAATATCATCCGCATTAATCGGTTGGACTTTAGAAAAAAGTGAACATTCTGAGCAAACTGAAGGGGCTGTGTTTTGGCTTATTTCTAAAAACGGGGAAAATTCGGAAAGAAAACTTGATCTCTTATTATCTCTTGAGAATTCAATGTCTGAAAACTTAGATTTTCTTTCTCAAATCAAAAAAATAACACCTTAATTGATATCAACTAAGGTGTTATTTAATAAGCAATTACTTAACAATGTCGCCTTTTAATGCCACACCACTCATTAAGTTACCTGCATGGCATTCATATTGAGTTGAGCTTTGGAACGTGTGTTTTTTGTAATAACTGACGATATTACCCACTTTGCTCGCCCCCTGTGATTTTGCTCTATCTTGGAATTGTTTTACCGTAGAAAGGAATGCCCACTGGCAAGATTTTTCATCTGTTTTATTTGCTGCATTTGTTTTCTTATTGCTCACCACACCAGCTTTAACTACTTTACCTGGTGCAGATTTACCAAAGTAAAGCTTAACCGATGGATCAACGATTTCTTTTGCTTCAGGGGAATTTAACGCATCCTGAATAGAATAGTAATGCGTTGTATCTCTTGGCGCACAAGCAGCCATAAGCATAGCCGCAGCAACAATACTTAATTTAGATACTAATTTCATTTTGACTCCTTTTGATTTGAATGAAATAGATATTTCTCTTTATAACATAGAGATGAGTAATATATCAAATTTTAACCTATCTATGACTATTTTATTGTGAATAGAAGTAGTGTAAAATCTTAAAAATTTTTTATTTATAACTTAAGGTACCAACCCATGAAAAAACTATTACTTTCCTCAGTTTTATTTGGCTCATTTGTTCTTTCAGCTTGTTCATCAGGTGTTAATGATGTAAAACCAGTAGAAGCTAAAAATATCAAAGAGGTATGCTTGAAAGGATCTATTCGTAAAGCGCCAGATGAAATTGTAGAGGCTTTAACGAAAAGTTTAAAACAAAAACATATCACAGCAAGACTTGTTAAAAAAGATGAAGGCTGCAGCCATATTTTACACTTTAGCGTAAAAGGTAACTCTAAAATTATTGCAAGAGCAAGATTAGATTTAAGAGATTCAAATAAACTTTCTCTTGGCTCTGTTTCTTATAAACATCGTGGTGATGAAGCTGATCGTGTAAAACAAGTTGGTTTGCAAGGCCAAACAGATTTAATGATTAATGAATTATTCAAAAACAATTAATTTTTAACAATATAACATGACTGAAATCTGTAATTTCTCTTTCTCACTTCAAGGGTGGAATATTGTTTGCAATAAATCGCTAACCGCAGATGATTGGAAACAAGGCTATGCTTATTTACGAAACCAAAGTGAAACATTTGAAGACTTTGCACCTAAATTAGCCTTTTTACCCCCACTAAAACGCCGTCGTTTAAGTGACTCAGCCCGTCTGTTTTTTGAGGCCGCGTGGGATTTGGTAGGAGAAAATGCAGATATGCCTGTGGTTTATGCCTCATCAAATAGTGAAATGAATCGTAATTTTTCATTGTGGCATTCCTTATTAAAAGAGGGGGATGTTTCTCCCACCTCTTTTAGCCTCTCAGTTCATAATGCATTAATTGGACAATGGTCTGAATTACGTCAAGTTAAATCAGAGACCACGTCGATTATGGCTCGAGTGGACAACCTTGAAACCGCACTATTAGAAGCGACATTATTGCTTAATGAAGGGCATGAAAAAGTGCTTGTTGTTATCGCTGAATCGCCGCTTGAAGCAAAATACAATGCTCAACCTGTCATTCGTACACCTTTAGGTTATGCTTTGGCTTTAGTTGTCACTAAAGGAGAGCAATATCAATTAACACTTACAGATTCCCCTTTTAATCATGATGTTACCGATAATGCACTAACTTGGGTTTCTCAGCAATATCTTGAGAGTCGTGCCTGGTACACACCAAGTAGTTCAAATGGAACTTGGCTATGGCAGAAAAATTAGATTTTCTTAAACGTTGGCTGGCTACCGCCATTGCATTTTTATTTTGGGCAGTGGCAGGCACATTATTACAACTCGTTTTACTTCCTTTTGCTAAAAAAGGAAAGCAAGCTAATTTATCTACACAGCTAAAAATTCGTCATTTTGTCGGCGGAATCTGGTACTATTTTATTCGCTACCTGTCTTGTGCGGGTGCCTTAAAAGTGACTTACCACGGGTTTGAAAAATTGGGACGTCCTGGCCAATTAGTTGTGGTCAATCACCCATCCTTACTTGATGTGGTACTGATTCTCAGTAAAGCCCCTTCACTTAACTGTATTGTGAAAAAAGATCTTTTACACAATCCCACGATGAGAAATCAGATCCTTGCTTGTGGTTTTATCCCTAATACCGAGTCTCTAGAACTCTTAGATCATTGTGAGCGTGTATTGCAACAAGAGAGTCTCTTATTGTTTCCAGAAGGAACAAGAACTGGCTGGGATGGCATCGTCAAATTAAATCGTGGTGCTGTTTCAATTGGCTTACGTAGTGCAAAAGTCATTACCCCCATCACCATCAAGATGAATCCATTAAGCCTAAAAAAAGGTCATCCATGGTATAAAATACCTGACAAACAAATTCATTATGAATTATCCGTTGGCGATGATATCGATCCGCAAGAGTGGATAGAAAATCAATCTATCCCGATGGCATCTCGCCGTTTAACGAAATATTTAGAAGATTATTTTAATTCTCAAACCTCACAAAAAGGATCGCAATGATGCAACTTGAACAACAATTAAAACAACTTATCATTGATAGCCTGGCATTAGAAGACATCAGTATCGACGATATTGAAACTGACATGCCTCTTTTTTCATCTGAAGGGCTAGGTTTAGATTCAGTTGATGCCTTAGAGTTAGGCTTAGCTGTTCAAAAAACATTTGGTCTACAATTAGACGGTGAACAAACTCAATTAAGAGATCACTTTGAAAGCGTAGCAACACTTGCTCACTTTATTCGTACACAAAAAGGTGAGGCATAATTCATGACTGAACAGGAAATCAGAGATTTATTAACGGAAGCTCTGGAATCTTTATTTGAGATTGAACCAGAAAGAATTAAGCCGGAAACCAATCTTTATGAAGATTTAGAGATCGATAGTATCGATGCTATCGACTTAATCGATCATATTAAACGTAAAACAGGGCATAAACTTCAAGCGGAAGATTTCCGCAATGTGCGTACTGTAGATGACGTGGTTCAGGCGGTTCTAAAACTTAGTCAAAACACACAATAATGACACCTTACTTACCAACTTCTCTTATTGCTCAGCACCCAAGTTGGCACTATGCTGATTTTGAGTGCCGAGCATTTCAAATTTCAGCTGAATTGCAACAGCGTCAACTTCGTTCCGTTACAGTATGGCTAGAAGATGGTGCAACATTAGCATGCCTACTGCTAGGTGCTTGGCATGCTAATGTTCGTGTTCTTTTTCCACCTAATTTCACTGAAGAAAGTGTTCAGTGGGCAAATGAGCATTCTGAACTTTGGCTCACTGATCGTGATATTGAACTCGAAAAATGCGAGCTAATCTCTCAATTTGGCATCACACAAGATTGGCAAAAAGTGGCTAAAAATCGACTGCTCTTTGACTTTAGTAACCAAACTGAAATCTGGTTGAAAACATCAGGCAGCACAGGTGAAGCCAAAACCATCATTAAAACAGCAGAACAAATGTGGTTAGGCGGAGAAGTATTAGCCAAAGGTTTACCATTTCCTGCAGAAAATAACATTACGGCAATTAGCACAGTGAGTATTCAGCATATTTACGGCTTAACCGTGCATATTATGATGTCACTGGTTAACGGCTGGCAAATTGGTCGAAAACAACTTTTCTACCCTGAATGCATCATGCAAGAAGCCAATAAATCACAATCGGCAGTTATTGTAAGCAGTCCAGCGATGCTTTCTGGCATAGACTGGCAGCAAATGAAAATTGCTGAAAATATTGTGGGTATTATTTCTTCTGGCGGCGCATTAGCTGAAGAGCTATCTGAGCAAATTAGAGCAAAAATTCACCATCCTGTTATCGAAATTTATGGCAGTACTGAGACAGGCCCAATTGCTATTCGGGATGATATTTCCCTTTGGCGACAATTACCTAATAGCCAGCTTGGCAGCAATGAGCAAGGCGAGTTATGGATTGAAGGTGTTTGGCTTGCCAAACGCGAACAAACCGCAGATGTGGTTGAGTTTGAAGAAAATGGTTTCCGTTTATTAGGACGAGCGGATCGCATTGTCAAAATAGGTGATAAACGAATTTCCTTACTAGGTGTAGAAACGGCATTGAATAAACACGAATTTATTGAAGATTGTTATATTGCTCAACATCCTGAGAAATCTCGTCTTGCTGCCTGGATTGGATTAACTGAACAAGGCATTCAATTTTTTAGAGAGAAAGGGCGAAGAGCGCTTATTCATAAGCTAAAACTTTTCTTAGAGCATTCACAAGAAAAAGCGGCTATCCCTCGTTTTTGGCGATTCACTTATCAATTACCACGTAATAGTCAGTCAAAAATAAATAAGCTGGAATTTAATCGCACTTGTTTAGAAACCTGTAAGGATGCGATTTGGCTTGAACAAAGCAAAAATGAAAATTCACAAATCTCAACCGGTATTGTGCCGCTTGATTTAGTGTATCTCAAAGATCACTTCGCTGAATTTCCATTAGTTCCTGGCGTCATTGAATTACAATGGATTTCGGAAAAAATAAAGGCGTTTTTTGGTAAAGAAGTCATTATCCGTTCATTCGATAAACTGAAGTATCAAACATTCTTACGACCGAATGATCGCTTTGATATTCAATTAAAATGGGATTCATCAAAAAATAGAATGGCATTTCAATTACTTGCCAATAATGAAACTTGCTGTACTGGATTAGCCATCATAGAGCATGAAGATCACCCTACTGATTGTTAATATATTGCTTGCGCTAACAGCCATCGCTTATCCGATTATTTGGCTTTTCTTTCAAGTAGAACAACTCTTGCATACGTTACCTTATGTAATGAGTTTATTATGGTTGATTAAAAGCCTAATACACCCAAATAAGGGACAAAGAATTTTTGCATTGAGCATGGCCGCCCTATTATTCCTTGTGGGGTGGCAACGTTCACTCGATATGATGTATTGGTATCCTATTTTAATGAATGGCATTATGTTGGTGTTATTTGGCGGAAGTCTATTCCAATCTCAATCATTGGTTGAAAGATTAGCTCGCTTACAAACACCTAATCTCAATGCTCAAGCTATTCAATATACTCGCCGAGTAACCCAAGTCTGGTGTGGTGTATTTTGTTTAAATATTTTGCTTTCAACTCTCTTTATTGCATTTAACTTATTAGAATATTGGGCAATTTATACTGGGGTTATTTCTTACATTATTATGGGCCTAGTTATGAGTATTGAATGGCTCATTCGTCAACGCGTAAAACGGAATCACTATGAATAAACATCAACCTAACTCACTTATTGCATTAAATCCAGAATGGCGCTGGCAAGATTTTACTTATCGTTGTCAACAAATCAGTCAACAACTCCAACAAGATAATATTCAAAGTGCAGCATTTTGGTTTGAAGATGCGGCAAACTATGCCTGCGCAATGCTTGCTTGTTTTGATGCTAAAACACGAATTTTACTCCCACCTAACCTTCTAGATGAAAATCAAGAATGGATTCGTGATAATGCTGATCTGTTATTTGATGACAATAAATTCAACACCTACGGCATTTCACAAGTTGTTGATAAAAAGGATTTCTTCATTGATAAACATTGTCAAACCGAAATTTGGCTAAAAACATCAGGAAGTAGTGGTCAGCCTAAAATCATGGTGAAAACAGCTGAAAAAATGTGGCTAGAATCTGAAGCAATCAGTCAGTCACTGCCTTTCCCAGAAGGAAATGACATCCATATTGTCTCAAGCGTTTCTGCACAGCATCACTATGGTTTATCCTATCGAGTCATGTTACCGCTGACAATGGGCTGGTCAATTGGTCGCAAACAGCTCCCTTATCCAGAATATATGATTGCAGAGAGCCTTATTGCAAAACAATCTATTTGGGTTAGTAGCCCAGCATTGCTGACCCATTTAAATTTAGATGAACCTCAACTTCATCAATGTCGTATTTTAGGGATTCTGTCTTCTGGTGGGATGCTGCCAGAAGAAACCGCAACGGCAATGCGCACCAAGCTTAAAACTAAAACCATTGAAGGCTATGGCAGTACAGAAACGGGCGTCATTGCATTTCGTGAACAAGCCGGACTTTGGACGCCTACACCCGTAACTAAAATCGGGGTCAATGAAGAAAATGCATTATGGGTTGAATCACCTTGGCTTGCTCAACGTGAACAAACGGCTGATGGTGTTGAAATCATCGGTAATCAATTTAACTTATTAGGACGCATTGATCGTATCGTTAAATTTGGCGATAAACGTATTTCTTTAGTTCGAATTGAACAAGATCTACTGAAACATCCTTATATTCGAGATTGCTATGTTGCACAACACCCTAATCATTTACGTCCTGCAGCATGGGTTGAATTGAAGGAAGAAGGCATTTCCTTTTATCTACAAAAAGGACGGGCTGAGTTATTAAAACAACTTCGTCTCCATTTAAGTAAAACCCAGGAGCATTCAGGGTTACCACGTTTTTGGCGATTTACTAACAAATTGCCACGTAATAGCCAATTCAAGATTAGCCGAGCGGATTTTGATGCCATATTTTTACATGAGAAAGAAGAACAATTTTAACTTGCTATGATGGAACCTAAACTTATTGCGATCATCCCACACTATAATCACTCCGACAAAATTGGCGATGTCATTAACCAATTACATAAGCTGAGTTTGCCTGTATTAGTGGTTGATGATGGCTCATCTGAACAGCATAAAAAAGTATTGGCTTCTCTTTCAGAAAAAGACAATCTACATATTCATTATTGCCCACAAAATCAAGGTAAAGGTGGCGCGATGAAAGTAGGTTTTAGGTTAGCGTTTGAGCAAGGGTTCACTCATGCCTTGCAAGTGGATGCAGATGGCCAGCACAATCTGATTGATGCCCTTTCAATGCAGCAAAAAATGCTCGAAAATCCGACCGCACTTATTTGTGGTAGACCTATATATGGTGATGATGCACCTAAATCCCGACTTTATGGACGCAAAATTACGGATTTTTGGAATGCCATTCATACACTTTCTCTCGATATTAAAGATGGCATGTGTGGTTTTCGCTTGTATCCATTAAATCGCACCATTGATATTCTCGATAATGAACATGTTGGAAACCGTATGGATTTTGATATCGAAATTCTCATCAAGGCTCACTGGTACCAAATGCCGCTAATTTGGGTTGATACTCCTGTTTCCTATGATAAAAATGGTGTCTCACATTTCAATGCGTGGAAAGACAATGTGTTAATCAGTAAAATGCACATGTATTTATTTTTTGGGATGTTAAAACGCTTATTAACTGGAAAGCCGCTATGAATCCATCAAATGAGAATAGCCAACATTGGGCGAAACAGTCAGAGCGAGGAAATGCGTTCTTCTTAAATCTCACTCGATTAATCGTGAAATATTGCCCCTTATGGTTAATTAAAATCGCCACATTTGTGGTGGTTTGTTATTTTTATCTCACAGCAAAAGAAGCGCGAAATAATATTAAAACTTACCAACATCGTCTCAAACTGCAATTTCCACATTGTCATTTGCCCTCATTTTCTGTATTTCGTCAGTTTCTCTTTTTTGGGGAAATTATTTGCGATAATTTTGCAGTTTGGCAACGGAAAATCCATTACACGGATTTAATCATCGATGATGCAGATAATCTCTATGGCGATCTCGATCAAGAGGGACGAGGTCAGATTCTTGTTTGCTCGCATTTTGGTAACATCGAGATTTGTCGAGCATTAGTCGATAGCGGGCAACATAAAAACTTTCATTTGAATGTATTAGTACATAGCAAAAATGCTGAAGCTTTTAACAAAGCATTAGTTGAAGCCGGTGCAGATGCCTTACCCCTTATTCAAGTTGAAGATTTAGATGCACAAAAAATGTTAGAGCTTTCTCAACGCTTAGAACGAGGTGAATGGATTGCGATTGCAGCTGATCGTGTGCCTATCCGTGGAGATAAAACACAATCGGTCAATTTTCTTGGTCATTCTGCTGAATTTCCTCAAGGTGCGTGGCTACTTGCAAGCATTTTAAAAGCGCCTTTAAATACAATTTTTTGCCTTAAAGAAAAAGGACAATATCGAATGAAATTGCGCCGTTTCTCTGCGCCAATCAGCGGACGAGGCAAAGCACGAGAAGAAAATATTAAACAGGTCATGCAACAATATGCGGACTTACTTGCCAAAGAATGTACAGAAAATCCTTTACTTTGGTTTAATTTTTATAACTTTTGGAATGATAAAAAATGAAAAAACATGTTTTTTGCCGTCATAATTCTGAATTCGAAGTGCAATTCTTTGATGTCGACTCTATGGACATTATGTGGCATGGGCATTACGTTAAATACCTTGAGATGGCACGTTGTCAATTTCTAGAGGAAATTGGCTATACCTATGACATTATGAAAAAACAAGGGTTTGGTTGGCCAATTGTTCAACTGAATATTAAATATGTTAACCCTGCATTATTTCGTCAAAAAATCCGAATTGAATTAAAAGTAGTCGAATATGAAACTTGCTTGCGCATTGATTATGTTATTTTTGATGCTAAAACCAATCAAAAATTAACCACGGCAAGTACCACCCAGGTAGCCGTCAGTATGCAAACGCGAGAAATGCAATTACAAACACCACCATGTTGGCAAAGTGCGGTCAAAACTCATCCTACTTTTGTATCTGAAGGGGAATAATAATGCGATTGATGATCTTCATCTTAGGTTTGTTCCTAAGCAGCGTAAGCTTCGCTTTTTCTGAAGCTGATTTGGTTAAACAACTCCAACAACCGCAAAGTGTTCAAGGAAACTTTATTCAGCATCGCTATTTAAAGGCATTAAACAAGCCAATTGAAATGCAAGGTCAATTCGCTTTGTTAGCTCAAAAAGGGCTATTATGGCAACTTGAGAAACCGTTTAATAACCAATTACGAGTGACACCTAACGGGATTCAACAATGGAATGGAAGCCAGTGGGTGAATAGCGGTAATGTTGGGCAACACGAGCAAATTGGTCTCTTTTTAGGGTTGTTATCCGGCAATATTAATAGACTCAAATCTCAATTTGATTTTGCATTATCTGGTAACGCTAACCAATGGCAACTGACCTTAACGCCTAATTCATTATTAATGCAGCAAATCTTCACAACTATTGAAATTTCAGGCGATCAAACTGTGAAAAAGTTAACCTTAAATGAAAAACAAGGCGATCACACACAAATTGAATTTAAGCAAATCCAGCTTAATCAGCCATTAAGTCAGTTTGCCCATTCAGCACTGGAATAAACGATTGTAAAAAGATGAAAAAAACAACCGCACTTTCCTTGTTATATGCTGTGTTTATCTTATTTGTTTCCCTATTGTTTGGCTATTTTGTCAAACAAGGAAATTGGCTACAAACAGATTTACACACATTACTTCCCTCTCAACAAGAATGGGCGGATGTTCAAGTTCTCGCTGATCAACAACAAGAAAAACAGTTAAATAGCCAGATTATTGCACTTATCGGACATGCTGATGAAAAACAGGCTTTTCAGCTGACAGACCATATTGCGCAAACGTGGCGTAGTAGCAAACTTTTCTCTCATATTACCGATCGCATTCAGCCTAACCTTACTCAGCTACAACAAGATATTCAACTTGTCGCATTTGCCACTTTGCCACAAGCTATTCGTGAACAGTTGATTAACGATCCTAAAGGCTATTTTCAGCAATATGTAGAGGACATCGTTAACCCATTTAAGCGAAATAATTTACTCTCATTAGAACAAGATTGGCTTGGTTTTGGACGTTTTGCCCAGCAAACACAACAAGGTAATGTGCAATGGCACGCCGAAAATGGCATGCTCACGGTCAACCAAGATAATATGACTTGGGTTCTATTACGAGCTGAACTGCAACAAAATGATTTTATCAATCCATCAGAAAATTTAACCGCACTTCTAACGGAAAATCGCCAATATCTCTCTCAATCTGGTGCACAATTTAAAATCACGGGTAGTGTATTATTTGCTGCTGATGCAAAACAAAAAGCCGAAAAAGAAAGCGCATTGATGAGCGTACTTGGCGTGAGTTTAACGTTATTATTATTACTGATTGTCTTTCGTACTCCTCGTATTTTATGGCTATTTTTGCCTATTCTAATTGGAATGCTTTCAGGTGTCGTTGCAACCGTGTGGGTATTTGGTCAAATTCATATTCTTACCCTTGTTATTGGGACCAGTCTCGTCGGTGTATTAATTGACTTCTCGCTTCACTGGCTTGCAGGCTCCCTCTTTGACCGAAAATGGTTGCCACTTCTTGCGATGCAAAAATTGCGTTTTACCTTTTTCATCAGCTTGTTAGTTACCTTACTCGGGTATGGACTACTTGCCTTTACCCATCTGCCTATTTTGCAGCAAACTGCTCTTTTTTCCGCTGTATCTTTGATTACTGCGTTACTTGCGACACAGTTATTCTTACCTTATTTATTTTATCGGTATCAGCCAACAACATTATTACCCGAAAGAAAAACATTTAATCTCATACAAAAAGGATTAAATACCTTTGCAAACAAACGCTTTAATAAAGGTACACTCCTTATTATCTCTCTTTTAGTTTTAGGAGGCGGGATTAAATCCTCATGGCATGACGATATCCGACAATGGGTCTCCATGCCTCAATCCATGTTAAATGAAGCGAAAACTATCGGTGAACTCACTGGGGTTGATTTAGGAAGCCAATATTTTTTATTAACAGCTGAAAATGAGGCATTACTACTTGAAAAGGATGCGAAGTTAAGCAAGCAATTAGCTCAACGTAACATCACATTTAAATCATTAAGCCAGTGGATTTCTCCACTCGCAGAACAGAAACAATTAGCAGAATACCTTCAACATATTTCTGCTGATGATTATACTGTATTAAATGATATTGGTGTACCCACTGAAAAAATTCAGCAAAATTTGACCGCACTTTCTCAACATAAACCCTTGACATTATCTAAAGCACTTAACACGCAACTTGGGCAAGCGTGGAAGATGCTTTATTTAGGCGAACTAGCTCCTAACCAAGTGGCGAGTGTCATAAAAATATCTCAAGCGGATAGTGCAACAATGCAAGCATTAGCAAATAATCAAGATATTTTCTGGCAAGATAAACGCGCTTATTTAAATCAAGCTTTTAAAGAAGCAAAAGAGCAAGCTGCCTGGCTAAAAATCATTTCTTTTGTTATCGCTGGATTACTTTTATGGAAAATTTTTGAAACCAAAACAAGTATTCGAATCTTATTTATTCCTTGTATCGCAATCTTAGGAACGATCGCTATTTTTGGTTGGATAGACCTGCCTATTGGTTTATTTTCAATGTTTGGATTATTACTGGTTTCGGCCATTGGTATTGACTACGCCGTTTATATGAAAACTGTCAATGAAGAGGCATCCCATAAACGCATTACACTAACATTAGCCGCCTGTACCACATTAATCTCATTTTTACTGCTCGCCATTAGCTCCACCCCAGCAGTGGCGACATTTGGTATAAGTGTTAGTATTGGTGTTATAATAAGTCTTTTAACCACATTAAAACTCATGCGCTAAAAAACGCATAAAAATGACCGCACTTTATGATAAAAAAATATCTTTTATTATGGGCATTAACATTACTAACAGCTTGCTCAACTTTACCTAATATTGAGGCATTACCAGAAGTAAAAACAGACAGCCGAACCTTTAAAGTAGAGCAACTTGCAGAACAGCAAGTGAAACAAACAAGCTTGCTGACTGTTCAGTTCCAGCCTGAGCAATGGCGATGGGTTCAAACAGATCCTCTTGGCTCCCCCATTGCTCGATTATTATTAACGAAACAAGGCTGGAAAAATGATGGTTTTGTGATGCCGAATAAACAAGCACAAGGTTTATTCTTGGCACTGGCAACTGCATTTATAGAACAACAACCCAATGCAAAACACTTAACATTAATGAATGTGGATATATCGCATCAACAAAATACGGCGATTTACCAACAGAATGGTCGTTTTTTATGGAACGTTCGCAAACAATCAAATCAATATTTTATTCAGCTAGCAGATGGCAGTCGTTGGCAAATTGAAGAACTTAACAATTAGGAATCTCTGTGCAATTATTTCTTTCTCAACCAGGCATTTTGAGTAGTATTGGCGATAGTCTATCTCAACATATTCAAACTTTATTAGAAGGTAGTGACTCGCCACTGACTTTTTCTAATAAGCATTTCCAAGAAAATGGCTTGCAGGGTAAATGTAATACTCTGGGTGAAGTCAATACGTCCTTACGCCCATTTCCGGCTGATTTACCAAAAAAACATCACAGCCGAAACAATCAATTACTCTGGAACAGCTTAGAACAAATTGAACCAACCATTCAGAAAGCTATCTCACGTTTTGGTCGTCACCGTATTGCAGTAGTTATCGGTACATCTACCACGGGAGTAGATGAAAATTTACCTGTATTTAAATATGCTGCAGAACATGAAGATTGGTCTGGTGCTGAATTTAATCAACAACAACAATATTTTTCTGCTCCTGCCGATTTTATTGCCCATCAATATGGCTTAACCAATCTTATCTATGGCATTTCAACCGCTTGTACATCGGGTGCGAAAGCATTAATTAGTGCAGCTCGTCTATTGAATGCAAATTTGTGCGATGCAGTAATTTGCGGTGGCGTCGATACTTTATCGCTATTAACTTTAGTTGGTTTTAACTCTCTCTCCGTTTTATCTGCTGAACAAACCAATCCATTTTCAGCTAATCGCCAAGGTATCAATCTAGGTGAAGGTTCCGCTGTATTCGTGATGAGTAAAGAAAAATTAGATGATCATAATATTGCGCTATTAGGCTATGGTGCCAGCAGTGATGCCTATCATATGTCATCACCACACCCTGAAGGTGAAGGTGCGATTAAAGCCTTCCAAGATGCATTAAACTCGGCAAAACTTTCTCCAGAAGCCATCAATTGGGTTAATTTACATGGCACAGGCACCATTCATAATGATCAGATGGAAGCCTTAGCAATTCACCATATTTTTGGTCACGATACCCCTTGTACAACAACAAAGCCTTACACAGGGCACACGCTAGGTGCTGCGGGAGCAATTGAGGCGGCTATTTTATGGGGCATTATTGACCGCACTTTTAATCCAACAGGCAAACTTCCTGCACAATTATGGGATCAACAAGCCGATGAAAAAATGCCATCAATTGCCATTACGGATCACATGAGTCATTGGAAATCCGACAGACGTATTGGTGCAAGTAGCTCTTTCGCTTTTGGTGGGAATAATTCAGTTCTTATTTTAGGGGAAGTGAATGATTGATTTAACCTGTCCTATTACTGATATCTCACCATTAATCCCTCATAGTGGGGAAATGGTCATGCTAGATAAAATCACTGAATTTGGCGAAGATTATTTGGTCGCTGAGATGACCGTAAAGCCAGACTGTCTGCTCTTAAAAGACGGTAAATTGGCTACTTATATGGGCGCTGAAATCTTAGCTCAAGGCGTAGCAGCGTGGGCGGGATGTAAATGTGTAAAAGCAGGTCAACCTATTGGATTAGGCTATTGGATCGGCTCAAGAAAACTGACATTACATCGTCAAGATATTTCCGTAGGAAGCTTATTACAAATTCAAATTAAACGTTCTATTGAAGACGCAACGGGATTTGGTGTTTTTGACTGTACGTTAATCGATCTTTCTAATCAGCAACCTTTAGTGGAAGGTGCATTAAACGTTTTCAGACCACAAGTATCACAGGAATAAAAAATGAATGAAAGCATTTTAGTTACAGGCTCAAGCCGAGGTATCGGCAAAGCCATCGCCTTACGCCTTGCACAATCAGGTTTTGATATTGTGGTTCATTGCCGCAGTCGTATTGAAGAAGCTGAAGAGGTCGCACAATCAATTCGAGAATTAGGTCGTCAAGCTCGTGTATTACAGTTTGATGTTAGTCATCGATACGAAACCGCAGAAAAACTACTTGCTGATGTTGAATCTCACGGTGCTTATTATGGCGTTGTGCTCAATGCCGGATTAACACGAGATAATGCATTCCCTGCGCTGACTGATGAAGATTGGGATGTTGTTTTACGCACGAATTTAGATGGATTTTATAATGTTCTCCATCCTATTATGATGCCAATGATCCGACGCCGTAAAGCGGGTCGAATCGTTTGCATCACATCTGTATCTGGACTAATTGGCAACCGAGGCCAAGTTAACTATAGCGCCTCTAAGGCCGGTATTATTGGTGCAGCAAAAGCACTCGCCGTCGAACTCGCTAAACGTAAAATCACGGTAAACTGTGTGGCTCCAGGTCTCATCGATACGGATATATTAGATGAAAATCTTCCGATTGATGAAATTTTAAAAATGATTCCAGTTGCAAGAATGGGAAGCCCTGAAGAAGTCGCGCATGCCGTAGATTTTCTGATGGATGAAAAAGCCGCTTATATTACTCGCCAAGTTATTGCTGTTAATGGTGGGCTTTGCTAAAACATTTGCAGTACAAAAATTTTTTGTACTAATCTAATAATAAATAATCGAGACAAAAAAATGAAACGAGTTGTCATTACAGGTATTGGCGCAGTCACGACCTTTGGAAAAATATGGAAAGACGTAAAAGCCGCCTTTCAACGCAAACAAAATGCAGTTCAAGCGAAAACTGAATGGGCTGAACGTTATCCTGAGTTAGGAGCAAATCTCGGCGCTGAAATCCATAATTACACCCCGCCAGCCCATTGGAATCGAAAACAACTTCGCAGCTTAGGTCGTGTCTCTCAATTTGCCGTTGAAGCTGCTGAACTCGCCTTAGCAAATGCTAATCTATTAGATGAAAATGGGGTTATTTTGCCTTATTTAAAAGAAGGAATAATGGGCGTAGCCTGTGGTTCTTCCACTGGCTCAACAAATGATGTCAGAGATGCGGCAGAACTCCTCATGACAGGAAAATCGGATGGTTTTAATGCCAATACCTATGTGCGTATGATGCCTCATACCACGGCAGCAAATATTGGTATTTTCTTTGGTCTAACTGGCCGAATCATTCCTACGTCTAGTGCTTGTTCTTCCGGCAGCCAAGGTATTGGCTATGCTTATGAATCAATTAAACATGGTTTAATCCCGATGATGCTTGCTGGCGGAGCAGAAGAATTTTGTCCATCTGAAGTTTATGTATTTGACTCTCTTTATGCTGCAAGTAGAAATAATGCTCACCCTAAACAAACTCCTCGTCCTTATGATAAAGATCGTGATGGATTAGTAATTGGTGAAGGTGCTGGTATTTTTGTATTAGAAGAGCTGGAACATGCGCTTTCTCGTGGTGCCAATATCATTGCAGAAATTGTTGGCTATGGTGCCAATAGTGATGGTGCTCATGTAACTCGTCCACAAAAAGATACTATGCAGAGCTGTATGGAGCTAGCCTTAAAAGATGCACAGCTATCTCCAGAACAAGTGGGCTATGTAAATGGCCATGGCACGGCCACCGAACAAGGCGACATCGCAGAAACACTCGCAACGGAAGCTGTGTTTGGAAAAGTACCACTTAGCTCACAAAAAAGCTATCTAGGACATACCCTAGGTGCTTGTGGCGCATTAGAATCGTGGTTTTCAATTGAAATGATGCGTGATGGCTGGTTTGCCCCAACCATTAATTTAGATAATATTGACGAACGCTGTGGCAAATTAGACTATATTCAAGGTGATGGACGACAAATTCAAACAAACTACGTGATGAACAATAACTTTGCTTTTGGAGGAGTCAATACCTCGCTCATTTTTAAACGCTGGGAAGCGTAACAAAAAAGGCTATTCAAACGAATAGCCTTTTCTTTTATCAGCAGTTAATTATAGATAACCAAACAAGCTTGTGAAAATGTAACCGAAGATACATGAAGTGATTACACCGATTAAGCCCGGTAAAATAAAGCTGTGGTTAATTACAAACTTACCGATGTGGGTTGTACCTGAACGGTCGAATTGGATTGCCGCAAGGTCGCTTGGGTAAGTTGGTAAAATGTAGTAACCGTAACAAGCTGAAGCAAAGGCTAAGATAATAGCAGGGTCAACACCGATACCTAAAGCTAGTGGAACGAATGCAACCAATGCTGCCGCTTGTGAGTTTACGAATTTAGAGATTAATAACAACATCACGGCGTAAGTCCATGGATGTGCTTTTACCACATCCCCAAGTGCTGCTTTCATCATCGGTGTATGAACGGTAAACATGGTTTCCGCCATCCAAGAAATCCCGAATACAGCCACTAATGCAATCATACCTGAACGGAAAATTTCATTTTTACTGATTTTGCCTGCATCAGTTTTGGTAAAGATAACAATTAATGCCCCCGCCAATAACATGAAGATTTGAATAACGTGAACCATGCTTAAATTCACTTTTTTCTTCGCCGTATCTTTTAAGACGATTGCAGCGTTATCGATAGTTTCGGTTTTATCTCCCGCTGTAATTACAACACCGTTATCTTGAGCGGTAATTGTTTGAGCAACTTCACCTTTATCGTTATAAATTGCAACGTTATTGTAGGCTGTTTGTGCTTTCGCCTTGCTGTCTTTAACATCAAGTACTAATGTACCATCTTTTGCTAATGCAACAATTTTACCGTCTTTAACATTGAAAGATTTCACTGCTTTATCGGCAGAATCGGCAGAAACAATTTCAACCACTTGAGCAGGTGCTGATTTTTCAAAGGCTGGGCGTAAATCTTTAAAGTAACCTAATACCGCTACTACTAAAATTGCACCAAAGAAGATCCACATCGCATTCCAGCTAGATTGTGGTAATTTTTTGTCTAATAATGATGTGCTATCACCATAAACATATTTTTTGAATTCTGGATCTTTTAATTTCTCTTGGAATTCTGGGTCTTTATCTAAATCTTTACCGCGGAACCAACTGAAAATACCGATAGCTAATACACCACAAAGGGTTGAAGGAACGGTAATTTTTAATAAATCTAAATAACCATCAAAACCTGCTAATGGGGTTTTAGCATTCACTAAGAATGTGGTTAAAGTTACTACAGCCACAGAAACAGGTGATGCAATGATACCCATTTGAGAAGCGATTGAACTTGCCGCCATTGGACGTTCAGGACGAATATCATTTTTGATCGCGATAT
>CAUQGU010000004.1:0-48866 GCA_963517645.1 uncultured Haemophilus sp. | reverse complement strand
CTTAAAAGATGCATTAGAAGGTAAAGTTGATGTTCGTAAAGACGAAAAAATTCAACAAACCTTAGATGGTATTCAAGAGCAATTAGTGTCTGCAGCGAAAGCAAAAGTAGAGCAACAAGCGAAAGCCGCAAAAGAAGAAGGCGATAAATACCGCGCTGAATTTGCGAAAAAAGATGGCGTAAAAAGCACTAAAGATGGCTTACTTTACAAAATCACTGAAGCAGGTAAAGGTGATGCGATTAAAGCAACAGATACTGTGAAAGTACATTACACTGGTAAATTACCAGATGGTAAAGTATTTGATAGCTCTGTTGAACGTGGTCAACCGGTTGAATTTAAATTAAACCAAGTGATCAAAGGTTGGACTGAAGGTCTTCAGTTAGTGAAGAAAGGCGGTAAAATCGAATTAGTGATTCCACCTGAATTAGCTTATGGCAAACAAGGTGCAGGCGATTCAATTCCACCTGATGCAACACTTTACTTCGAAGTTGAAGTATTAGACGTTAATCCTAAAAAATAATCCTTAATTTAACCGCACTTTGTCCAAAGTGCGGTCATTTTCCCTATCAGATTTGAAAAATGATACTAACCGATAGACAACCTTTCACCGATGAAGATCGTGCTATTCTGATTTCCTATAAAGCGGTAGTTGATGGCGTGAGCGCATTGATTGGCGAGCATTGTGAAATCGTCTTACACTCTTTGGAAGATATTGAGCATTCTGCGATTTGTATTGCCAATGGGCATAATACCAATCGCCAAGTGGGTTCCCCGATTACGGATTTAGCCCTAAAATCCTTGCGTAATATGCAAAGTGAGAGTGTGTCTAAGCCTTATTTCACGCGTGCGAAAGGCAATGTGTTGATGAAGTCTGTGACCATCGCCATTCGAAATAGCAAGCAGCGTATTATTGGTTTACTTTGTATCAATATTAATTTGGATGTGCCAGTTTCTCAATTTATGCAGGCGTTTATGCCAACGCAGGAACAAAATGAAACCTCTTCCGTCAATTTTGCAAGTTCAGTGGAAGAATTGGTGGCACAAACGGTAGAAAAAACCATTGAAGAAGTGAATGCAGATCGCTCAGTCTCAAACAATAATAAGAACCGTCAGATTGTGATTTCACTTTACGAAAAAGGCATTTTTGATATTAAAGATGCGATCAATTTAGTGGCTGATCGCCTCGCGATTTCTCGCCACACCGTGTATTTGTATATTCGTCAAATCAAACAAGAGCAAGAGTAATGAACTATGTTCTCGCCGTGAAAAGTCCTGTTTATGGAAAACAAGGGGCTTTTCTTGCCTATCAATTTGCCCAGGCTTTACTTGAAAAAGGGCATGCCATTAGCCAAATTTTCTTTTTCCAAGACGGTGTGAGTAATGGCAATGGCTTGGTTTATCCTGCCAATGATGAATTTAATCTCACGCAAGCTTGGCAAGCCTTTTCAGCGCAGCATCATATTCCTTTGCATTTATGCGTAGCCGCTTCACAACGTCGTGGCGTAGTGGATGCACTGACGGCAAAAGAGACTGATAAAACGAATCTAGCAGAAGGTTTTGAGATTACAGGCTTAGGCGAGTTTATGGCGATGGTATTAAAAGCAGATCGGGTGGTGACATTATGAAGCTAGCATTCTTATTTCGTACCGCACCGCATGGAAATGCGATTTCTCGTGAAGGTTTAGATGCGTTGCTCGCGGCAACCGCATTTTGTGATGAAGAGGACATCGGTGTATTTTTTATTGATGATGGCGTGTTAAATTTACTCGATGGGCAAAATCCTGAGTTATTGTTACAAAAAGATTTTATTCGTACCTTTAAATTATTAGATTTATACGATATTGAACAGCGCTTTGTCTGCGCCGATTCGCTAGACCAATACAATTTGCAAACAGAACAACTCATTATTTCTGCTGAAAAAATTGACCGCACTTCGCTGATCAATAAGCTCAGACAAGCAGAAAAAGTGTTTACGTTTTAAGGAATATTATGCTTTATACCTTTTCTCAAGCTCATTATTCTGAGACAGAACTTCAACGTTATTTGACTGAAATCATGGAAAATGATGCAGTGGTTTTATGGCAAGATGGCGTGTTGCTAGCGGTAAAGTACGGGGAAATGTTTACCCAATGCAAAGGGCAATGTTTTATGTTGGAACAGGATGTTTTAGCCCGAAATTTAACCGCACTTTTGCCAGAAAACAATCAAGTGCGGTCAATTTCATTAACAGATTTGGTGGATTTAACGGCTCAATATTCGCCTCAAATCGCCTTATAGTGGGCGTTCTTTCGGTAACAAGAGCGGTAATACCATAATAGAATAAAGTGCCAAACCTGCGGCCATTAAGCAGGTAATTTCTAATCCTCCTGCGCGTAACCATTCGCCAAATCCCATGTCATTAACTAGTGTGGCATAAAAGAATCCTGCCACGACGGTATAACTAAATCCGATTAATCCTGCAATTAATGCAATAGCTTTCACGTTGTAGCTTGCATAACGGTGAAATGCCGCCCAAAGCGTAATGAGAAAAGTCGGCACTGTAGCCACAATAAAGACGGAAAGCACCGAGCTCTGAATTTGATCAGCATCATTATTCGAGAATGTTAAGGCGACAGTGCCGATAATTTGAATAAGCAACGGAAAAAGAATAAATGCTTTAAGATATTTTTTCATGAGATGTCCAATTAATAGAAAAACGGAAGCATTGTATCAATCAAATGAAAGACAACCAATCTTTTCTCTATTCGGTTTTTATTACATCCACTAATGTGGGCTGAACGATTGAGGCATAATCTTGTGTGTTAAGGATAATAGAGCGCTCCAAGGTGCCTGCATTAAATGCTAATTCATCATAACGAGACAGTAAGCTAGGATCGGCAATTAATAACAAATCAGGATGAAAGCTAAAAGGCGGAATTGCACCAAATACACAGTCAGTTAAGGTATCTACTTCTGCCGGACTAGCAAGCGAGGCTTTCGTGCCACCTAAATAGGCCGCCACTTTGCTTAAATCAGATTGTTGATCGGCCGGCAATATCACTAATACCGCTTGTTTTACGCCATTTCCTTTCACTTTGCATACTAACGCCTTTGCCCCTTGCCCTAATTCTGTACCACGGATTTTAGCCACTTCCTCTGATTTTCCTGCAGTCGGATGCTCAACCACGCGATAGTGTGCTTGATGTTTATCTAAAAATGCGGTCAATTTTTCAAATGTTTTGACAGACATGCGGGTTCCTTAAAGGGGGGATCCTTTAATAAGGATTCGAGCCCCCTTTTTTATGTGAGTACAGGAATAGATCTATTTTTTAGTCTTTTTCTCTTTTACAAAGTGTTTGCCATCAAAACGATAATAAATGCGTTCTGAGGTCATTTTTCCGTTACCACAGGTCTCTTCAAATTGATGTACTAGCGGGAAGCTAAAGCGGTTATTTTTCAAGTCGTAATCAAAATAGGCATTCGATTCTGGTAAATCATTATTCGTATATGAGATATACGATACACCAATATTAGAAGTTGGTTCTTTACCTTGAATCAGATTGGCTTCTTCTAAACCTTTTTCCGTAATTTGATAAAATTTCGCTGCGATTGCATGATGACATTGACTGTAGATGTCAGCAGTTTCTACAAAATAGTAAGGTTTTCCATTCAATTTAGGGGCTGTTAGGCTGGTTATATCAGAATCAGAGTCTAACTCATTAAATTCCGTTTTCCAAGTGCCGTTAGGTAACTGATAACGCCAAATGCTGCCATATTCGTGCATTGTCCCGCCAGATTGCCAATCCCAAGTCAGAATCTGAAGCTTATTGTCTTTTGACGTGAGCACACCAACCCCCGCTTTAGGTGCTTTTTCCCAAGCGCAGAATTTGCCTTCTAAATTTTCAATTTTGGCTAGTGCGTCTTTAAAACGTTTTTCTGAAGACTGGTATTTTTCTTCATTGTTTTCGTTATAGTTGCCGTAGGTTTTCATCTCTGAATAACTTGCGGCTAATTCGGTATCAATGATTTCACATTGGTTAGCATAAGCGGCAGAAGAAAAGAGACACAGGCAAAGTAAGATTTTTTTCATAGAGCGTTCCTTTTTTAAGATTATCTTTCGCAAGCAGAGAAGGTGATTGTGCAATTCGCTGAATTCGCTTTGCAGGCTGCCAAGGCTTCTTGTTCAATTTCTTCTAGCTTCATTCTGACATTGCGAACTGCGGCATATTTTTCAGGAGAGTCTCCTGTTGCCAATGCAACACAAGCATGATTAGCTTCTGTCACAATTTGACAATATTGTTTATTTGTATCCGTTGAAGCAAGCTCACAATCCTTTAGTGCTTTATTTTGAGCAGGCTTTATCATATTTCCCTCGCCATAACCAAAAGCACCATTTTTTGGATTATAAGCAATTACACTCCACCAATTAGGAAATTCTAGAATTGGCGGTCGTGGTGGATACGAGATTTGATCTTCGATTGAAGGTGTTGTTGCAAAAGCCGAAACGGATAAAGCACATAAAGCCAATGTAAGTGATTTTTTCATAAGAATCCTTTTATTAGGGCGTATCTGATACGCTCTACATTGATTTTAAGCGTTTATTGATACATATAGTATTTATATTGCGCGTCTAATTGACGAATTTCAATTTGGCAGTTTTTAGCTTTGCTGGCTTGGCAATTCAATAATGCTTCCTTTTCAACTACGCCGCAAATCCCAGAATTTGAAAAGAAGTAAGCCCAATTCCCTTTTTTATCTTTTGAAGATGCCATAGCAAGACAGCCATTTAATTGTGTTGCCGCTCCTTCGCATTCTCCTCGTTCTGCTTTTTCACAGTGCAATCTTGCATCCATGATAGCCGTAGATTCGCCTAAAAAGCCGCTTGACCATCCCCAATCTCCAGTGGCTTTATTGATGGCAATGGCAGCATAGTAGTCAGAACGTGGTGGTTCTGCTGGCACATTCGAATAACCACTAGAATATCCACTTTGAGGTGGAGCTGAATTATATAGGATCATTTTTCCGTCAGGACCAATAATTCGGCAGGTTCCACTGGCAGGATCAAATTGCCCGCCACAGCTATTGGCATAGGGGGATCCAATAAGTATCATCAATGGGATTAACCAATATTTTTTCATTTTTATTCCTTGTAAAAGGTGAGAGAAATTTGACCGCTCTTGTAGCAAGAAGATTCAAGTAGTATGGGCTTTTTACAATTCACGCACGAGTGTGTATGACAGCCTTGCGTGAATGTCCCCTATAAGCTAATCTCTTAATAGTGGTTCAACCAAGTATTGATACGTAGAATCAAGCTGGTGGATTTCAATTTTACAGTTTTTAGCTTTGCTTGCTCGACAGTTTGATAATGCTTCTTTTTCAACTGAGCCACAAGTCCCTGAATTTGATAAGAAATAAGACCAACTACCATTTTTGCCTCTAGATGATGCCATTGCAAGACAACCATTGAGTTGTGTTGCCGTAGTGTCACATGGGCCATTCCCTGCTTTTTCACAGTTATTTTTGGCATCTTCGATAGCAGAAAATTCAGTCAAAGTACCTGTTGACCACCCCCAATCACCAGTATTTCTATTCACAGCGATTGCTGCGTAAAAAGGGATGGGTTGGCTAGGGGCGTTTGAGTAGTCATCACTTGAATACCCTCCAGAATATCCTCCTTGCGTTGAGCAATTTGGATTATAACCATAGCTGCATAATGAAGGATCATTCTGCAATGCCCCTCTGGTTGCATCATAAGTGGGATTAGCATAGGTATTGCCAGCAAACATTGTTAATAGGATTAACCAATATTTTTTCATTTTTTATTCCTTGTGAAAAATCCTGTGAGGTTTGTCTTCTCTTTATTGTAAAAGCATATTACTAAGCAAGGTGTTAGTTAAAAAACTTTGCATCTATACCATATAGCACATCTAAATCATGCTGTGGTAAGAAGTCTTTTTCTTTTACTTGATATTGCACAACTTTGTCATTTTGCAGTACTTTTTTTACTTCGCCTTTACCCTTCCAGCAGAAAGAAACAATCTGATCTTTGGGTCTTTCAATGGTAAGCGTAAAATCCGCAATAGGTTTTGCCCAGTTTGCTCCAGTTTTGAGAATATAACCTAGCTCACGGTAGTATATCCCTTGATTAGATTTTGCTTTTACTGATTTTTTAAATGATGGATCAATGCAAAAGGTATCGGCAAACTTTTTATAATTCACGAGATCATGAAGCCCCATGCCAGAACCTAAAAGAGGGACATATTCGTGCTGAATTTGAGTAGTTGAATTGCCTTTAAAGGTTTGCTGCCAGCTATAAATAATTTGTCCGCCCCAAGTGATATCTTCGCTATCCTCAGAGTCTTTGTATGAATATTTAGCAAGACGTGGGTCCTGACATTTTAAGATTTTTTCATTTGCCGAAGCAGATTTACGTAACCAAGGCTCCATTAACTCTTCTTCAGTTAAACCACAAGCACGAAGAATCTCCGTGACATCGTGAGAAACCAATTCTTTTTTCTCTTCATTGTCCGCATTTTTTGTTTCGTAAAAGAACGCGCGTACATGAGTCGTCGGTTTGATTTCTTTGCCATTCGCATAAATCTTAAACGAATTGATTAAACTTTGGGTGTCAGCAAAATCACCGTAATCGTGCAGCATCACTTCCGGTAATGGGAATAGTACCGTTTCAGTAATGTCTTTATCGGTTAGATTGCGATATTCATATTCCACCTTAATTTTATCTTGGCTGATAAATAGGTTTTCTTTTTGCATCGCAATATGTTCATTTTTAATATATTCCACACCACCAGTAGAGACCGTTCCCGTACTATCGTTAGCTTGAGCCATAAATGGAAGACAAAGAATCGTTAAGAGAAGAGACTTTTTCATGATTGTTATTCCTTGTAAAAAGTGAGAGAAATTTGACCGCTCTTGTAGCAAGAAGATTAACGTAGTATGGGCTTTTACAATTCACGCACGAGTGCGTATAACAGCCGTGCGTGAATGGCTCCCTATAAGCTAGTTTCTTAATAGCGGTTCAACCATGTATTGATACTCAGAATCAAGCTGGCGGATTTCAATTTTACAGTTTTTAGCTTTGCTTGCCCGACAGTTTGATAGTGCTTCTTTTTCAACTGAGCCACAAGTCCCCGAATTTGATAAGAAATAAGACCAACTACCATTTTTGCCTCTAGATGATGCCATTGCAAGACAACCATTGAGTTGTGTTGCCGTAGTGTCACATGGGCCATTCCCTGCTTTTTCACAGTTATTTTTGGCATCTTCGATAGCAGAAAATTCAGTCAAAGTACCTGTTGACCACCCCCAATCACCAGTATTTCTATTCACAGCGATTGCTGCGTAAGAAGGGATGGGTTGGCTAGGGGCGTTTGAGTAGTCATCACTTGAATATCCTCCGGAATATCCACTTTGAGGTGGGGCTGAATTATACAGGATCATTTTTCCGTCAGGACCAATAATTCGGCAGGTTCCACTTGCAGGATCAAATTGCCCGCCACAGCTATTAGCATAGGGGGATCCAGCAAGTATCATCAATGGGATTAACCAATATTTTTTCATTTTTATTCCTTGTAAAAAGTGAGAAAAATTTGACCGCTCTTGTGGTAAGGCAATTAACGTATTGTGTATTTTTCAAATACGCTACAAACTAAAATAATTTTTGTTTTGCTTGGCTAATTTTAAAACCGTGTTTTTCTTGGTTTGAGCAAGTAACTGAATCACCAGACGCAGTACATTGCCAACCTTTGCCTTTAATTGTTTCGCCGTCTTTTAAGATCTGAGAGTCTGGTACAGCGGGGGTATCACTGGCACAAACAAGTGAGGCTTTTCCTGTAGCGCCAACAGAAAATAGCTCGCCCCATTCGAATTCACAATCTTTCGGACGTGGTAAAATCGGTTTTCCTTTGATTGTGGTAACACATTCAACTTTGGGGTTTAGACCAGGAAGGTCGCCAGAGCAATAAATAGCATCATTAGCCGTGCGAAAACTGATAAAAGAGTCTGAGTTTGATGCTGTTTCTATTCGCGGGGTTAAGGCAAAGCTAGAAACAGAGAAAGTACATAAAGCGAATACAAATAATTTTTTCATGTTGAATTTCTTGTTGAATGGCGGAATTGGTAAAATTCCTACAAAATTTAACCGCTTGCAAACCCTTTTGAATTGCTAAGTTATGAGTTTACTTGTTTTATTTCTTACAATAAAGGTAGGATAACAAACTTAACAATAATGGGCATAAAAAATAAATATAAACCGATGAGGTTTGGAATATGCCATCATAATTGGTGCCTTGTAGCCCATTCAAATTAAATAAATATTTCCCGAATACTCCAGCTTCCGCCATCCATAGTAACATCGCAAAGCGACGATAAAAACGTTGAAAAATAGCAAAAAAGAGATAGCTAAAAGTGGTAATGGCAATAAGTTTAAAATAGATATTAATAGAATGATGTAGACTATTAGCCACAGGCTCGTTGAATGCTAAATTATAACCAATGATTTGCACCCAACGCACGCCAAAGTTGAACAAGAAATAAGCACTAAATAACAAGACGATGAAATGAGTTAAAAAAAGTAAAAATTTCATATTGGAATATCTCAAAAGTAGGGAAATATTGCTTTTGTGGACCATAATAAATCGTTAATATGAAGACGATCATACTGTTTATTTAGAATAGATCAATACTTTATTAAAATGCTCAGATAAATGTTTTTCTAAAATACTAGGATATTTCTTAAAGAGATAGGCAAATAATAGACAAATACCTTTACGCCCCGTACTATGTTTCTTTTTCTTTGGTATCGTTTATGACTCGAATTAATCTTGTTCCGCCCGAGGAACTTTGTGATCAGCATCTTTTAGCTGAACATCGTGAATTAACCCGCATTCCTAACGCCGTGGCGAAAGGTAAATATCACTTAAAAGGACAGCCTGCAGAATATAAGTTAGGTGAAGGGCATGTGCGCTTTTTCTTTAACAAATTGGCGTTTTTAAAGAAACGCTATGATGCATTGCATGCGGAATGTAAGGCGCGAGGCTTTAACGTGCAGTATATTTGGAATGAAACGTTACCCGATGATCCAAGTTTATGGTTGGACTATGAAGCCACAGAGGCGGCGTTACAGATTAATCGGGAACGTATTCAGGAAAGAATGCCATTAAAGGCGAGATTTACACCGCATCTTCCAAAGAGCGGTCAAAAATAAAGGAGTTTTCACTTATGAAAGGCAGTGAGAATATAAAAAAGGTGAGCATCGCTCACCTTATGAATTGTTTAATCTTTCAATTTAATAAAAAATGTACCACTAGGTATGATAGGCAAATAGTTTTTATGGAAATCCATAAAGGTTTTTTGTGGGTCTATGTCTTCAAAAAGTTTTGGGTAAAGTGCTTTTGCCATAAATTGAGCGGCTGCTAGATCACTTAGTGAGCGAGAAGCCGTATGATAAATACCGTAAACACGGTGGTTTTTAACTGCAGGTAAATCTTGCCACCCTGCACGGGTTAAGAAACCTTTTAGGCGTTTTTGTGCATCCTGTTCATTGATGTTTATTCCCATCGCCATCATTTCATCGTTAGTTTCATGCCCCATTTCTGTGCCAGAAATCATAATCACTTCAGGTTGTGCGGCAAGAAGTTGTTCTGGATTAATTGGTCCCCAATTTTCGACAAAAGGCGCGCTTACGTTATCCCCGCCAACAGTTTCAGCAATAGCACCCCACATATTTTTACCAAAGGTAAAGCTATATTCACTAGGACCTTTATTGCCAAATTCTACATAGATTTTAGGTTTAGGTAGGTTAGCCTCTTTTACACGTTTTTGAATATCAGTAATGCCTTGAGCATATTCATCTGCAATTTTATTTGCTCGTTCTTCGGTACCTGCAAGTTGCCCAAAAATCTTTGCGCTTTTGGTGTGTCGTTCTACACTTTGAGCATTAAAATCGACAACAATAATTGGAACGCCAGCTTGTTCTAACTTTGGTAGTTCGGAACCAATAGTTTGATATTGCCATTCTGCAAGAATCAATACATCAGGTTTTAATGCCAAGGTTTTTTCGGTTGAGAAAGTTCCTGTATTTACATTACCAATATCAGCAATATTTTTGAGTTCAGGCATTTTTTCAGAAAACAATGCCCAACTTCCTGGATTAAATTTTTCCCAAAATTCACGTGAGATACCTTTAACATATTTAAAATTTTCAACACCCGTAACAGCAATGTAATCAGGATAGTAAAAGCCTAACACGGCATTTTTTACGGGCACATCAACGTTAACTTCTCGTCCTAATACATCTTTGATTGTTTTTATTTCTGCTTGAGTAGTGATACCAAAAGTCAGTAATAGAACGGCCAAAATTAAACGAATTGTTGATTTTTTTTGCATATAAACTCCTGTCTGAATAAAACATCAGAATATTGCCATAAATAAGAATTATTATCAAATTTAGATGTTGTAAAGTGATAATACAAGAAATGCTGTTGAAGGGTAAAATAGGCATATATCTAGAAAAAACATATTTCGCATTTAAAATTGGAAGTGCGGTCAAAACTTAGTAAGTTTTCACTTCTCCTTGAGTTGGACTAAAGGAGAAGTGAATGTGGGAGAATTATTTATATTCAACCACGATATCGCTTTCGCTGACGGTATCACCATAAACTGGCAATAAGGTTTTTTCATAAGCTTGTTTTAAACGACCATCTTTGCCTAAGGTTTGGATTTCGTTGTTTAACCAATTTAACAATTCAGGTGCATCTTTGCGAACAGCTGGTGCAATAACATCTTGATCACCAAAGTTTTTTACGCCCACGGTATAACCTGGATTTTGTTTTGCCCAAGCGAATAAGAAGGTATTGTCATTAGATAATGCATCACCACGACCATCACGTAAGGCTTCAAAGGTTTCTGTATTTTGTTCGAATTTTAATAACTTCACATCAGGATAGTTTTTGGTGAAGAAAATATCGGCAGTAGTGCCTTTATCAACAATTAAAGTTTTTCCTTTTAATTGTTCAAGGTCAGTAATAACAGAACCATCTTTTGAAACAACACCTAATGCCACTTTCATGTATGGATTCGCAAAATCCACCACTTCTTTACGTGCTGGTGTCACAGTGAAGTTGGCAAGAATGATATCAACTTTCTTAGAAAGTAAGTATTCTGCACGGTTTGCGGCATCTACTAAAACAAATTCCACTTTGTTTTCATCACCTAATAAATCTTTACCGATCGCTTTACCAATTTCAACATCAAAGCCTTGGCTTTTGCCTTGCGCATCTACATAACCAAATGGTGGTTTATCGCTAAATACACCAATGCGCACTTTGCCATCTTTTTGTATTTGCTCAAGGCTTGAGATCGTTTTTGCTCCGTCTTTAGCGGGTTCTTTGTCATTACACGCAGTTAAGCCAAATGCTAAGGTGGCAGTAGCTAAAAGTGCGGTCAATGTTTTAAATGTTTTCTTCATAGTTTGTCCCTCTCGGTTCATAATTTAAGATATTTAAGAATGTTTTCGCACGATCCGTAGTCGGATTCGTGAAGAAATCTTCTGGTTTTGCCTGTTCAATGATTTGTCCTTTATCCATAAACACGATGCGATTAGCCACTTGACGGGCAAAGTTCATTTCATGGGTAACGATAAGCATTGTCATGCCGTCTTTGGCGAGGCCTAAGATCACATCAAGTACTTCACGTACCATTTCAGGGTCAAGGGCAGCAGTCACTTCATCAAACAGAATAATTTCAGGGTTCATGCAAAGTGAACGTACAATGGCAATTCGCTGTTTTTGCCCACCAGATAATTCACGTGGATAGGCATTTTTTCGCTCATATAGGCCTACACGTTTAAGTAACTCATCGGCTTGTTTTTCAGCTTCTGCACGATCGCGTTTTTGTACTTTTAAAGGGCCGAGTAAAATATTGTCAATCACTGATAAATGAGCGAAGAGTTCATAACTTTGGAATACCATCCCAATGCGTTGACGCGCTTTGACCCAAGGAATGTCTTTACCTAATTCGCCTGCATTTTGCAGCAAAATCTGACCACTCTTTATTTCCTCTAGTCCATTTAGGCAGCGTAAAAAAGTACTTTTACCACAACCCGATGGACCTAAAATAACGACAACTTCGCCTTTCTCTATAGAAAGATTGATGCCTTTGAGGGCTTCTACATCACCGTAATCTTTGACGAGGTTTTTAATTTCTAATAACGCCATGTGTTTTCCTAATAAAAATTAACTTTCCCAACGGGTTTCTAAATAACGGGAAAATAAGGATAGCGGGTAACAAATCACAAAATATAAACCGAAAATGACACCGTAAATCCAAAGCGCCGCCGATTGATTACTAAATAATGAATGCTCGATAATTTGTTGACCGACTTTAATGACTTCTACTACACCGATTAACATCGCCAAAGAACTGGTTTTTACCATGCGGGTAAAGAGGTTAATAGCACTTGGTGTCACACGTTTTAAACTTTGCGGAAGTAAAATATACACAAAGGTTTGAAACGGCGTTAAACCTAAAGCGTAGGCTGATTCCACTTGATGTTTTTCAATGGAAGTTAATGCACCACGCACTAAATCGCCCATTTCTGCCGTTCCCCAGAAAATAAACACCAAAATACATACAGAAATGCCATCTAAGTGAATATCAAACCATTTTGCCAAACCAAAATACGCGAGAAAAAGTAACGCTAATAATGGAATGATACGTATAAATTCTAAATAAAAGCGGCAAATGGCTTTGATAATGGGATTTCTGCTTGTCATGATTACGCCAAAAATCACACCTAAAATACAGGCGAAGAAGACAGAAATGAACGCAATTTCAGCCGTCACCCATAAACCGTTGAGCAAGCGTTCAATGTTGCTGCCTTGGAATAATAACTCAAGCCCCATATTTTGCTCTCCGAGTACGGCGTTCTAAATAACTGATGAAAAGAGACATCGGTAATAGAATGATCAAATAAAACACCACTAATAAAAATAAGGCTTCATTAGTTTTGTAATCGAGCCCGATGACTTCTTTCGCTACAAACATGAGTTCGGCGACGGCAACGGCACTGATCACAGAGGTTTCTTTCATTAAGAACAAGCAATTTGCTCCGATTGCAGGTGTGGCAATCGCAAAGGCTTGTGGGAAAATCACATAGCGAAAAGCTTGAAAAGGGGTTAGACCAATACTTAAGGCTGATTCAATTTGTCCTTTTGATACCGCTTCCAGACCACCACGAAAGGCTTCTGCCATATAGCTTCCACCTAAAAATGCCAGGCCGATAATGCCGCAAGTAAATCCATCTAATTTCAGGCCAATTTTAGACAGCCCAAAATAGAGAAAAAATACTTGAATCAATAAAGGCGTATTACGAGAAAGCTCGATATAGCTTTTTACTAGCCAAGTTAATGATTTGACTTTGTAGGTGGTAATCACTGCACAAATCACACCAATCACTAGCGACAATAAAATGCCCCAAAAGGCGAGATGAAGGGTCATTAGCGTGGCATGAATAAAACGTGGGGTGACACTTAAAATATAATCCCAATTCATTTTTTATAATTTAATCGTTTGCGTAACGATATAGTAAAAAATTTTGAATCGTTGAGAAAAGAATGGAAATTTATTACTTATAATGAAATGTAATAACAAGTGGGTTTTAAATGAAATAAGTGGTGGTTAGGCATAAAAAAACGGGGCTTTATTCAGCCCCGCCTTTGTTTATTTTAATCACGTTTTGCAATAAGTGCGGTTGGTTCTTCGTCTGTTTTTGGTTCATCTTGTATTTCAGCAGGTTTATCTTGAATAGACATGGCTGATTTTAAACTGTCCTGACGAATTTTTTCCGCTGCTTCTTTGTCGCCAGCTTGTTCGAACACATAAGATGCCATCATGACATCATTTGGTTGAAGTTGAGTTGGGCAAGCAGTAACTTCTTTAAATGCTTCTGCTGCTTTAACAAAATCGTTATTACGAACATAAAGATAGCCTAATGCACGATTGAGACAACAACGTTGGCTTTCATCGGCACGTTTTGCACGTTTTTCTACTAACTTAAGTAGTTTGCTGTTATCTTCTGCTTGTAAACGAGTGATTTGCGTGCAAAGCTCAGGGCTAATTGGGGTGTTATCACCCAATTTTTTCATGATTTCAAGCGTAAATTCATAAGCCGATTCATGGTCGTTGCAATCAATCAAGCGTTGAATTAAAGCGGTTTTTAATTCTAAATCATTGCGACGACGGCGTGGCTGAGCTTCCCACCATGCGAGCAAGCCTTCAACGCCTTCTTCATTCATTTTCTCATCTAACAAGCCATTTTCTGTTTCTTGTTGAAGCGCTTTAAATTCTTCAGCTGAGAATAATCCAGAGCCTTCGATTAAATCTAAGATTTCATCTAAAGCTTGGTAAGCTTTAGAACGGCTATAAATTTCAGCAGCAAGTTTCAATACTTCTTTGTTGCGATCTGACATCTCAAGCAAACTATCGACGGAACTACGCGCTGCCGGTAATTTATTTTGTTGTAATAAAATACGGGTACGAGCAATTTCGACGACCAGGTTATCTGAACCTGCAAGTTCAGTCGCTTCAATTAAATAACGGTTTGCGCTGAATTCATCACCACGTTGCTGTGCAGCTTCAGCCGCTTTAATCAGATTTAATACTGGCTCTGCAGAATGTTTCGCATTTTTACCAATCAGTTTTTCTGCTTTGGCATAATCGCCTTCATTCATTTTCATCAAGCCTTCAAGGGTTTGACGCTGTGCTTTCACACGTTTACGGCGAGAGAACCAGTTATAGGTATTGTTACTTAAACGGAAGAAACGGGTAACCAACCACTCTAACGAATAAATCACTGCAAGCGTGACCACAAAGAGAATCACTAATGTGGTGAGTGACATTTCATATACGGTGTTTGCCGTTTCAACTCTGACATAACCTTGCTGACCGGAGAGGTAAGGCCCTGCAATCAATCCGGCAAGTAAGGCGATCATTAAAAAGAGAACTCTAAACATTATCTATCCTTATTGTTGGGGTTCAGTTGCCGGTTGTACAGCTGGTGCTTCAGCGGGTTTTTCTTCCGCTTTTGGCTCTTCCGCTTTCGCTTCAGGTGCTGGTTTTACTTCTTCTTTTCTTGGTGAATTATCCACTGCTTTTTCTGCTTCAATTTCCACTTTTTGAACATCTAAAGGTGTACGATTCAAGTACTTATCAAGCATGCTTAAGCTTTGTAATTGGCTTGGTACATCTACATAGATGGATACTTCAGATAATTCATCCACTGATTTTAAGAAACTTTGAGTCACTTCAGCATTGGTATCAAAATAGCTACGAATCCAAGATGCAACGGCTTCTAAAGATTGTTTATAAAGTTCATTTTGCTGACGAGGTACCGCCATAATCGCTAATTGTAAGCGTAAACGAATGTTTTCACGTAAGTAGATATCTTGGTTTGGCGCTAATAATTCTTTGCGATCCGCACCATGTTTCGGTGAAATACGGATAAAGTGATTCAAGAATGAGGTCGCACTTTTTTCTGCATTTTCTGCCCAGTCAGACAGAGAATCTGATAATTTTGTTGCATTTTGATCATCACCGAAATTCACATCTAACACAGGTAACTCATCAACCGTATTGGCTAATTGCGATAATTTTTGCATGACAGAATTTTGATCCACGCCAGCTACAGAGAGAAGTTGTTTTAAATCTTGATTAATGGCACTACGAATAGCTGCAGATTGTGAGTTATTCACTTTAGCAAGGGTTTCATCGGCTAGTTTTAAGAGTGAAACCGCTGTATCCACATCATTATCTAACACTAATTTACGCAATGCATTGTTGAGCAAGAAATCTGCTTCTGAGAATAACCAATCAGTAGGTTGTTGAGCATTAGCTTGAGCGCTTACTTTATTAATTTGTGATTGTAAGCCAACTAACTCATGTGATTTAGCATTGATTAGCTCTTCTACTTGGGCAATTTTGTCTTGCGTTGCTTTATTTGCTGACTCTAATTGAGTAAGTTGTGTGGTATCAAATTTTACGTCTTGAGTCGATACTGAAGTCACAGGTTTATTATTGATTTGAGCTTTAAGTGCGGTCAATTTTTGTTGGAATTGATCTACTTGTTGTTGGCCAAAATAATAACCTGCACCACCCACGCCAAGTGCAATGAGAATAGCCAATAAACTTAATCCAGTACCACTTTTCTTCACAACGGTTTGTGTACGTGGCGCAACAGGCTCGCGATCTTCAGTTTGAATTTCCATCGCATCTGTTGCTTGGATTTCATCTGTCGTTTCAGGGGTTAATTTCTCTTTCGCCATATCTTTTCCTTAGTGAGAAAGGGGAGTTACTTCATTAAGTAAGGTATTAAGTAAACTTTGATTGTCCGCACCCGCGGAAACCATCACATTATGCCAACCTTGTTGTATTGCAACATCAGCAATGCGTTGACTTACCGTGACTAAACAGCAATTTTTTAGCCAATTTTGTTCATTTTCAGGCACAAATTCGATTAACGCCTGTAAAATTTCAAGGCTCGTGACCACAAGGGTTTGTACACCAGAACGAATACAAATACTGGTTTGCTCTTCGTTATTATAACTAATCGGTGTGCGTTGGTAACATTCAATAGTATCAACGGTTGCACCACGTAATGCGGCTTGTTCGCGTAGTAATTCTCGTCCGCCGTTGCCACGTAAAATTAACAAGTTTTTATCTGTTAATTCTGTCATTTGCGGTAAATTTAGCACACCTTCGGTATTTTCTGATGCAATTGGATAACGAACAGTGCATTCAGTTTGACAGGAAAAATGCTGTGCCGTTCTATGTCCAACTGTAAAGTATTGTAAATCTTGACGCCAGTTAAAGCCAATATCTTTCAGGGTTTTATCCGCAAAATCGACCGCACTTTGGGATACCAAAAACACATAATCACCGCTTTTTAGCTGATTAAGTTTTGTCGGTAATTGTGCCAACTCAGCACCCGCTTCAATAGAAAGCAAAGGCAAATGCAAGGCAACTACACCGGCTTGATTTAGCTGGTCAACGAGGGCTTTTCCTCGTTCATCGGGGCGAGTGACTAGTACGGCCATGGTAATTTCCTATGCTGAATAAATCTTCGCCAGAATCTTATCTGCGCCTTGTGCTAGAAGTTGTTCTGCAATGCTCACGCCTAATGCTTCGGCGTTTTCAACCGCACTTTTACCTTCTGCACGAATAATCGCGGAACCATCGGTTTCGCCGACGAGTGCACGCAAGAAAATTTCGCCATTTTGCTCAATGGCATAGCCTCCGATTGGCACTTGGCAGCCACCTTGTAAGCGAGTATTCATTGCACGCTCAGCCAAAACACAAGTTGTCGTAGTGGCATCTGAAAGTGGCGCAAGTAATGCTTTTACTTCTTCATCATCAACACGGCACTCAATGCCTACCGCGCCTTGTCCGGCAGCCGGTAAAGATTGTTCTACTTCAATGAATGAGGCAATACGTTCCGCTAGCCCTAAACGAATTAAGCCAGCTGAGGCTAAAATAATGGCATCGTATTCGCCATTGTCTAATTTACTTAATCGGGTTCCCACATTGCCACGTAAGGAACGGATATCAAAATCAGGGCGTAATTGTTTTAATTGGCATTGACGACGTAAGCTTGATGTTCCGACAATAGCGCCTTGTGGCAATTCATCTAATGAACGGTATGTATTAGACACGAAAGCATCACGTGGATCCTCACGTTTACAGATCACACTTAACCCTAAACCTTCTGGAAATTCCATTGGCACATCTTTCATTGAATGGACGGCAATATCAGCACGTTTTTCAAGCAAAGCGTTTTCTAACTCTTTAACAAATAAGCCTTTTCCACCAATTTTAGCTAAAGGTGAATCTAAGATTACATCGCCTTTTGTTACCATAGGAACTAATTCAACAGAAAGTGTTGGGTGAAATTTTTCTAATTGATCTTTCACAAAATTAGCTTGCCAAAGGGCTAAAGGGCTTTGACGGGTCGCAATTTTTAAGGTTTTAAGTACTGCCATAAATACCGCTGATTTTTAATGAAAATGTGACCTATGCTACCATTTTTAGGGCAAAAAGTCAGATCATTTAAATTTTTGATTTCTGATGAGCTAAGTGGTACAGTAATATCAGTTATATGGTCATAGGTAGGAAGCCTTGAAATACGATCTCACTCAAGCCCGAAAATGTATCGAAACTCTAGATAAACGTCGTTTTGATCGTGCATTATTGGGCTCAGGTGATGCATTCCGACACATCGTCTCTTTAGTGCCGCTGTTGTTGCATCTTAATCATCCTGCTCTGCCGGGTTATGTGAAAGATGCCCCGGCAGGCATTGCTGATTTTACTTTTTCAAATTATCAGCAAAATTTTCTCTCAAAAGAACATCCCGAACTTATCGAAGCCGTGCAAAGTGCGGTCAATTCTGATGCTGTTTTTGCGCAGATCTTAGGTATTTATGTGATGGGCAGTTTTGGCTCCATTAGCCAAACTTCAGCTTCTGATTTGGATATTTGGATCTGCCATCAAGATGATTTATCTGAACAAGAACAGCAGCGCTTAGCAGAAAAAACGAAGAAAATCAGCCAATGGGCATCCACATTTCATGTGGAAATGCATTTTTATTTGATGACGCAAAAACGCTTCCGTAATGAGCGTTATTCCGATCCATTAACCAAAGAGAACAGCGGTTCAGCTCAATATATGTTGCTGTTGGAAGAATTTTATCGCTCCGCTGTACGTCTTGCTGGCAAGCCATTATTGTGGCTCCACTTGTGGGTGGAAGATGAAAAACAATATGAGGCCGAAGTTGCTCGTTTAGTTGCAGCTGGTGAGCTTAATTTAAATGATTGGGTTGATTTTGGTGGATTAGGGCAATTCTCAGCCAGTGAATATTTTGGTGCGAGCTTATGGCAACTTTATAAAGGTATTGATTCACCGTATAAATCGGTGATGAAAATCTTATTGTTGGAAACCTATGCCCAAGAATACCCAAATGCCCATTTAATTGCTCGTCAATTTAAAGAAGATTTACTTTCCGGTCGTAGTACCGCTGCACATCATTTTGACCCTTATATCGCGATTCTAGAGAGAATTAGTCAATATTTGACCGCACATTCAGAATTTAAGCGTCTTGATTTCATACGTTCTTGTTTTTATGTGAAAGCCACAGAAGACTTTGCGTTATATCACGCATCAAACTGGCGTATTTCTTATATGAAAATGATGGCTCAAGAATGGGGCTGGTCAAAAGAGCGCATTGAAGAATTGGATCAGCGTCCAAATTGGAAAATCAAACGTGTGAAAGAAAGTCACAATAATTTAGTGAATTTCTTGATGATGAGTTATCGAAATCTGGTGGATTTTGCACGTAAACACAAAATTAATTCTAGCGTGATTCCGCAAGATATTACGGTGCTTTCTCGCAAACTTTATACTGCTTTTGAAGAATTACCCGGTAAAATCACACTACTGAATCCACAGATTTCGCATAATTTAGCGGAAGATCACCTCACATTTATCGAAGTTCGCGGCAATAAGAATTTTAAGGATGGGTGGTATATGGTGAATCAGCCACCACATCATATGATGTTCTCGAAAGAACGTGTGATTGAATACGGTGAAAGTTTAAATAAAGTAGTCGCATGGGCTTATTTTAATCGCTTGTTGACCGCTGAAACTCATTTGCACTTAATCAGTCAAAATATCGACCAACTCACTTTACGTAATTTTGTCGCCGATTTACGGTTGTTTTTCCCGCATACAAATGGTCAAGCGCCAACAAATGAGGCACTTTCGTCCCAATGTGAAATTCGCGATCTATTTATTGCAGTGAACTTAGTGAATGACCCAACAGCCCAAGTCGAAGAACTTAAATCCAATATTTCACCAAGTGATTTATTTAGTTTTGGTCAGTTAGAACAGAGTTTGGTCGGCAGCATTGATTTTACTTACCGTAATGTGTGGAATGAAATTCGAACTTTACATTTTGAAGGGCAAAATGCGATTTTGCTTGCCTTAAAAGTGCTTTCTAATAAAATTGATCAAGGTGTGAATCAGCCTCGTTCTATACAGGTTTTCTGTTACAGTAAACACTACAACCGCACATTGCGAAACTTAGTGAGCGTACTGGTAAACCGTTGTATCAGTATTCAATTAGGCGACAGTCGCCCAACAACGCACTCCCGTTTACGTGTGGCAGGGAAAAACTGGCAATTCTTCTTTGAAGAAAAAGGGATCAGTTTGCAACCTATTGATGGTGGAAAAGAAAGTGCGGTCAATTTTGAAGACGTTTTACCAACTCAGTTGGAAGAGAAAGAGATTATCCCAGAAGCACGTCGGTATCCACCTGAAATTGATTTGTTTGCCAGTGAAGGTTTTTTACAATTCTTCTTTGAAGATAATGCCGATAATAGCTTTAACGTTTATTTGTTAGATGAGAAGAACCGTCTCGAAATTTATCGTCAATGTGAAGGTTCGAAAGATGATAAAGTACGCGAAATAAATCGTATTTATCAATCGCTTGGCTCAAATGATTGTGAAAATCCGTATAAAATGGTGCAACGGAATTTTAATTACCCGCAATTTTATCAATTGTACTCGACAGAAAGTGGCATGCGTATTATGCCGTTCAAATTTAAAAGCAAAAGGACTTGCGAATAGCTCAATCAAAACAAGCATTGTTTGAGGTAAATCAAATTTATCTGCAAATTATGCATTGGAAGATAGGCAAAATCCCGATAGAATCCTTCGTTCGAAAATCTATTGAGAAATAATCTAAGGCTGTGGACGTTTTCGCCTTCAGGCGATAGAATGTGCGTCCTCTCATCTCTTGGAGAAAATTATGCAAGAAAAGTTAAAAGTATTAATTATCGACGACCATCCATTAATGCGTCGTGGTATCAAACAATTAGTTGAATTAGAAGAGAATTTTGAAGTCGTTGCCGATGTAGGAAGCGGTACAGAAGGTATTTCCATTGCGATTCAAGAATCCCCGGATTTAATCATTTTAGATCTGAATATGAAAGGTCTTTCTGGTTTGGATACCCTTAAAGGCTTGCGTGCAGAAGGTGTTGATGCACGAATTTTGATCTTAACTGTGTCTGATGCGAAAAATGATATTTTCACTCTCATCGATGCGGGGGCTGATGGCTATTTATTGAAAGATACTGAGCCAGATGTGCTACTTGAGCAAATTAAACGTATTGCACAAGGTGAAGTGATTTTAAGTGATTCTATTAAAAATCTTCTTTTAGAACGCAAACATACTGTTGATCCAATGGATTCACTCACCGATCGTGAAATGGATGTATTACGTTTAATCGCAACAGGTTTATCTAATAAACAAATTGCGGGCCAACTTTTCATTTCTGAAGAAACGGTTAAAGTGCACATTCGTAACTTACTTCGTAAACTTAACGTTCACTCACGCGTTGCAGCAACCGTCTTGTTCTTTGAGCGAAATGGTCGATAGGTAAATTTCAAACGATAAAAAAGAGCGGTTTTTTAACCGCTCTTTTTGTTATCTTGGCACGCCCCGTAATAAAGGGATTGGCTCAAACGGCGCGACTGAAGTTGGCGCAGGAATATCATTAAAAATTAAGATAAATGGTTTAGGTGGCAAGATTTTTTCATTTCGCCACAAGCTTCCCATGCCGACTAATTGAATATCATCGGGTAAATTTTTGATTCCTGATTTTAATACGGCTACGGTATTTGGACGAGGGTGTCCAATAGCAATGGCGGTGCCATGTTTACGCGCATATTGAATCGCACTTTGAAATTGGCGTTGAACATCTGCCAAATTATCACTGTCATCTAAAAACACATGGCGATCTAATACACGTACGCCTTGTTCTTTTGCTATTTTGCCCGCGACTGATTTTCCAATGGTGCGGCTATCTAAAAAGAATAAATGCTGCTCACGAAGTGCGGTCATTAAATAGGTCATTAATGTCGCATCAGCTGTGGCTGCACTGCCCATATGATTATTCATTCCGATGGCATTTGGCACAATAGATTTAGCTTTTTTCACTCGCTCATTCACTTGCGCTTCGGACAAGCCTAAAGTCAAACCACCTTCTTCAATTTTAATATTGCTGACAGGCTGCATCGGCATATGAATGAGAATATCGTGATTTTGTGCTTTCGCTTCTTGATTGCGAATTTTGGCATAGGGCGCGGCTGGAATAATCGCAACGGAGACTTCTTTTGGCATGGCTAAAACTTCGGCATCTTCTTTCGGATGATAGCCAATGTCATCAATTACAATAGCCAGTTTACCTTGTGCAAAAGTAAACGCAGAGAAAAGTGCGGTTGAAAAAATGATCGTATTTTTGACTGCACTTTGAAAGAATGCCACCATTATTTAATCCACCCAGCTGGATTTACAGGCACTCCTTTACGGCTGATACCAAAGTAAAGCGCCGATTTTGAGAGCTCACCCGTATTACCTACTTGTGCGATGGTTTGCCCCGCAGATACAATCTGACCTTGTTTTACAAACACGGCTTGGTTGAAACCATATAAACTCAAGTCGCTATCGCCGTGTTTCACAATCACCATATAACCATAGCCGTTAAGATGACCCGCTAGAATAACACGACCATTTGCAATAGCTTTTACCGCTGTACCCGTTGGTGCACCGATAACCATACCTTTCCAGCGCACTTCACCCGCTTGGATTGAACCAAAGGAATACAACGTCGGGCCGGAAACCGGGCGACTGTATTGACGAGCTGCCGTACCTAAACCACTGGTGCTATTAATCAACTTACGCTCTTGATCGGTTGGTTGATAAGGTTTTGAGGTCCGTTTTTCTTCCTCTTGTTTTTTCTGAGCAAGAGCTTCACGCTCACGTTGTTCTTGTTGGCGAGCGGCTTGTTCTGCACGTTGAATTTCTTGGCGAAGGGCATTCTCATTCGCTTTCAACGTCTCCAGCTTATTTTGATCTTTCGTTAAGTTTTTGTTGAGTTCATTTAACGTAGATTGACGTTCTTGTTGTGCTTTTTGTAATTCTTGCTGCTGTTTCTTTTGCGTAGAAAGCTGATTGCGATGATTTTTTTGTTGCCCTGAAATCGCTTCGCGTTGTTTCGCTAAATTCTCTTGTGTCGCTTTCAGATTGTTAATCATATCAATGCGAACTTGGTTTAAATGCTGATAATACACTTTCATGCGTTCCGCTTTTTTCGCATCTTCTGAAAGCATTCTTTCCAAGGTAGAAGGATTTACACCTGAGCGATAAATGGCATCTATTTGTTGTGCGAGCTTCACTTTTTGCACGCGCTCTTGCTTTTCTAATTGCTTGATTTGCTTTTCGGTTTCTGCCATTTGCTTGCGGATTTCTTGCAAACTTAATTCTGTTTCACGTAATTCACCGACAACGCTATTAATTTTGCTTTCTTGATCTTTAAGACTGGCTTGGAGTTTAGCTTGTGCACGTTTTTGCTCGGCGATCTTAGACTCTTGTTGTTTAATTTGTTTTTGAATTTGATTGAGATCGTTGCCTTGCGCGAAAGATGAAAAGCCAAGCAGACCACAAGCAAAAAGTGCGGTCAGTTTTGATAAGATTTTTTTTCTACGATTGCTTTGCTGCATACATCTAAACTTGAGAGAAATTAAGGGACGAATAAAGCTTAAATACTAGCATTATTTTTGAGTGGCTAAAAGTTTACAGGCGATTTTTTGCGAAAGATCAGTAAATGCCGCCTTTTTACTTTTAAACATAACAATTTTTTGCTATAACAGAGCCATTCATTTTTTTATTAATACTTAGGAGATCCTTATGGAATTAGTATTCATTCGTCACGGTTTCAGTGAGTGGAACGCAAAAAATTTATTCACCGGTTGGCGTGATGTGAATTTAACCGAGCGCGGCGTAGAAGAAGCAAAAGCAGCGGGTAAAAAATTGTTCGAGAAAGGCTATGAATTTGATATCGCCTTCACCTCTGTTTTAACTCGTGCAATCAAAACCTGTAACATCGTGTTAGAAGAATCTCACCAATTATGGATTCCTCAAGTGAAAAACTGGCGTTTAAATGAGCGTCACTACGGTGCATTACAAGGCTTAGATAAAAAAGCAACCGCAGAACAATACGGTGACGAACAAGTTCATATCTGGCGTCGTTCTTATGACATTTCTCCTCCAGATTTAGATCCGAAAGATCCAAACTCTGCACATAACGACCGTCGTTATGCAAACATCCCATCTGATGTTGTACCAAACGCAGAAAACTTAAAATTAACCTTAGAACGCGCATTACCATTCTGGGAAGATCAAATTGCACCAGCAATGCTTTCTGGTAAACGTGTTTTAGTGGTGGCGCACGGTAACTCACTTCGTGCATTAGCAAAACACATCATCGGTATTTCTGATGCGGAAATCATGGATTTTGAAATCCCAACCGGTCAACCGTTAGTGTTAAAACTTGACGATAAATTAAACTACGTAGAACACTACTATCTTTAATTTATAAATAAATTTCAAAGTGCGGTTAATTTTGACCGCACTTTTTGTTTAAGGAGAAGAACGGATGAAAAAATTACTCGCGGTGATTTTTGCCTTGTTACCTGTTTTGGCCTTTGCAGCATCGCCAAATCATACGGCAAAATCAACTCAAACCAAGTCAGTGAAAACGGCAGTTAAAAAAGTGGAAGCCAAGAAAGCCACTACGCCTAAAACCGTAGCTAAAACAGCGAAAAAGCAAGCAGATGCCAAAAAAGCAGAAGCGAAAAAGCCAGCTAAAATTGTCGAAGCGAAAAAAGCGGTAACGAAAAAAGAAAAAATAAAAAATAAAACGACAAATAAAGCCGCCAAAACAGAGCCGACAAAAACGAAAGGCAAACAGCCAGTAGAAAAAACGAAGCAAACCGAAGTAAAAGACAAAAAGACGGTAGCGAAAAGCAAACAAAGTGCAGTTAAAGAATCAGCTAAACCTGAAAAAGTGATTGCTAAAAAAACACCAGTGGTTAAAACCGAAGTGAAGAAAGCGGAACCCAAAGCTGTTGAAAAAGTGAGTGAAAAGAAAGTAGATGCTGTCGCACAAAAAACAGCGAGTATGGTGACAAAATCCGTCGTCGTACCAAGATGTAATGATTCAAAAGTTTTTGCGGTATTATCTGATGCCTTCAAAAAACAAGGAGCAGCCACTAACACCCAAATGACAGTGAAACAAATCTCGCAAGCCCGTGAAACGCAATCTTATCCACAACAAGGCATTCGCAGCTGTAATGCGATAGTGGAAACCAACGGTGTTAAATATGTTACCGATTACAGCATTATCTTGAATGATAAAGGCTTTTTCGTGCAAGTTGAAAACGCACAACCTGCTCAACGTTTCTAATCTTAACGTGCGTTATTTAAATGAAGTTGTGTGAATAACGCACGCATTTCTTCTTCATTCAAACAGCGATATTCACCGTTGCTTAATCCATCAAGCGTTAAATGACTCATTTGATAACGGATGAGACGCAATGTAGGAAAGCCGATATGTGCCGTCATTCGACGCACTTGTCGATTACGCCCTTCACTAATTTTGATCTCCAGCCAGCTCGTTGGAATACTTTGACGTTCACGAATAGGTGGATTGCGAGGCCAAAGAAAATCCGGTTCTGAAATCAACCGCACTTTTGCTGGCTTCGTCATCCCATCTTTCAATTCAACACCTTGACGAAGCTTGTCTAAGTCAGCCTCTTCAGGAATACCTTCCACTTGCACAAAATACGTTTTTTCCGTTTTAAACTTTGGATCGGCCAAACGATGTTGCACTTCACCATTATTCGTTAAAATCAGCAACCCTTCACTATCACGATCTAATCGACCTGCCGCGTACACATTAGGAATAGTAATAAAATCTTTTAACGTAGCGCGGCCATTTTCATCGATGAATTGTGTCAGTACATCAAAAGGTTTGTTAAATAAAACAACAATGGTCTGTTCTAGTGTGAGCGGCTTCGCTTTAGTCTTAAATGAACGAGTAGGTTTTGCCGTTCGTTTGGTTGTAAATGAGCGAGAAGGGAAAGATTTCGACATATTATTTATTGAATAAAAAAGAGAAAAAGGGCGGATTTTAACCCGCCCTCTTATATTACCACTGATAGCGATAAACTGCTTGAATTGCATAAGGTTTGTCGAAGTTTTTACCGTCAGCACGGCTTACTTCTAAACCAAAACGATGATTTGCAAATCCAGCATTTAAACCGACCGCACTTTCAAAACGTCCACGGCTACTTGCAACATCAAGTGCGCTGTTTGCGTAATGAATTTTGCTGCTACGGTTTTTGCTGGTAATTGCATTGACTTCTGCATAAGGCTGTAAATTCCAACCATTACTTAATGCAAAGTCTTTCGCCACACGAACACCAATACGGGAATAGACAGACGATAAGCTATCTTCATTCTCTTGTGATGAAATATGTGTCCACGCTAATTGTGCTTGCGGTGTGATTGTCCAATCGCTCGCAAGGCTAAAGCGTTTGCCTAACTCACTCGAAATAGTATAAGCGTTGTAATGACGTTTTTCAGTGTGATCTGAGTTAGCGTGTAAACGGCTGTATTTCACAATGTTATCAACATAAATACCGTTATCTGCAAGGTAAGCTGCATATAAGCCTACGCTGTTGCTTCTTACTTTGCCATCACCGTAATCACCATTGAAATCAACGTTAGCTTGGCTACGACCAACAAATCCACCAAGGCGTAAGTTATCCGTCACTGCTGCATCAGCGCCCACTTGTACACTATGTACATTTTGTTTGAAACCAGAAGTTTCACTTTCTCCAGTAGAAAGTGCGGCTAATTTTTGGCGAGAATTCACATTGCGAACCCATACATTACCTTTTTCACCGTTTTTCACTTCGCCTAGACGTTGATGGATGCCACTTAAATCATCTTCCACTAAAAGCAATTGTGATTGGCGAAGAGAAACTTGTGCATTCGCTAAGTCAGAAAGTAATGGTGTACTTGGTAGAACTGGAGCTGCAGGTGGTACTACTGGATTACTTGGCGTCACCACAGGTTTGCTTGGTGTAACGGGTGCAACAGGTGAAGTTGGGGTGACCGCATTTTTAGAATTCGCTAATACCCAATTATTTCCTTCTTTTGTGAGGAAATATTGGTAAGCCCCTAAATCTACACGATTATTCTGGTTCGTTAAGCTAAATGCAGCGTTACCACCATTGGTTTCGACAAGTGTCACTTTTCCGTTAGCAACATTCGCGCCTTGGTTAGTTACACCAATTTTATGATTACCTTCAGCAGTGCCTTTAACAACGATTTTATCGCTTTTGTTTTCAGCGATATTCGTATTGAGGTTAAATGTGCTAGAACCTGTGAGGTTATCTTTAATTGTTAATGTCTTGTATTCAGAAGTCGGAGTAAATGTAATCTCAGAACTGTTAGCATCTAGGTTATTCAATGTGCTTGATTTATTGAAGCTCCATTGGCTATTAGACATAGATAAATTGATTTCATTCTTAACTGGCGAATCTGGATTTTCAAGAATTGCACCAGTTAGTTTTGAATTCTTACTCGCTGTAAGGTTTAGATGATAGACATCTGCAGCTTTGGGATCTAAAGCATCACCGCCTTCTTCTGCTTCAATAGGGAAGTTTTTATCATTAAGTGAGATTAATGCTTGAGTAGCATTTAATGTTGTATTTTCTAAATTAATTTTAACTAACTGCTTCTCGCCCAATGGGAATGCGAGTAAACCATAACCTGTATTACTTTCTGAATTTGTTAGTGTTATTGTTTGCGATCCGCTATCTGATGTGGTGAATAAACCACTTTTATTGTTAAGAGTTACATTTAAACTATTAGCTATAACCGTTTGAGTCGCATTCTCATCATCTGTACCGATGTCAAAAGCAAATTGCATATCTTGATTTCCAGTAATTTGTACATTACTGATATTTGCTATATCTTCTGCACCATATAATGCGTAGGCAATATCATTCTTTCCATTCATCTTGATACTATGATTGGATGAATTGATAACTGAGGTCTTTTGAGATTCAATTGCACTAGAACCATCGTTATTTATTTCAATATCAGCTTGTGTATTAATTTTGCCATCACGAGATTCAATCGCTGCGTTGCCACTTGAATCACCATAAGCATCAGTTATATTGTGAATTTGTGCGTAATTTTTCTCAACAATGAGTTTTGAGCCTTTTTCTAAAGTAGCAACTGCCCCTGATATATCTAAAAGTGAACTTGAAGGGTAGTCTTCTTTAAGTGTGGCATTTACACCAGATTTAAGAGTAATGCGATTATTTCGATCAGTAAGGTCAAAAATACCAAATAGTGAATCGCTAGAGGCTAGTGGTTTTCCTCCATGTGTGCTAGTTCCAACATCGGTTTTAGCGATATTTTGGTAGTTTCCTCGAGTAATAGTTACATTAATTGCATCACTAATTGATGTTTGTTGGTTTTTGTTGAAAGTCCAAAAGTTAGGTGATGCCCCCCAGGAATACTGACATCCTGTTGAGTTTGAGCAAGTGAGATCTGTTGCCCATGCCGAATTAACTAATCCTAAGGCCATAGCCACCAAACTCACTTTAAAAGTGCGGTTAAAAATTTTGTTGTTTTTCATATTAATTCCTTTGGATTATAAAAAAAGCCAACTTATTGAATAAGCTGGCTTAAATTTTAACGATTTAATGATTAACCTGCAACAGCGATACGTTTCATATCTGTCATGTAGCCACGTAACTCTTGACCGATTAATTCAACCGGGTGGTTACGGATTGCATCGTTTACATCGCGTAAGGTGATGTTATCGATAGCGACCGCTGGTGTTGGTTCACCTAAGTCACCTTTTTGTAAGGTTGGGATGATTTCTTTAGCAAGAATTGGGGTTGCTACGTTAGAGAATAAGTAGTTACCATATTCTGCAGTATCAGAAATAACCACGTTCATTTCGTATAAGCGTTTACGCGCGATAGTGTTAGCGATTAACGGCAATTCGTGAAGTGATTCATAGTAAGCAGATTCTTCATAGATACCGCTTGCCACCATTGCATCAAAGGCTAATTCAACACCAGCTTTCACCATTGCAACCATTAACACGCCGTTATCAAAGTATTCTTGTTCAGAAATTTTGATGCCGTCTGCTTTTGGTGCATTTTCAAAGGCAGTTTTGCCTGTTGCTTCACGCCATGCGAATAAGTCTTTATCACCGTTCGCCCAGTCTGCCATCATAGTCGCAGAGAAGTGACCGCTGATGATGTCATCCATGTGTTTGTAATATAAGAAACCAAGGCTTTCTTTGATTTGTTCAGCAAGTTCAAATGCACGTAATTTTGCGCTGTTTGATAAGCGATCCATCATTAATGTGATACCGCCTTGTTTTAATGCTTCAGTAATGGTTTCCCAGCCGTATTGGATCAATTTGCCTGCGTATGCTGGATCTTTACCATCTGCAACAAGTTTGTCGTAACATACGATCGAACCCGCTTGTAACATACCGCAAAGAATGGTTTGTTCACCCATTAAGTCAGATTTTACTTCTGCGACGAATGAAGATTCTAATACGCCCGCACGGTCACCACCGGTTGCAGCAGCCCATGCTTTCGCAATTGCCATGCCTTCACCACGTGGGTCATTTGCTGGGTGAACTGCGATTAATGTTGGCACACCAAAACCACGTTTGTATTCTTCACGTACTTCAGTACCTGGACATTTTGGTGCACTCATCACCACAGTAATGTCTTCACGGATTTGCTCACCTACTTCAACGATATTGAAACCGTGTGAGTAACCAAATGCAGAATCTTTTTTCATTAATGGCATTACATCAGCTACCACTTTAGAGTGTTGTTTATCTGGTGTTAAGTTGATTACTAAGTCTGCGGTTGGAATTAATTCTTGGTAAGTTCCCACTTTAAAACCGTTTTCGGTTGCACGTTGGAATGATGCACGTTTTTCTGCAATCGCTTCAGGGCGTAATGCATAAGAAATGTCTAAGCCAGAGTCACGCATATTTAAACCTTGGTTTAAACCTTGCGCACCACAACCTACGATAACGATTTTTTTGCCTTTTAAGTAGTTGCAACCGTCAGCAAATTCGCTGCGATCCATAAAACGACAACGACCTAATTGGTCTAATTTTTCGCGTAAATTTAATGTGTTAAAATAGTTAGCCATTTTTCATCCTTTCTATGATGTTGATTAATGTGTATGAGGTTGTGTTTGAATATAGTTTTTTGTTGTGAAGTGGATTATAAGGTTTTTAGTTGTTGCGTAAAGTGATATTATTTGCACTTAGTGTTGCAATTTTTGCAATGTCATTTGCTTTTAACGGTACATATGAACTTTCAAGACCTTCAAATATTTCTTCATCTTGCTGATACACAAAATTTTGCTAAAACCGCTACGCAAAATCATATGTCACCGTCTACGCTTTCACGCCAAATTCAACGCATGGAAGAGGAATTAGAACAACCTTTATTTATTCGTGATAATCGCCAAGTGCGCTTAACCGAACAAGGCGAGAAATTTCTGCAATTTGCGAAAACAGAATGGCAAAACTGGCAGCAGTTTAAGCGCCAACTGCGAGATAATTCAGCGGAATTAAGCGGAGAGTTACGCTTATTTTGTTCAGTTACCGCTTCATATAGTCATTTGCCACAGGTGTTAGCCAAATTTCGTTCTCGTTATCCGAAAGTTGAAATCCAACTGACAACGGGTGACCCAGCTTCTGCGGTGCAATTCATTCAATCGGAGCAAGTAGATCTCGCTTTGGCGGGGAAACCGAATAATCTGCCGACAGGATTGGAGTTTTATAAGATTGATGATATTTCCCTTTCATTAATTGCCCCTCGAGTCGCTTGTTTAGCGACACAATTATTACAGGAAGACCCCATTGATTGGCAACAGATGCCTTTTATTTTGCCGTTAGATGGAATGGCACGGCAGCGTATCGAACAATGGCTACGTAGCAAACACATTAAACATCCCAAAATTTATGCCACCGTAGCAGGTCATGAAGGAATCGTACCAATGGTGGCGCTCGGTTTTGGACTAGCAATGTTGCCGGATGTGGTGATTGATAATAACCCGATGTCAAAAGACGTGTCTCGTTTAAATTTAGACAATCCTGTTGAGGCGTTTGATTTAGGGGTTTGTGTGCAAAAAAGAAATTTAGCGAATCCCCTAATTCGTGCATTTTGGGAGATGTTAGACTAAAATAATAAGCAGAATTAACCTAAGGATTTATTATGTTAAGGGGCATACTTATTTCACTTTTAGCCTCGCTTTTATTTGGCTATATGTATTATTTTTCCACGCTACTGAAACCGCTCAGTGGCACGGATATTTTCGGCTATCGAATGCTGTTTACATTCCCTTTCGTTGCCCTTTCCGTCGTCATGTTTAAACAAAAACAAGCTTTGGTTGAGCATTTAAAACGCATTAAAAATAGACCGCTCTTTGCCCTTTCCTATATTATTTGTGGCGCATTAATGGGGTATCAAATGTGGCTCTTTTTATGGGCACCTAATAATGGCAGCTCCTTAAGTGTTTCTTTTGGTTATTTATTGTTACCAATTGTGATGGTGGCTGCGGGGCGGATCATTTTTAAAGAGCGAATTTCAACATTGAAATTTATAGCTGTGGTAATTGCGGCGGTCGGAGTGATTTCTAACATCGTTTTAAAAGGCGGATTATCTTGGGAGGCCATTGTTATCTGTGTGGGTTACACCACCTATTTCTCGATACGAAAAGCCTTAAAAAATACCGATCTTGGTGCCTTTTGCTTAGAAATGATCGCATTATTGCCAGTTAGCGTTTACTTTGCCCTTCAAACCGATTTTGCTACTGTGCAGGAATCGAATCCTAATATTTGGGGATTATTGGTATTGCTCGGGCTCATTAGTGGCTCTGCATTGATTGCTTACGTGATCGCCAGCAATATGCTGCCAATGAATTTACTTGGCCTTCTAGGCTATGTTGAAACCATTTTGATGGTGATTATTTCATTTTTAATTGGAGAGGAAATGGATGCGGACAGCTATCCGTTATTCATTTGTTTAGTATTGGCGATGAGCCTGATTATTTTTGATGGCGTGTATAAACAGCGCGCAAAAGGAACAAACCATGTCGTTTAAAGAAATTACTCCAGAGCAAGCTTGGGAAATGGTGCAAAATGGCGCCATGCTTGCTGATGTTCGGGACCCTCAACGTTTTACCTATTCCCATGCGAAAGGGGCGTTTCATTTAACTAACCAAAGCTTTTTACAATTTGAAGAACTGGTGGATTTTGACTCCCCGATTATTGTGAGTTGTTATCATGGCATAAGCAGCCAAAATGTAGCGACTTTCCTCGTTGAACAAGGCTATGAAAATGTGTTTAGTGTCATTGGTGGATTTGATGGTTGGGTAAAAGCTGGTTTACCGATAGAAACGGCTTATTAATATTTTTTGATTTAAAGTGCGGTGAAATTTACCGCACTTTTCATTTTTGTCTCGCTATTGTTTATCCACAATCGATTTTAACATCGTATAAGATTGGGCTTGTTTTTGTTCATCAAATATATAGCTCACCGCCATAATTTCATCAAAATGTACCCGTTCACGCAGTTGCTTGAGTTGAAATTCCACACTTTCAGGACTACCGATAAGCGAACAAGCAGTCATTTGTTCCACCACAGCACGCTCTTGATTGTAAATCGGGATTTCCTCAAAATCGACTGGGCCAAAGTGTGGTTTCTTTTGGGCATGCATTTGGGCTTTCCAAACGTCTTCTTCTGACGCCATCGGTGGTTGTAAATTTTGTTGCGCATTAGTCACTATATTTAAGAAAAATAGTGTTTGCGTCGTCGCGAGTTGTCTCGCTTCGTTATCGGTTTCTGCAACAATCGCGTTCACACCTAAGATGACATAAGGTTCAGCAAGATAGGTAGAAGGTTTGAAGTTTTTGCGGTAAATCTCCACTGCCATTTCCATCATACGTGGCGCAAAGTGTGAAGCAAAGGCATAAGGCAAGCCAAGTTCTGCCGCAAGATAGGCACTTTCAGTGCTAGATCCTAAAATATAAAACGGTATATTCAAGCCGGCAGAAGGATATGCAGAAACAGGGTTAGAATCTTTAAAGTAACCGCGAAGTTCCGCAATTTCCGCAGGGAAATCCAGACTGTTTCGTCCACGACGAAGTGCTGCAGCCGTTTGCATATCAGTTCCTGGCGCACGCCCTAAACCGAGTTCAACACGGTTTGGATAAAGCGTCTCCAGTGTGCCATATTGCTCGGCCACCACATAAGGCGAATGATTCGGTAACATCACGCCGCCCGAGCCAACGCGCAAGGTCTTCGTATTGGCTAGCGTATGCTGAATTAAAAGTGCGGTCGCTGAACTCACCAAATTTTTCATATTATGATGCTCAGCAATCCAATAGCGCTCAATGCCAATGCGCTCCGCGTGTTTTGCAAGATTCACCATCGAATCGACCGCTTGCAAATAAGTTTGCCCTTCACGAACGGGGGCAAGATTGAGAATGGAAAGTTTCATGGTGTTTCTCCTTATTGATTGAGCAAAGTGAAATCCAACATCACTTTCCCAATATGCGTGCCTTTGTTCATTTCTATATGGGCCTTTGCTACGTCTTTAAAATCAAATACTTGATGAATAATCGGTTTGCCGATTTCACCATTGCCGAGTTTTTCCCAGAGCTCGTCGCGTAAGGATTGGGTGATTTCTGCCTTTTCTAATTTGGTGCGACTGCGCATTGTTGAGCCGGTGATGTGGATGCGTTTTAAGGCAATCATCAATAAATCCACATTTTCGGCGATGTTGCCGCCCATAAAGCCAATTAAAAATAACCGTCCGTTTTGGCGAAGACTGTCGATATTACCTTGGAAGTAGCTGGCACCGACCAAATCCAACACGGCATCCACGCCACCGTGTTGTTTTAGCACCTCCGCAAAGTTTTCGGTTTTGTAGTTAATTGGTGTGCCGCCGAGCTGGCGGATGACGGCTGCTTTTTCCTCATTGCCCACAGTGGCAAAGGTTTCAATGCCTAAGCCTTTGGCAAGTGTGAGCGCGGTGATACCTATGCCACTCGTACCACCATGAACGAGTAAGCGTTCGCCTGATTTAACTTGTTGGTGCATAAATAAATTCACCCACACGGTGAACAAGGTTTCGGGCAATGCTGCAGCTTCAAGCAAAGAATAGTCTTTTGGAATCGGCAAGGCTTGCGTAGCAGGCACGATGCAATATTCAGCATAAGCACCACCATCGGTTAAGGCACAGACTTCATCGCTCGGTTTAAATGCCGTTACACCTTCTCCGATAGCAGCAACCGTTCCTGAAAGTTCTAAGCCCATAATGGGCGTAACCCCTTTCGGCATTGGGTATAAGCCTTGGCGTTGCATAATGTCGGGGCGATTAACGCCCGCATATGCGACTTTCACTAAAATCTCGCCCGCTTGTGGTTGGGGTATTTCCGTTTCTTCGATAAAAAGCACATCGGGCGTGCCTGTTGTTTTCATATTGATTTGTTGCATTTTCATTGGGTTTTCTCGATAAATAGGTCTTTATTGCTCCTTATTATACGAGGCTTTTCTGACTGGTAAATCAATAAAATTGGAATAGACTGTTCCGAGAAAAGGAAAAATATTGCAAAATAGGCACAAATTCAGATGTATTCGAAAAAATGATTGTATTTAATAATATTTCCCTAAAGCGCGGGCAAACCGAATTGCTTGAGAATGCCACAGCAACCATCAATCCGAAACAAAAAGTCGGCTTGGTGGGGAAGAATGGTTGTGGTAAGTCTTCTCTTTTTGCCCTATTAAAAAAAGAATTAACGCCAGAGAGCGGCGAAGTCACTTATCCATCCAACTGGCGGGTCTCTTGGGTCAATCAAGAAACGCCAGCATTGGATATTCCCGCCATTGATTATGTGATTCAAGGGGATCGCGAATATTGCCATTTGCAGCGGGAACTTGAACAAGCAAATGAACGTAATGATGGGCATGCGATTGCGCGTATTCACGGGCAATTAGAAACCTTAGATGCTTGGACAATTCAATCTCGCGCGGCTTCCTTATTACATGGTTTGGGCTTTAGCCAAGGCGAAATCACTCAACCGGTAAAATCCTTCTCTGGTGGTTGGCGGATGCGCTTGAATTTGGCACAAGCGTTGCTTTGTCCATCGGATTTATTATTACTGGATGAGCCAACCAACCATTTGGATTTGGATGCAGTGATTTGGTTAGAACGTTGGTTAGTGCAATATCAAGGCACCTTGGTATTAATTTCCCACGACCGTGATTTTCTCGATCCGATTGTGACGAAAATTCTCCATATCGAAAATCAGAAGCTCAACGAATACACGGGTGATTATTCTTCCTTTGAAGTGCAACGGGCAACCAAGCTAGCGCAACAAACGGCCATGTATCGTCAGCAACAACAAAAGATCTCTCATTTACAAAAATATATCGACCGCTTTAAAGCCAAAGCGACCAAAGCCAAACAAGCACAAAGCCGTATGAAGGCATTGGAGCGTATGGAACTGATTGCACCGGCTTATGTGGATAATCCTTTTACTTTTGAATTCCGTCCACCGCTATCTTTGCCGAATCCTTTGGTGATGATTGAGCAGGCGAGCGCAGGTTATGGCAGCGGTGAAAGTGCGGTAGAAATTTTAAGTAAAATTAAACTGAATTTAGTACCGGGTTCGCGCATCGGTTTGCTCGGGAAAAATGGTGCAGGTAAATCAACCTTAATTAAATTGTTAGCCGGCGAGCTCACAGCCCTTTCTGGTACAGTGCAATTAGCTAAAGGCGTGCAACTCGGTTATTTTGCTCAACATCAGCTTGATACCTTACGTGCAGACGAATCCGCTCTCTGGCACATGCAGAAACTCGCACCAGAGCAAACGGAGCAACAAGTACGGGATTACCTTGGGAGTTTTGCGTTCCATGGTGACAAAGTTAACCAAGCGGTGAAAGCCTTTTCCGGTGGGGAAAAAGCCCGTTTGGTACTTGCGCTAATTGTTTGGCAACGTCCAAACCTATTACTGCTCGACGAACCAACTAACCATTTGGATTTGGATATGCGTCAGGCGTTAACTGAAGCGCTGGTGGATTACGAGGGCTCTTTGGTGGTGGTTTCTCACGATCGCCACTTACTACGTAATACCGTGGAAGAATTCTATTTGGTACACGATAAAAAAGTGGAAGAATTCAAAGGCGATTTAGAGGATTATCAAAAATGGCTGAACGAACAAAACAGTGCACCAGAAAATAAATCCTCGGAGAAAAATGACGATAATGAAAATTCCATGCAAAATCGCAAGGAACAAAAACGTCGTGAGGCCGAACTTCGCCAACAAACTGCGCCTCTTCGTAAACAAATCTCTCAATTGGAGGAAAAAATGAATAAACATGCCTCCAAACTTGCGGAGATTGAAAACCAATTGGCAGATTCCGAACTCTACAGCGCAGAAAATAAAGAAAAATTGACCGCACTTTTGGCACAGCAAGTAGAGGTGAAGAAAGCATTGGAAGAAGTCGAAATAGATTGGTTAGCGGCCCAGGAAGAATTGGAAACAATGCTACAAGCATAGGGAAAGCGTATGAGTCAAAGCCTTTTCCAACACACAAAACACGAAGAATATTGCCCACAATGCGGCTCGCCTTTGCAAATAAAACAGGGTAAAAAAGGACTGTTTTTAGGCTGTACAGCCTATCCGGACTGTGATTATTTGCGTCCTCTACATAAGGTGGAGCATAAGGTGTTGAAGGAGCTTGATGAAACCTGTCCGCAATGTGGCAACCCACTCCAACTCAAACAAGGTGCCTTTGGTATGTTTATTGGCTGCAGCCATTATCCCGATTGTGATTTTGTGGTACATGAGCAACAGGATGAAGAACAATCCATTGACTGCCCAGAGTGCTATAAAGGGCATTTAGTTGCTCGACGTGGACGACAAGGGAAAATCTTTTATGGTTGCGATAACTTTCCCCATTGCAAATTTTCCTTACCGGCAAAACCCTACGCCATGCCTTGTCCACAATGCCATTTTCCACTAGCACTATTAAAAAGTGAAAATGCCGAACAGCAAGTGTGGCAATGTGCGAATAAAGGCTGTCGACATATTTTTGAGAACGAAAAATGAATGTACAACAAATTGTCGCCCGTTTAATGCAAGATGAAGTGGTTGCCTATCCTACTGAGGCGGTATTCGGTTTGGGCTGTAATCCGCTAAGTGAAAGCGCGGTCAGAAAATTGCTCGATTTAAAACAGCGTCCGATTGAAAAAGGCCTTATTTTAGTTGCGCCTAGCTTGCATTTTTTACAGCCCTTTATTGATTTTCCCCATTTGTCTGACGAACAGCTTGCACGCTTACAGGCACAATACGATCAGCCAATCACCTGGGTGGTGCCGGCTAAGACAGAGGTTCCAGATTTCCTGACGGGGCAATTTAATAGTATTGCGGTGCGTTTATGTACTCATCCTGCCGTTAAAGCCTTGTGCGAAAAAACAGGCTTTGCCCTCACCTCGACCAGCGCGAACTTAACCGGTCAATCACCTTGCCGCAGCGCAGATGCCGTGCGTTCCCAATTTGGGGCGGATTTCCCCGTGCTTGATGACGCTATTGGTCAAGCACAAAATCCATCGGAAATTCGTGATTTGCTCACAAACCAACTTTTCAGACAAGGATAAGATATGCAGCACTATGCCGTTTGGGGCAATCCGATTGCTCAAAGTAAATCGCCGTTGATTCATCGATTATTTGCCAAGCAAACCCAGCAAACGATGGAATATGTTGCCAAATTAGGTGACCTTGAGGATTTTGAGCAGCAATTACAGGCTTTTTTTGCTGAAGGAGCGCAAGGTTGCAATATCACCGCACCATTTAAAGAACGCGCCTATGCACTCGCTGAGGAACATAGCGAACGGGCGAAAATGGCAGAAGCCTGTAATACATTAAAAAAATTGGCTAACGGCAAACTTTATGCAGACAACACCGATGGCATTGGTTTAGTGACAGATTTACAGCGCTTAGGTTGGATTCAGCCACAACAACGCATTTTAATTTTAGGTGCTGGCGGGGCAACCAAAGGGGTATTACTGCCTTTATTGGAAGCACAACAACAGATTGTCTTGGCTAACCGCACGCTAGAAAAAGCGCAACAACTGGCAGATAAGTTCAAGCCTTACGGCACAATTGAAGCTGTCGCGATGGATACGATTCCTGCGCAAACCTACGATTTAGTGATCAATGCAACTTCGGCCGGATTAAGTGGGCATACCGCTGCCGTTGATGGCTCTATCTTATCATTGGCCCGCGCTTGTTATGACATGCAATATGCCAAAGGCAACGACACGCCTTTTATTGCCTACTGTAAATCCTTAGGTCTGAATAATGTCAGCGATGGCTTTGGTATGTTGGTGGCGCAAGCTGCCCATTCATTCCATTTGTGGCGCGGGGTAATGCCTGATTTTGTTGCTATCTATGAACAGCTTAAAAAGGATATGGTATGAGTACAAATACGAGATGCCCTTGGGTGGGAAAACTTCCGATTTACATAGACTATCACGATAAGGAATGGGGTAAGCCACAATTTGATAGCCAAAAACTGTTTGAGAAAATCTGTTTAGAAGGACAACAAGCGGGGCTTTCCTGGATTACCGTATTGAAAAAACGTGAAGTCTATCGGGCTGCATTCCATCAATTTGATCCTATTAAAGTTGCGCAAATGACCGAACAAGATATTGATCGTTGTATGGAAAATACCGGACTTATCCGTCATCGAGCAAAACTGGAAGCCATTGTGAAAAATGCCAAAGCCTATTTAGCCATGGAAAAGTGCGGTGAAAATTTCAGTGATTTTGTGTGGTCGTTCGTGAATCATCAACCGATTATCAATGATGTATCGGATATTTCTGTAATACCAGCCAGAACTGAAACCTCAAAAGCAATGTCAAAAGCGTTGAAGAAACGTGGTTTTGTCTTTGTTGGGGAAACGACGTGTTATGCCTTTATGCAATCTATGGGGTTAGTCAATGACCATATAAATGGCTGTTGTTGTAAATGATATTCCAGTATAATCCCCCTAATTTCATCTGAATAAGAACTGAATTATGAATAAAAAATATACCTTAATTTCAATCTCAATTCTGACCGCACTTTATAGCCAACAAAGTTTGGCAGATCTGCATGCTCAATGCTTACTCGGTGTGCCTCACTTTACAGGGGAAGTTGTGAAAGGTGATGTCAATAATTTGCCGGTTTATATTGAAGCAGATAAAGCAGAGATTAATCAGCCAACTCAGGCGATTTATCAAGGCAATGTGGATTTGAAACAAGGAAACCGCCATCTAGTCGGAAATTCAGTTGAAGTTAAACAAACAGGGGAAGGCAAACAAGCACAACGTTGGGCTTATTTACGTGGTGGATTTGATTATAAAGACAATCAAATCAATCTATTAGGTAATGATGCGAGTTTTAATTTAGATAGCAAAAATGGTAACGTCACCGATGCAGACTACCAACTTGTAGGACGTCAAGGTCGTGGTAAAGCGCAAGAAATCGAGTTAGGTGATAATTACCGTTTAATGAAAAACGCGACATTTACCTCTTGTTTATCCGATGATAATGCTTGGGCGGTAGATGCCTCTGAGATTCGTCAGCACATTAAAGAAGAATATGCCGAATTTTGGCATGCGCGTTTTAAAGTATTAGGTGTGCCGGTATTCTATACCCCTTATCTGCAATTACCGATTGGTGATCGCCGCCGTTCAGGTTTATTAATGCCAACCGTCGGTCATTCTAGCCGTGATGGTTATTGGTATAAACAACCGATTTATTGGAATATTGCACCAAATTACGATGCGACGATTGCACCCAAATATATGTCACGCCGTGGCTGGCAATTAAATGGTGAGTTCCGTTATTTCACACCTGTTGGTGAGGGTAAATTTGCAGGTGAATATTTAGGGCGTGATCGTTATGATAAATACACTAGTGATAGCCGTAAGCGTCATTTATTCTATTGGAAACATCACTCTTCTTTTCTTGAAAACTGGCGTTTAAATATCGATTACACAAAAGTGAGCGATAAACGTTATTTCACCGATTTTGATTCAGATTATGGTGACAGTACTGATGGTTATGCAAATCAATACGCACGTATTGCTTACTATAAACCTAATTACAACTTCGCGATTTCCGCACGTCAGTTCCAGATTTTTGATGAAGTCGATATCGGACCTTATCGTGCGATGCCACAAATTGACTTCAATTATTACAAAAATGATTTGGCGAATGGTTGGGTCGATTTTAAATTATTTTCGCAAGCAGTACGCTTTGATAATGATAGTGCTTTGATGCCAAAAGCATGGCGTTTTCATGTTGAACCAAGTTTGGCAACGGCAATGTCAAATAAATATGGTAGCTTGAATATTGAGACTAAACTTTACGCGACTCATTATAACCAGAAAAAAGGCTCTTCTTCCGCTGCAGAAGAGGTACAAAAATCGGTAAATCGTGTATTGCCACAATTAAAAGTAGATTTACAAACGGTTTTGGCAAGCAATAAAACCTTATTTGATAGTTATACACAAACGCTTGAGCCTCATATTCAATACTTGTATCGACCATATAAAGATCAAAGTAATATTGGTTCAAAACGTGTAAATAATTACCTTGGCTTTGGTTATGATTCAGCGTTAGTCCAACAAGATTATTATTCACTATTCCGCGATCGTCGTTATAGTGGTTTAGACCGTATTTCATCAGCAAACCAGGTGACAGTTGGGGGAACAACCCGTTTTTATGATAAAAATGCCGATGAGCGTTTTAATTTCTCTGCTGGGCAAATTTATTATTTAACGGCATCAAAAATTGATGATAATCCAAATAATCGTACGCCAAAATCCTCTTCTTCTTGGGCATTAGAATCCAACTGGAAAATTAGTGACAAATGGAATTGGCGAGGTAGCTACCAATATGATACGCTGTTAGATAAAGCCTCCTTAGCAAATAGTAGTTTGGAATTTAACCCGATGAAGAATAATCTGATTCAGTTAAATTATCGTTATGCGAGCAAAGAGTACATCAACCAAAACTTGGGTGCTTCCGCAAACCGTTATCAACAAGACATTAAACAGGTTGGTGTTGTGGCTGCATGGGAAGTCTCAGATAACTGGGCTCTTGTTGGAAAATACTATCAAGATATTGCATTGAAAAAACCGGTTGAGCAATATGTGGGCGTGCAATATAACTCTTGCTGTTGGTCTTTAGGCGTTGGTGCAAGACGTTATGTTACGAGTCGCCAAAATCAACGTAACGACCAAGTGGTTTATGACAACAGCGTAGGTGTCACCTTCGAATTACGTGGTTTAGGTGAAAATGACCATCAAAGCGGTATAGAAGACATGCTGAAGAAAGGGAAACTTCCTTATATTCAAGCATTTAGCTTATAGTTCAATAAATAAGGGCTACCAGAAGGTAGCCTTTTTGTTTAGAAGTGCGGTTAAAAAAGACGATGATTTTTGACCGCACTTTGTTTATTTTTTTCGTTTTGCTCTAGGGTGGGCTTGATCATACACTTCTGCAAGATGTTGGAAATTTAAATGCGTATAAATTTGTGTGGTGGATAAATTGCTGTGCCCTAAAAGCTCTTGAACTGCACGCAAATCTGAACTCGCCTCAAGCATATGAGTTGCAAACGAGTGACGTAATTTATGTGGGTTGAGATGGCTATTTAATCCTTGGCGAATACCCCAGGTTTCCATTCGCTTTTGAATAGAGCGATGAGTAAGGCGATTTCCCTGTTGGCTCACAAAAAGGGCGTCATCTTTAGGATTAAATAAAGGGCGTACTTTCAACCATTGTTGAATTGCATGAGAAGCATAACGTCCAAAAGGCACAATACGTTCTTTGTTTCCTTTACCAATTACTCTCACTTCACGTACACGGGTGTTAATACTATTGAGGTTTAAGCCTTGCAATTCAGATAAGCGAAGCCCTGAACTATACATCAACTCCATCATGGCGCGATCACGCAAATCAATGGGATCTTTGCTGTCATTTGAAAGCAATTTTTGGACCTGTTCAGCATCAATATTTTTCGGTAAATGCTTGCCTTGTTTCGGTGCTGAAATACCCGTTGCCGGATTCACTTTCAGTTGACCTTGCTGCACAAGATAGCTGAAGAACTGACGAAGAGCAGACAAACGTAATGCTAAGCTCTTTTCTTTTAAACCTTGCTTACGGCTTTCCGCCAAAATAAGACGAACCACACTAGGATTCACTTGCTGCCAATGTTGAATACCTTTTTCAGCCAAAATCGCTAAAATCGCATCCAGTTGATGTTGATAATTAGTGAGAGTATGTGGGCTTACTTGGCGTTCAATTCGCAAGTAATCCCAATATTGATTGAGGAGTGTATGCATTAGAGAGTTAATTCAAACAAACTTTTTTTCGTGTTTAGTTTAAATCCTTCGCGTTCTAAAATACTCTGTTGGCCTTGGCTTAATTCTGCCACTAAACGATTAGATTGTGTATAACGGACAAACTCTTTTGCTTTAGAAATCAGGGCAGCATAAATCTCGGCTTGATGTTTATCTTCTTTCACAAAAATATCGGTTAATTGCCAATAGCGTTGTAGTTGTAAAGAGGATAAGCGAGGATAAAGTTGAACAAAACCAATCACCTGTGAGTTTTCGTTTACAGCAACAAAAAACATGCTTTCATTAAAACGTATACGATTCGTTAAAAAGGTTAAAGTGCGGTCAGGATTTTCACTCATTCCGTTGGCAAGTCGATAGGCTTCAAAGAGTGGAGCAAGCACTTCTATATTCCATTGTTCGGCTTTGAAAATTTTCATTGTTACCAGACCTATTTTCCGTTTATTTATAAAATTGGTTATTTTTTATCGGTTCCGTACAGTAGATTGTAGCTTTTTAGCACAAAATAATCATCATTTCCCCAAAAAAAATTTCAAAATGTGATTTTGCACAAAGAAATCTGCCTAAAGTTTGGTATAGTAAACACACTTTTTATTTATTCAATATGGAGAAACAAAAATGGCACGTCGTCCTTTAGTAATGGGTAACTGGAAATTAAACGGTTCCAAAGCGTTCACCAAAGAATTAATCGAAGGATTAAAAGCAGAATTACATGATGTAACAGGTTGTGATGTGGCAATTGCCCCACCACTTATGTACTTAGGTACGGCTGAAGCAGCACTTTCTGGTTGTGGTTGCAGCTGCGGCGGTAAAAGTGTGATTCAGTTAGGTGCACAAAACGTAGATATCAATGTGAAAGGTGCATTTACTGGTGATATTTCTAGCGAAATGTTAAAAGATTTTGGTGCAAAATACATTATTATCGGTCACTCTGAGCGCCGTACTTACCACAAAGAAAGCGACGAATTTGTAGCGAAAAAATTTGGTGTATTAAAAGAAGCAGGTTTAGTACCAGTATTATGTATCGGTGAAACTGAAGCTGAAAACGAAGCAGGTAAAACTGCAGAAGTATGTGCACGTCAAATTGATGCCGTCATCAACGCATTAGGTGTAGAAGCATTTAATGGTGCAGTGATTGCTTACGAACCAATTTGGGCAATCGGCACTGGCAAATCAGCGACTCCGGCACAAGCACAAGCTGTTCACGCATTTATCCGTGGTCATATCGCAGCAAAATCACAAGCTGTGGCAGATCAAGTGATCATTCAATACGGTGGTTCAGTAAATGATGCTAATGCAGCAGAATTATTCACTCAACCGGATATCGATGGTGCATTAGTAGGCGGTGCTTCACTTAAAGCGCCTGCATTTGCGGTAATCGTGAAAGCGGCGGCAGCAGCGAAAAACTAATTTTCGTATTCTAAAAGAAATGAAAAGTGCGGTTAATTTTGACCGCACTTTTTGTTTTTGATTAATGCTGATTACGCTCCCATAAATCAGCATACTTCACAAAGGTGGAGTGGGCCGAAAGTACCGCAAGCAGAAAACCTTGTTTTCCATCTAAGAAACCGGCTTTTAAAATGTACATTTTGACAAAGCACCCAATGGCATGACTGACACCTTGCCACAATGTTGCTTTTTTACCTTTAGCTTGGCGTTGGTCTGCCCAAGCTTTGGCGTAGCCCGCAGATTTCACCAAATAGTGATGAATGCTTTTATAGGTGAAATGCTCTAGATCTCCAGTTAATTTCTGTACTTTCGTGTTTTCAGGATAAACCACTTTTTCATGTACCAGAGAATCATTATAGCCCGCATAATTTGTACGATATAAACGCACCACATAATCCGGATACCAACCTGAATGACGGATTTCACGTCCAAACACTTCACTCACACGAGGAATATCATAAACCGTATTTGGAGTATCTTGTTGAATTGCTTGTTGAATGGATTCACGAAGTTTCGGTGTGACACGTTCATCTGCATCTAGCCACAAAACATAATCACTGGTGACATATTGTTGTGCGTGTTGGCGTTGCTTGCCAAAGCCAGGCCAATCAGGATGCGAATAAAATTTTGCACCATATTGTTCTGCGATTTCTTGGGTGTTATCAGTACTGCCTGAATCAACAATAATGATTTCATCTACCCAATCTTTTACCGTATCGAGACATTGAGCAAGATCTGCCGCTTCATTTTTGACAATCATGGCAACGCTAATTGTTGGCATATTTTGATCCTTTTTTTGCTATACTAGCCGAAGTTTTTGTAAGTATAACCGAATTTATTTTATGTGGCGTTTTTTTTATACTGGCCTGATGTATCTAATTCAGCCTTTTGTGCTGTTATTCATGTTACTACGAAGTCTCAAAGCTCCGAATTATCGCAAGCGTTTAGGCGAGCGATATGGCATTTATGCGAATCTTGCTAAGCCTACACAAGATGGGATCGTCATTCATGCGGCATCAGTTGGTGAAGTGATTGCCGCCACGCCGCTAGTAAAACGTATTCAGAAGGAATACCCGAATTTACCGATCACGTTTACAACGGTCACGCCAACAGGCTCTGAACGCGTAAAAGCCGCCTTCGGGGAAACTGTGACGCATTGTTATTTGCCTTACGATTTACCTTGTGTCATCAATCGTTTTATTGATTTTATTCAGCCTAAAGTATTCATTGTCATTGAAACGGAACTTTGGCCAAATTTGATTGATTGTTTGGCTCATCGAAATATTCCTTTCATTGTTGCCAATGCACGTCTTTCTGCACGTTCAGCGAGACGTTATGGGAAAGTCAAACAACATCTACAACGAATGTTTTCTCAAATCAGCTTGATTGCACCGCAAGATAGCATCAGTGGAAAGCGTTATTTAGAGTTAGGTTATGAGAAAGATCGTCTGCAATTAACCGGCAATATTAAATATGATCTTGTGGTCAGTAATGAATTACTCAAAGACATTGCAACGCTTCATGAGAGTTGGGCTAAAGATCGTCAGATTTGGATTGCGGCGAGTACCCATGAAGGGGAAGAAGAACTCATTTTACAAGCGCATCATTTGTTATTAAAAAAACATCCGAATTTGCTGTTATTGCTAGTGCCTCGTCATCCAGAACGTTTTAATCCTGTGGCGGATTTAATTGAAAAAGCCAACTTTAGCTTTATTCGTCGTTCAACAGGTGAGATTCCTTCAGAGAATACCCAAGTGATTCTGGGGGATACCATGGGCGAGTTGATGTTGATGTATGGTATTTCAGATATTGCGTTTGTAGGCGGTAGTTTAGTTAAGCATGGTGGACATAATCCTCTTGAACCCTTGGCGTTTAAATTACCCGTTGTGAGTGGAAAGCATACCTTCAATTTCCCTGAAGTTTTTACCTCGCTCCTAGAAGTGCAAGGTGTGTTGCAAATCAACTCCACAGAGAAAGCGTTGGCAGAGATTATTGATAAGTTATTGAATTCGAAAGGGGCACGTCAACGTTTAGGCAATGCAGGCTATGAGGTATTAATTGAAAATCGTGGCGCATTACAGCGTCTTTTAGATTTGCTTCATCCTTATTTAACCAATATTTCGGAGAACAATAAATGACAAGCGTAATTTACCCTGGTACGTTTGACCCGATTACCAACGGGCATTTAGATATCATTGCGCGAAGTGCGGTCATTTTTCCGAAAGTTTTTGTCGCAGTTGCGAATAGTCCGAGCAAAAAGCCATTGTTTTCATTGGAGGAGCGCGTTGAACTCGTGCGTCAATCGGTCGCTCATTTACCCAATGTGGAAGTATTTGGATTCTCTGATTTACTCGCAAATGAAATCAAAGCGAAAAAGATTACCGCCATTATTCGTGGTGTGCGCACAACAACGGACTTCGAATATGAATTACAACTGGCCGCGTTAAACCGTTTATTAACCGATGGTGTGGATAGTTTGTTTTTCCCTCCAACAGAAAAATGGGCGTTTGTGTCTTCTACGATTGTACGAGAAATTTATTTGCACCATGGGGATGTGAAAGAACTGGTGCCGGAAGCCGTCTATTTAGCCTTAAAAGCACGTCGTGAATGAAAAAAACACTTCTGATTTTAACCGCACTTTTAACATTAACCGATTGTGGTACGGTGGTGAAATTAATTGACCCATCGGAAAAATACACACCTTATGCTGGTGCGGCTTATGATTTAGAGATGGCACAAAAATGGGGCTTACCTATTTTAGATTTGCCACTGTCATTTTTATTAGATACCGCATTGTTGCCTTATTCGTGGTCAAATTAATTTGCATTAAGATATGAAACTCAATCCTCAACAACAACAGGCTGTCGAATATGTCAGCGGGCCTTGTTTGGTGCTGGCTGGTGCTGGTTCGGGCAAAACGCGCGTGATCATCAATAAGATTGCACATTTGATTGAACATTGCGGTTATTTACCTAAACAGATTGCCGCCGTAACCTTTACTAACAAAGCCGCTCGTGAAATGAAGGAGCGTGTAGCCCATTCCATTGGTAAAGAAAAATCCAAAGGATTGATTGTTTCCACTTTCCATACCTTAGGTTTCGACATTATCAAACGGGAATATAAAGCTTTAGGCTTTAAATCCAATATGACCTTGTTTGATGAGCACGATCAACTTGCCTTGCTCAAAGAACTGACGGCAGATGTGCTGCAGGAAGATAAAGACTTACTGCGTGAATTAATCTCGGTTATTTCCAATTGGAAGAATGATTTGGTTTCGCCAAAGCAGGCGTATGCCTTAGCGAAAGATGCAAAATATCAAACCTTTGCAAAATGTTATGAGCGTTATGCGGCGCAAATCCGTGCTTATAATGCGTTGGATTTTGATGATTTGATTATGTTGCCGACCTTACTTTTCAAACAGAACGCAGAAGTGCGGTCAAAATGGCAGGAGAAAATCCGCTATTTGTTGGTGGATGAATATCAAGATACCAATACCAGCCAATATGAGCTCATCAAACTACTCGTTGGCGAGAGAGCTTGTTTTACCGTAGTAGGCGATGATGACCAATCCATTTATTCTTGGCGAGGTGCAAGACCGCAAAATATGGTGCGCTTGCGTGATGATTTTCCGCGTTTGCAAGTCATCAAATTGGAACAAAATTATCGTTCCACTCATCGTATTTTGCATTGTGCCAATATTTTGATTGATAACAACGAGCACGTATTTGACAAAAAGCTTTTTTCCAATTTAGGCGAAGGTGAAAAACTACAAGTCATTGAAGCGAAAAATGAAGAACATGAAGCCGAACGGATTGTGGCGGAATTAATCGCTCATCGTTTTAGTCGTAAAACTAAATTCAAGGATTATGCGATTTTGTATCGCGGTAATCATCAATCCCGTCTATTGGAAAAAGTGCTGATGCAAAACCGTATTCCATACAAAATTTCTGGCGGGACGTCTTTTTTCTCTCGCGCTGAAATTAAGGACATGATGGCTTACTTGCGTTTGGTGGTGAATCAAGACGATGATGCAGCCTTTTTGCGTATTGTGAATACACCGAAACGGGAAATTGGTACTGCAACATTGCAAAAACTAGGCGAGTTGGCACAGGAAAAACATATCAGCTTATTTGAGGCGATTTTTGAGTTTGAGCTCATGCAACGTGTTACACCAAAAGCCTATGATGCATTGCAAAAATTTGGTCGTTGGATTGTGGAGTTGAATGATCAAAGTTTACGTTCCGATCCTGAAACGGCTGTGCGTTCTTTACTTTCTTCATTGCATTACGAAGAATATTTGTATGAGTATGCCACAAACCCGAAAGCCGCTGAAATGCAGAGTAAAAACGTGGCGACGTTGTTTAGCTGGGTAGAGGATATGCTCAAAGGCGATGAGGTGAATGAGCCGATGACTTTAAACCAAGTGGTCACTCGTTTAACTTTACGCGACATGATGGAACGCGGCGAAGACGATGACGAGAGTGATCAAGTGCAATTAATGACATTGCATGCCTCTAAAGGTTTAGAGTTCCCCCATGTGTATTTAATCGGTATGGAAGAGGGGATTTTGCCTCATCAAACCAGTATTGATGAAGACAATGTGGAAGAAGAACGCCGTCTAGCCTATGTGGGTATTACGCGAGCACAACAAACGCTGACTTTTTCTCTTTGTCGTGAACGACGTCAGTTTGGCGAGTTAATTCGCCCAGAGCCAAGTCGCTTTCTAGCAGAGTTACCACAAGATGATGTGCAATGGGAAAAAGATAAGCCAAAATTGACGGTAGAGCAGAAGCAACAACAAACTTCGAGTCAGCTAGATCGTTTACGGGAAATTTTAAAAGGCTAGAAATAAAATTAAAGACCGGTGAGAAATTTATTTGTTTTTCAACCGCACTTTATTTACACAAAATGTAGATAAATCAAGCAACCAAAATCGCTTTTTCAAAAAATGATTTGACATATTTTCAAAAAAACGTATTATACCGCC
>CAUQGU010000003.1:0-57853 GCA_963517645.1 uncultured Haemophilus sp. | reverse complement strand
TTTGGAGCGGGAAACGAGGCTCGAACTCGCGACCCCGACCTTGGCAAGGTCGTGCTCTACCAACTGAGCTATTCCCGCATACGCTGTTAGTGCGGTGAATTTTACGGAAATTTTAAACTCTGTCAATCGAAGATCTGAAAAAAAAATTCAAATGTTGAAAAAATCTTCGTTTCGGTTGAAATTACAGCAAAATCTGACACAAGAATATAATTTTAGCTTAGTTTTCAATTTCTACTTTTATCGTGATTGGGTTTATGACAAAATTGGAACGTTTTGCTCGCCATTAAATAAAGAAAAGTGCGGTCAAGTTTTTGCATGTTTTAGAGGTAAATTATGACACAACAATATTCTATCGATACATTATTAGCCCAAGCGGGGAATCGCAGCGATGAGCGCACTGGTGCGGTTTCAACGCCAATTTATCTTTCAACAGCTTATGGCCATCATGGGATTGGCGAAAGTACGGGCTTTGATTATACCCGCACGAAAAACCCAACGCGTAGTGTTTTGGAAGATACAGTTGCAAAATTAGAGAATGGTGACCGTGGTTTTGCTTTCGCGTCTGGTATGGCGGCAATTCAAGTGCTGATGAACCTATTTAAAGGCCCTGATGAATGGATTGTATCAAGCGATGTATATGGTGGAACTTATCGTTTATTGGATTTTGCCTATAAAAATAACAACAGCGTAAAACCCGTTTATGTGAATACCGCTTCTTTAGCTGAAATTGAAGCCGCTATTACGGCGAATACAAAAGCGATTTTTATTGAAACACCATCTAATCCATTAATGGAAGAGTGTGACGTGGTAGAAATTTCAAAATTAGCGAAAAAACACAACTTGTTAATGATTGTAGACAATACTTTCTTAACTCCTGTGTTATCTCGTCCATTAGATTTAGGCGCAGATATTGTGATCCATAGTGGCACAAAATATATTGCGGGTCATAATGATAGTTTGGTTGGCTTGATTATTGCAAAAGGACAAGAGCTTTGTGATCGTATCGCCTATATTCAAAATGGTGCAGGTGCCGTACTTTCGCCGTTCGATTCTTGGTTAACCGTGCGCGGTATGAAAACCCTTTCATTACGGATGAAACGCCATCAAGATAATGCGAAGGAAATTGCAGAATTTTTACGTGAACAGCCACAAATTGATAGCGTATTATATCCAAATAAAGGCGGTATGCTGTCTTTCCGTTTGAAAGATGAAAATTGGGTGAATACGTTCTTAAAATCAATCAAGTTGATTACCTTTGCAGAAAGTTTAGGCGGAACAGAAAGCTTTATTACCTATCCCGCAACCCAAACCCATATGGATATTCCAGAAGCAGAACGTGTTGCTCGTGGTATTACAAACACATTATTGCGTTTTTCTGTTGGTTTAGAAGATGTGGAAGACATCAAAGCCGATTTATTACAGGCGTTTGCACAACTTAAGTAATTTTAAGTAATTAGTTTTTATCAATCGGACTAATCTGTGCAATCCAATATACCTTGTGTTATTATGCACAACATCAATTAACGTTAGGTGTTGATTCGTCAGCACCTTATTAAATAAGGAAACAAAAATGAGCGAAGTATTACATATTAATGATGCAGATTTTGAAACAACCGTTGTGCAATCTGATATCCCTGTATTAGTAGATTTCTGGGCGCCATGGTGTGGCCCTTGCAAAATGATTGCGCCAATTTTAGATGAAATCGCACCTGAATTCGCAGGTAAAGCAAAAATCGTTAAAATCAACGTAGATGACAACCAATTAGTTGCAGGTCAATTTGGTGTACGTAGTATCCCAACTTTACTACTTTTCAAAAATGGCCAACTTGTTGCAACACAAGTCGGTGCGTTACCAAAAAATCAATTAGCGGCGTTTATTAATCAACACCTATAATTGAGTTATTAAATCTAAGGAGCGGTCAAAAATACCGATGTTTTTGACCGCTCTTATTTTTTCTCTCGCCAATAAGTGGCAAAACGAGGTTTTCCAGAATTAGTTAATCCACGATATTTATAGGTGATTGTGGTACCAATAGGCGGTGGATTTTCGCGCTCACTCAGATTAAATCCTGAACCAATTTTAAATTTTCCACGATGGTTTTCACAGGTGAGCGATCCGAGTATATTCTCAAATTGTCCTTTCCCTTTGTGATGTGCTATCACGGTGCATTCTTCATCATAAGTATTTTTTAACTTTAAAATTTGTGTACTGCGTTTTCTTTCGTAAGGTGCATTAGGATTACGTAACACAACACCTTCACCTTTTTTCCTTTCAATTTCATGTAAATACTCGAATAAATGCGTTTTATCTCGTATTGGAATTTGCGGAATAATCTTGATATAAGGTGTAGGGTGGTATTTTAAATAATCTTCTAAGGTTTTAAGACGTTCAAAGAGATTGCCTGATGCATTAGGCACATCGAAAACATAAAGTATCAATTTTGTCCAATTATCATCTTTAAAGGATTTCGTGATAGAGGCAATCTCTTCAAATTGATTACGTTCACTAAATATCTCACCATCAATGGCAAAAGGCGGAAAGTGAGCGGTAAAATAAGTCGGCGCGGGCAAGGGTAGTCCTTGACGACTTAATAATGTTTTGCCATCCCAATAACCGCGTACCCCATCTAATTTTTCAGACATTACCCAGCCTTGAACATCTTGGTTTTCATAAGTGTCTAATAGCATTAAATCACGCTCATTCGCCCAAATTATTAGACTGAATAGCATACAAAGTAATAAATAAACTACTCGCATAATCTCTCCTTTTAAATTGTTTGAGTTTAAAAAGTGCGGTCATTTTTTACAGCGTTTTTAATTGAATCTTTGATTCGTATCGCAAAATAATGAGAAGTAAGCTGGAAAATAGAGAGATAAGAAAGAGCAGTGGATTATTTGAAATGAACGCTATACAATGCCAACGCGATTTCGAATTTTAATTTTTAAGGAGAATAAAATGTATTTTGATCAAATTAAAGCTGAGCTTGTGGAAGCACAAGACGTATTAAACAAGTTCGTTTCAGATGATAACAACATTAAACTCATTGAAAAAGCGGCTAAATTGTTAGCGGAAAGCTTTAAAAATGGCGGGAAAGTATTATCTTGCGGTAATGGTGGTTCTCACTGTGATGCCATGCACTTTGCAGAAGAACTAACTGGTCGTTATCGTGAAAACCGCCCGGGTTATCCTGCGATTGCGATTTCAGATGTAAGTCATTTAAGCTGTGTAAGTAATGACTTTGGTTATGAATATGTGTTCTCTCGCTTTGTTGAGGCCGTGGGTAAAGAAGGCGACGTTTTATTTGGATTATCGACATCAGGCAATTCTAAAAATATCTTAAATGCGATCGAAGCGGCGAAAGCAAAAGGTATGAAAGTGATTGCGATGACAGGTAAAGATGGCGGTAAAATGGCAGGTTTAGCGGATGTTGAAATTCGTGTGCCACACTTTGGTTATGCAGATCGTATTCAAGAAATCCACATCAAAGTGATTCATATTTTGATGATGTTAGTTGAATTTGAGATGGCGAAAGAGGCCTAATTCACGATAAGCGTGGTTTAAAATTCAATGATTTAAAGATCCCAAAAAGTTTTTTGGGATTTTTTTACAAAAACACTTGCATAATTAATCATTAAAAAGTAATATTTATTCATTCTTAAGAATCAAGAGAGGATAGCAGTAAACTTAGTATGGCGATTAGTGTTAAAAATTTGAATTTCTTTTATGGTTCATCACAGGCATTGTTTGATATCAATCTTGATGCACAAGAAGGCGATACCGTGGTGTTACTTGGACCAAGTGGCGCAGGAAAAAGTACGTTAATCCGTACATTAAATTTATTAGAAGTACCAACCTCTGGCGAATTGCATATTGCGAATAATCATTTTGATTTGTCTAAAGCGAATAATAATCCAAAAGCTATTCGTCAACTTCGTCAAGATGTGGGCATGGTATTTCAACAATACAATCTTTGGCCGCATTTAACGGTGATTGAAAACTTGATTGAAGCGCCCCAAAAAGTATTAGGTATTAGCGAAGAAGAAGCGAAAAAAGATGCATTAGAACTTTTAAAACGTTTACGTTTGGAAGAGCATGCCGATCGTTTCCCGCTTCACTTATCAGGCGGTCAGCAACAACGTGTAGCCATTGCTCGAGCATTAATGATGAAACCACAAGTGTTGTTGTTTGATGAACCAACGGCAGCACTGGATCCTGAGATTACAGCTCAAGTTGTTGATATCATTAAAGAACTTCAACAAACAGGTATTACTCAGGTGATTGTGACCCACGAAGTGAACGTAGCACAAAAAGTGGCGACTAAGGTCGTCTATATGGAACAAGGTAAGATTATTGAAATGGGCAGTGCAGATTGCTTTGATAATCCAAAAACCGAACAATTTAAACAATATCTTTCACACTCAGAATAAGGAAACACAACATGAAAAAATTACTTTTAAGCGCAATGTTAATGGGCTCAGCTTTTGCTGCAAATGCACAAGAAATCACTTTCGCGATGGAGCCTAGCTACCCGCCATTTGAAACAACAAATGAAAAAGGTGAAATTATCGGTTTTGATGTGGATGTAGCGAATGCAATTTGTAAGGAAATCCAAGCGACTTGTAATTTCAAAAGCCAATCTTTTGATGCATTAATTCCAAGCTTGAAAGCAAAACGTTTTGATGCAGCAATTTCTGCAATGGATATTACTGAAGCACGTGCAAAACAAGTTTCATTTTCTAATGCGTATTATGACAGCACAGCAAGTTATGTCGCTTTAAAAGGCAAAGCAGATTTAGCTTCAGCAAAAACAATTGGTGTTCAAAACGGAACAACATTCCAACAATATACTGCAGCAGAAACCAAGCAATATAATGCAAAATCTTATGCAAGCTTACAAGATGCGATCTTAGACTTAAAAAATGGTCGTATTGATATCATCTTTGGTGATACCGCCGTATTGTCTGATATGATTTCTAAAGAGTCTGAAATTCAATTTGTTGGCGAGAAAGTGACTAACAAAAAATATTTCGGTAATGGTTTAGGTATCGCGGTGAATAAATCAAGCAAAGAATTGCTAGAAAGCTTAAATAAAGGTTTAGAAACCGTGAAAGCAAATGGTGAATACCAAAAAATCTATGACAAATGGATGACAAAATAATCTATGTTTTATGATTATCTTACATTAATTGGACATGCAGCCCTAATGACCTTAGGGCTTGCTATTTGCTCGTTAATTGTCGGTTTATTACTCAGTATTATTTTTACAGCTTTAGAAGCGAATAAATATGTCTTTATTGCAAAACCAGTTTCTGTTGTGATTGCTTTATTGCGTGGTTTACCGGAAATCTTGGTGGTTCTACTGATTTATTTTGGTTCAACCCAAGTAGTAGAAATGCTGACGGGGGAGTATATCGAATTCAGCGCCTTTGGTTGTGGTGTATTTGCATTGTCTTTGATTTTTGCCTCTTATGCTTCACAAACCTTACGTGGTGCGATCCAAGCTATTCCAAAAGGACAGTGGGAATCAGGTGCCGCTTTAGGATTAAGCCGACCTTATACTTTCATTCATTTGATTATGCCGCAAGTATGGCGACACGCCTTACCGGGCTTAAGCAATCAATGGCTCGTGTTATTAAAAGATACGGCGTTGGTGTCGTTAATTGGTGTCGATGATTTAATGCGTCAGGCTGGGTATATCAATACTAACACTCATGAGCCTTTCACTTGGTATGGTATTGCTGCATTAATTTATTTGGTGATTACGTTGATCAGCCAAGTAGGTATTCGCAAATTAGAATTACGTTTCACTCGATTTGAACGGGGAGTCGAATAATGTTTCAAGAGTATTTAGCAGTCATTGCTCAAGGTATTCCGACTAGTCTGTTACTTACGGTTGTCGCATTGTTTATTGCCTTTTTCCTCGCATTGGGCTTAACCTTTTTGCTTTCTATTGGCACTAAATTAGTGAAAAGTGCGGTCAATTTATTCCTTGTTTTATTTACAGGTACCCCACTTTTAGTGCAATTTTTCTTAATTTATGCAGGTCCAGGACAATTCCAATGGTTGGTGGACAGCCCATTATGGGGATTATTTTCCAATGCATGGTTCTGTGCAGCGTTAGCTTTGGCTTTGAATAGTGCGGCTTATTCAACCCAATTATTCCACGGAGCAGTAAAAGCGATCTCTAAAGGTCAATGGGAAAGCTGTGCGGCATTAGGACTAAGTCGTATGCAGACTTTAAAAATCCTCATTCCTTATGCGTTAAAACGCGCACTCCCTTCTTATACCAATGAAATTATTTTGGTATTTAAAGGTACAGCATTAGCTTCTACCATTACGATCATGGATATCATGGGATACGCACGCCAACTTTACGGCACCGAATATGATGCACTCACTATCTACGGTATTGCAGGCGGTATTTACCTCATCATTACTGGTATCGCCACTTTATTACTCCGTCAGTTAGAAAATAAAGTGTTGTCATTCGAACGTATTGATACCGCAAAAGCATAAAGTGCGGTCAAAAATGGAAACAAATCGGGCTGTTTAAAAATTGCCCGATTTTTTATTATAAATGCGAAGTGAATCTGTTTTTCAGGCTTATAATATAAAGTACTGAGGAGGATATTATGAAACCTATTTGTGTCGTATTAACTGGCGCAGGAATTAGTGCCGAAAGTGGTATTCCCACATTTAGAGCGGAAGATGGTTTGTGGGCGGGTCATAAAGTCGAAGAAGTTTGTACGCCTGAAGCTTTGAAGAAGAATCGAGCGAAAGTATTAGATTTCTATAACCAACGACGAAAAAATGCGGCTGCAGCTAAGCCAAATGCTGCACATATCGCCTTAGTTGAATTAGAAAAAGCCTATGATGTGAGAATTATCACGCAAAATGTGGATGATTTACATGAACGAGCAGGAAGTTCGAATGTTTTACACTTACATGGTGAACTGAATAAAGCTCGTAGTAGTTTTGATGAAAGTTATACTGTGGATTGTTTTGGCGATCAGAAATTGGAAGATAAAGATCCTAACGGTCATCCAATGCGTCCATATATTGTTTTTTTCGGTGAAATGGTGCCGATGTTAGAACGTGCAGTGGATATCGTAGAGCAAGCGGATGTCGTGTTAGTGATTGGTACTTCTTTGCAAGTGTATCCTGCGAATGGCTTAGTTAATGAAGCGCCAAGCAAAGCGCCAATTTACTTAATCGATCCAAATCCCAATACAGGATTTGTTCGTAAGCAAGTCATCGCAATAAAAGAAAAAGCAGGGAAGGGCGTACCGAAGGTAGTGAGCGTATTGTTAGATAAAATAAAAGATTCACCTATATCTAAGCAATAAAGATGGAGTACGGTCAAAATTCTCATTGTTTTTTTGACCACACTTTGTTATTTCCCCGTCAGCCAACTTGCCAATAAGATAACGATAGTAAAAATAGCCAACCAAATAAGGTGAAGTTTAGTGCTTTTTCGATTAATTTCAGCGTTTTGTTGGCGTCGTTGTTCAAGTTTTTGTTTGTAAATTTCAAGATCTTCTTTTTTAAAAGAGAAGCCACAATTTGGACAAAATTGGGCAGATTCACTGATTTTTTTACGACATTCTGGGCAGCGGGTGAGAGCCATTGATGATCCTTTTTTAGTTATTTTAATTTATAAACATATTGTAAGTGAAAAAAACGTAATGATAAACGTGACATGGATCACAAAATTGAAACAATATAAAAATTAAAATTTTGATTTTGATGATTTTCACTTAGAATACCGCCGACGAAGTCTAGTATATGACTACATTTCGGTATTCATTTATTCCTGAGGAGTATTTTTTATGTTGTGGTTTTTCTTCTGCGTGGCGTTATTGCTTGCAGGTTATTTCTTTTATAGTCGTGTAATTGAGCGCATTTTTGTGATCAATCCAAACCGTAAAACGCCAGCTTATACAATGAATGATGGCGTTGACTATATGCCAATGTCTAAAACTAAGATTTGGTTAATTCAATTATTAAACATTGCAGGTACAGGTCCAATCTTTGGTCCGATTCTTGGTGCGTTATACGGGCCAGTTGCAATGCTTTGGATTGTAGTGGGTTGTATCTTTGCTGGTGCGGTACACGATTATTTCTGTGGAATGTTAAGTGTGCGTAATGGCGGTGCATCTATGCCTAACCTCGCAGGTAAATACTTAGGTCGTCCGGTTAAAGCATTTATTAATATCTTAGCTGTTGTACTTTTATTATTAGTGGGTGTGGTATTCGTTGCAAGTCCAGCTCAATTAATGGGTACGATTACAATGGATGTGTTCGGTGCCGCATCAGGTAGCATTTCTATTAGCAATGCGGAAGAAATCCATCAAGTAGCTGAAGCAGGTGGTATTACAGTTTGGGGTATGGATAAAGCGACAGTTATCAGTGTTTGGACTGGTATCATCTTCATTTACTATATTCTTGCGACATTACTTCCAGTTGATAAAATCATCGGTCGTATCTACCCATTCTTCGGTGCATTATTACTCTTTATGTCTGTAGGTATGGTATATGGTTTAGTAAGTGCAGATCTTAGCTCAGCAGATCCAATTTCTTTCTATCGTTCTGTGGACGGTATGTCTTTTGAGAAATTCTTCCAAAACTTTGAAACTCGTGCAGATTTACCATTATGGCCACTCTTGTTCTTAACTATCTCTTGTGGTGCATTATCTGGTTTCCACGCAACACAAAGCCCGCTAATGGCGCGTTGTACTGAAAACGAAAAAGAAGGGCGTTTCATTTTCTACGGTGCCATGATCGGTGAAGGTGTGATTGCATTAGTATGGTGTGCAGTTGGTTTAAGTTTCTATGATTCTTTACCAGATTTGTTAGCTGCGATTAAAGCGGGTTCGCCTTCTAAAGTGGTTTATGATTCTTCAATCCACTTCTTAGGTCTTGTTGGTGGTATTTTTGCAGTATTAGGTGTGGTTGTTCTTCCAATTACATCAGGCGATACAGCATTCCGTGCAGCACGCCTTGTTATTGCAGAATTTTTCCATTTAGAACAAAAAACCTTAGCTAAACGTTTAATTATTGCTGTGCCATTATTCGTGGTTGGTTATATTGTATCAAAAGTGGATTTCTCTATCTTATGGCGTTACTTCACTTGGGCGAACCAAACCACTGCGATGGTTATGTTATGGACTGCAGCAGCGTACTTATATCGCTATAATAAATTCCACTGGGTATGTACAATCCCTGCGGCATTTATCAGTACTGTATGTTTCACTTACCTTGCATACAACAAAATCGGTTTCGGTTTAGACTATCAATTATCTGTTTATATCGGCTTAGGCTTAACAGTACTTTGTTTAGTATTATTCTTCACACAGCTTAAACCATTAGGTGCTCGTGACGAAGAAGCGTATGTAAATAACTAATTAAATCGAGTTAAAAATTGAAAAACCGTTTGAGGGAAACCTTAAACGGTTTTTTGTTTATTTTTTTGGCAATATTTACCAATCTTTACGTTTTAATTGCTTGCAAGTTAGGGCCACAACCGATAAACTTACTCAAAGTGGTGAAAAGTGGAATTTTGTGGAGAATTCTACTAAATTTTTCTAAAAATAAATGTTTGAAGGTTGAGAAATGTTTCGTGGTGCAGCAGCGGTAAATTTAGATGCGAAGGGTCGTGTAGCGATTCCTACGCGTTATCGTGCTGAAATCATGGAAAAGAACCAAGGTCAAATGGTTTGTACCGTTGATATCCGTCAGCCTTGTTTATTACTGTATCCTTTAGATGAATGGGAAAAAATCGAACAAAAACTACTTTCACTTTCTAACTTTGACCCAAATCAACGCCGTTTACAACGTGTTATGCTCGGTTATGCCACAGAATGTGAAATGGATGCGCAAGGTCGTATCTTGTTGAGTGGTCCATTACGTCAACACGCAAAATTAGAAAAAGGTTTAATGTTGGTAGGGCAGTTGAACAAATTTGAAATTTGGAGCGATACTGAATGGTACGCACAAATTGATGAAGATATCGAAATTGGCTCAAGTGCTGAATTCGGTGCTTCTGAAGAACTAAAAATGCTGTCATTATAAGAACAGCAGCACTAGCAGGATAAGCGGTGCTCGCACCGCTCTATCTTTTCTTTATCGATTTTGATTTAACGTTTACTTTTTACTTATGACTACGCAAAATTCCTTTTCTGCACCTGAACATATCACGGTTTTGCTTCACGAAGCGGTGAATGGTTTGGCGTTGAAAGAAAACGGAATTTATATTGATGGTACCTTTGGTCGTGGTGGTCATTCTCGTCTTATTCTTTCCCAACTTTCTGAAAATGGTCGTTTAATTGCTGTTGATCGTGATCCACGTGCGATTGCTGAAGCTGAAAAAATTCAAGACCCTCGTTTTCATATCGAACATAATAGCTTTTCACACATTCCAGATATCTGTCAAAAACTCGATTTAGTTGGTAAAATTGACGGCATTTTGCTGGATTTAGGCGTATCATCTCCACAGCTTGATGAAGCCGATCGTGGTTTCAGTTTTATGAAAGATGGCCCGTTAGATATGCGCATGGATACCACACAAGGTTTATCAGCGGCAGAGTGGCTAAAACAAGTATCTGTTGATGATTTAACTTGGGTGTTAAAAACCTTCGGTGAAGAGCGTTTTGCAAAACGAATTGCGACTGCTATCGTTGAATTCAATAAAAGTGCGGTCAAAAATGGCACAGAATGTTTAAGTCGAACTTCTCAGCTCGCTGAATTAATTGCTCAAGCCGTACCGTTTAAAGATAAACATAAGCATCCGGCGACACGTAGTTTCCAAGCCATTCGAATTTATATTAATGCGGAATTAGATGAGTTAGAAAGTGTATTGAATTCTGCATTAGATATGTTGGCACCAGAAGGACGTTTATCGATTATCAGTTTCCATTCACTTGAAGATAGAATGGTAAAACATTTCATGCGTAAACAAAGTAAAGGCGAGGATATTCCAAGAGGCTTACCACTACGTGAAGATCAAATTCAACGTAATCAAAAGTTAAAAATCATTGGTAAAGCTATTCAGCCGAGTGAGGCAGAAATTTCGGCAAATCCACGCTCAAGAAGTGCGGTTTTACGTATTGCGGAAAGGGTGAAATAAGATGTTAGAAAATAGCGAACGTTATCCTTTACAACATATTCTCGTTGAAGATATTTTTTCTTCTAATAAATTAATTGTCGTTCTACTTTTATTAATTTTAGCTTCTGCAATGGGCACAATTTGGATGACCCATCAAACACGAGGCCTGATTTCTGAAAACGGGCAGTTGGTATTACAACACCAAGCCCTTGAAAACGAATATCGCAATTTGCAATTACAAGAAGCAACCGAAAGTGATAATACAAGAGTTGAATCCATTGCAATCGGTACATTAAAAATGCAACGTGTTCAAAGTGAACAAGAAGTGGTTATTTTTGAATAGGGATTTTAGATAAAATGGTTAGATTTAATTCCTCTAAGAAACCAGGAAAGCCAAAGAAAACAATTAGAAAATTGGCTCAACCTGCGTCAGTAAAACCAAACAAACCGAAGATGGTATTTGAGAAATGCTTTCTTCGTGGTCGTTATCTCATTGCGACAAGTTTTATTTTCTTAGGATTAGGCGCATTAGTGGCTCGTGCTGCTTATGTGCAATCAGTTAATTCTGAAACCCTTTCTGGTGAAGCGGACAAACGTTCATTACGTAAAGATGACGTCCTTTCTGTTCGTGGTTCAATTTTAGATCGTAACGGCCAATTGTTATCGGTGAGTGTACCGATGAGTGCAATTGTGGCTGAACCTCGTTTAATGTTAAAAGAAAATGCATTAGATGATAAAGAACGTATTAAAGCTCTCGCAAATGAATTAAATATGACGCCAGCAGAGTTGGTGAAAAAAATTGAGAAAAATGCAAAATCAGGCTTCTTGTATTTAGCACGTCAAGTAGAAGCGAGCAAAGCGAATTATATCCGTGAACTCAAAATTAAAGGTATCTCATTAGAGACAGAACCACGTCGTTTTTATCCTCGTGTAGAAGAGGCGGCTCAATTAATTGGCTTTACTAACATTGATGGTAAAGGGATTGAAGGGGTTGAGGCAAGCTTCAATTCAATGTTAGTGGGTAAAGACGGTGCGCGTGTTGTTCGTAAAGACAAACGTGGTAATGTGGTTGAACATATTGCTGATGAGAAAAAATACGATGCACAAGATGTGACCTTAAGTATCGATGAAAAATTGCAATCCATGGTGTATCGCGAAATCAAAAAAGCAGTAACAGAGAACAAAGCTGAATCAGGCACAGCCGTATTGGTGGATGTACGTACGGGTGAAGTGTTAGCAATGGCAACCGCGCCTTCTTACAACCCAAATAACTTGGCTAATGTGAAAGATGAATTAAAACGTAACCGTGCGATTACGGATACCTTTGAACCGGGTTCAACCGTAAAACCTTTCGTCGTGTTGACCGCACTTCAACGTGGCGCAGCGAGACGTGATGAAGTGATTAATACAGGTTCATTTACCGTAAGTGGTAAAGAAATTGTGGACGTGGCACCTCGCCCACAACAAACCTTAGATGAAATTTTGATTAACTCCAGTAACCGTGGTGTGAGTCGTCTTGCGTTACGTATGCCACCTTCTGCATTAATGGAAACTTACCAAAATGCGGGCTTAGGTAAAGATACAGAGTTAGGCTTAATTGGTGAACAACGTGGTGTATTAAATGCAAACCGTAAACGTTGGGCAGATATTGAACGTGCTACTGTGGCTTATGGTTATGGTATCACTTCTACACCATTACAAATTGCGCGTGCTTATGCGACTTTAGGGAGTTTCGGGATTTATCGTCCGCTTTCTATTACGAAAGTTGATCCGCCGGTCATTGGTCAACGTGTATTCTCTGAAAAAATTACGAAAGACGTCGTGGGTATGTTAGAGAAAGTGGCAATTAAAAATAAACGTGCGATGGTTGAAGGTTATCGTGTTGGTGTGAAAACAGGTACTGCGCGTAAAATTGAAAATGGCCACTATGTCAATAAATATGTGGCATTTACAGCGGGTATCGCACCAATTAGCGATCCACGTTATGCATTAGTTATTTTGATTAACGATCCGAAAGCAGGACAGTACTATGGTGGTGCGGTATCTGCCCCCGTATTCTCTAGCATTATGGGCTATACCTTGCGTGCTAATGGTATTGCACCAGATGCAGAACCAACAGAAAAAACAGCAAGACGCACTGTTCGCTTAAGCGATCAAAAATTTGAAAAAATGAATTAAGAAAAGGCAAAACAATGAAAAAATTGACCGCACTTTTTGATCTTCCGGTGCTTTCAGACATTAATGTGAAGGCAATGGTGTTAGATAGCCGCAAAGTAACTCAAGGAGATCTATTTGTGGCAGTAAAAGGGCATCGTTTTGATGCGAGTCAATTTGTTCCTCAAGCTATTTCTTCTGGTGCAAGTGCGGTCGTTTTAGAAACAGATTTAGAAAACGAGCATTTGAACATCCAATGGCAAAATAATGTGCCAGTGATTCACTATTATCATTTATCAGCTCATCTTTCAGCGTTGGCCGGTCAATTTTATGATAATCCTTCCAAAAAATTGACTTTAGTTGGTGTGACTGGAACAAACGGTAAAACCACCGTTTCTCAATTATTAGCTCAATGGGCAACGCTATTTGGCCATAAAGCAGCCGTCATGGGCACCATTGGCAATGGTTTATTAGGTCAAGTCAAAGAAGCCAAAAATACCACAGGCTCAGCCGTTGAAGTTCAAGAAAACCTCGCTGATTTTGTAGAGAAAGGGGCTGATTTTGCTTCTATCGAAGTGTCTTCACATGGTTTAGTTCAACACCGTGTTGAAGCCCTTAAATTTAAAGCCGCCATTTTTACCAATTTAAGTCGTGATCATTTGGATTATCACGAGACAATGGAAAAATATGCAGAAGCTAAAAAACGCTTTTTCATTGATTTAGCCCCCGAATTACAAATTCTTAATGCTGACGATCCAATTGGGGCTGTCTGGTTAAATGAATTACCAAATGGCATAGCTGTCAGCTGTCGCTCAGATTTTCATCCGACATCTAAACAATGGCTTTATGCAACACAGATTCGTTTTACTCACGAAGGTGCTGTAATTGATGTTGCTTCAAGTTGGGGTAATGGCACATTACATAGCCCATTAATTGGTGCTTTTAACGTGAGTAATCTGTTGTTAGCCACAGCCGTTTTATTGGCTTTAGGTTATTCTTTCAATGATCTTATCCGTACGGTTTCACAGCTAAAAGGGGTAAATGGAAGAATGGAATTGATTAAGAAAGCAGGCAAACCAACAGTTATCGTTGATTATGCCCATACTCCTGATGCCTTGGAAAAAGCATTAAATGCCGCACGTGAACATTGTAAAGGTAAACTTTGGTGTATCTTTGGATGTGGTGGTGATCGTGATGCAGGCAAGCGTCCGTTGATGGCAAAAGCGGCTGAACAGTTTGCAGATTTAGTGATCGTAACTCAAGATAATCCGCGCACAGAAGATCCAAATAAAATCGAAGCAGATATTCTCACTGGCTTTAGTCTAATGGAAGACGTTGGTGTGATTCCGGATCGTGAAGAAGCCATTAAATTTACCATTGAGAATGCAGTTGAAAATGACGTGATTGTGATTGCTGGTAAAGGCCATGAAAACTATCAAATCATTGGAGATAAAACACTTCATTTCTCCGATCAAGAAGTGGCTGAAGCTTATTTAACGAAAAAATAAAAACAGAATGATTAAACTAACTACCCAACAGCTTGCTCAAATTTTAAATGCTAATCTTATTGGAGATGAGCAGGCCGTTGTTGAAAATATCAATACAGATACGCGTAAATTGGTATCTAATTCACTTTTCTTTGCATTAAAAGGTGAGCATTTTGATGCACATCAATACTTAGATAAAGCCGTTGAGCAAGGTGCGGCAGCCTTAGTTGTGCAACAAGCTAACACCGAAATTGCAACGCCACAATTGGTTGTCGCAGATACGCGCTTAGCCCTTGGTCAATTAGCAAAATGGTTACGTGAAAAAATTAATCCTCGTACTGTGGCGATGACAGGTTCATCGGGTAAAACTACGGTGAAAGAGATGACCGCATCCATTCTGCAACAAACGGCAGGCAATCCTGAGGTCGTGTTATTCACAAATGGTAATTTCAACAACGATATTGGCGTACCATTAACGTTATTACGCTTAACCGAACAACATAAATTTGCCGTTATTGAATTAGGTGCTAATCATCAAGGTGAAATTGATTACACCACACATCTTGCTCAGCCTGAGGCCGCATTAGTGAATAATGTCGCGGCTGCACATTTAGAAGGTTTTGGTTCAATTGAAGGTGTTGCACGTGCGAAAGGTGAAATCTACCGTGGTTTAACCCAAAATGGCGTGGCGATTATTAACAGTGAACATAATTATATTGAATTGTGGCAAAAAGAAATTGGTTCCCATGCTATTCAATATTTTAATGGTCGTGATTACAAAGCTGAAAATGTAAAACATTCACCTAATGGCTCAACCTTTACGTTAGTTTCACCAAAAGGTAGTATTGAAATTAATTTGCCTTATTTAGGTGAGCATAATGTAAAAAATGCTTTGGCAGCGACCGCACTTGCTATGAATGTGGGCGCGAGTCTTGCTGATGTAAAAGCAGGTCTTGAACATCGCTCTCAAGTAAAAGGAAGATTATTCCCGATTCAAGTGAATGACAATCTCCTTTTATTAGATGATACTTACAATGCGAATGTCGATTCTTTACAAGCTGCGATTGATGTTTTAAAAGGTTATGATGCTTTCCGTATTCTACTCGTAGGCGATATGAAAGAATTAGGCGAGGATAGTCTAAAATGTCATCGACAAGTGGGCGAGCATGCAAAACAAGCTAAATTAGATTTGGTGCTTTCTTACGGAACAGAAAGTGCGGTCATTTCTGAAGCTGTTTTGGGAAAACATTTTACAGATAAAGCTGAATTGACAGCTTATGCGTTAGATATTATTAAACAGAAATTACAAGAAAACCAAAAAGTCGTCGTATTAGCGAAAGGTTCGCGCTCAATGAAAATGGAAGAGACGATTTATTCATTAAAGGATAGCTTATGTTAGTTTGGCTTGCTGAATATTTAGTTCGCTATGAAACGGCATTCAATGCCATTTCCTATATTACCGTACGTGCGATTTTGGCATTATTAACTGCACTTTTCATTTCTTTATGGATTGGTCCGAAAGTGATCAAACGCCTTCAAATTTTAAAATTTGGGCAAGAAGTGCGTAATGACGGTCCTGAAAGTCACTTTGCTAAAAAAGGCACGCCAACCATGGGCGGTGTGATGATTTTATTCTCCATCGGTGTGAGTACATTATTGTGGGCTAACTTAACGAATCCTTATGTTTGGATTTGCTTATTTGTGCTGTTTGGCTACGGTGCAATTGGCTTTGTGGATGATTTCCGCAAAATTACACGAAAAAATACCGATGGTTTAATTGCGCGTTGGAAATATTTCTGGATGTCTGTTGTGGCATTAGTGGCGATCATTTGGTTGTATTGGTTAGGTCATGATACAGATGCAACTCGTTTAGTTATTCCATTCTTCAAAGATATCATGCCGCAATTAGGCCTATTCTATATTGTGTTGTCTTACTTTGTAATTGTGGGTACAGGCAATGCGGTAAACTTAACTGACGGTTTAGATGGTCTTGCCATCATGCCAACAGCGTTAGTCGCAGGTGCATTTGCTTTAATCGCATGGGCGACCGGTAACGTGAATTTCGCAGAATACTTACATATTCCTTATATCAAATATAGTTCTGAAGTGGTGGTGTTCTGTACTGCAATCGTAGGCGCGGGCTTAGGTTTCTTATGGTTTAACACTTATCCGGCTCAAGTCTTTATGGGCGATGTAGGTTCTCTAGCACTTGGTGGCGCACTTGGTGTTGTTGCTATCCTTGTCCGCCAAGAATTCTTATTAGTGATTATGGGCGGTGTATTTGTTGTTGAAGCCTTGTCTGTGATTTTACAAGTGGGGTCTTACAAATTAAGAAAACAACGTATTTTTAGAATGGCGCCTATTCATCACCACTTTGAATTAAAAGGTTGGCCAGAACCAAGAGTGATTATTCGGTTTTGGATTATATCCTTGATGTTGGTGTTGATGGGGCTTGTAACGCTTAAACTAAGATAATTTTTGTAGGGTGCACTTGTTGCACCCTGCGTGATCCCAGAATACGAGAGAAGAAAAACAACATGACAACTCTATATCAAAATAAAACTATCACCATCATAGGCCTTGGGAAAACAGGCCTTTCTTGCGTTGAATATCTTCAATCTCAACAAGCTAATATCCGTGTAATTGATACACGCCAACATCCACCAGGCGCAGAGCAATTACCTAAAAATGTTCCTTTACACACGGGTAGTCTAAATCAACAATGGTTACTTGAAAGCGATATTATTGTCATTAGCCCAGGACTCGCGGTAAAAACACCTGAAATTCAGACCGCACTTTCAGCTGGCGTGGAAGTAATAGGAGATATTGAATTATTCTGCCGAGCAGCAACGAAACCAATTGTCGGGATTACTGGTTCTAACGGTAAAAGCACTGTAACAACATTAGTCTATGAAATGGCGAAAGCGGCGGGAATAAAAGTGGGCATGGGTGGAAACATTGGCATCCCTGCGTTGTCATTATTAAATGAAGATTGCGAACTTTATGTATTAGAACTTTCCAGTTTCCAACTTGAAACCGCTTATAGTTTGAAAGCGGCTGCAGCGACTGTGCTTAATGTGACTGAAGATCACATGGATCGCTATGTAGATTTAGAAGATTATCGCCAAGCAAAATTACGTATTTACCACAAGGCGGAAACAGCAGTAGTGAATTTAGAAGATAAACTCACTTTTGGCGAAGGTGAAAATCAGGCTAAGAAGGTAGTGTCTTTTGCTGAAAATCAAGCGGATTACTGGTTGAAAACCGAAAACGGTAAACAGTACTTAATGGCGAAAGAGGAAGTCATTTTACCTTGTGATGAAGCGACTTTAGTTGGTCGTCATAATTACATGAATATTTTAGCTGCAACAGCATTAGCGCAAGCAGTAGGCATAAATTTAGAGGCAATTCGTACCGCACTTCGTCAATTTAAAGGCTTAGATCATCGTTTCCAATTAGCCCATCAAGCGAATGGCATTCGTTGGATTAATGATTCTAAAGCCACCAATGTAGGTAGCACCGTTGCAGCATTGGCGGGGTTATATGTTGAGGGAACGTTACACCTTTTATTAGGTGGTGATGGTAAAGGGGCAGATTTTTCTGAACTCGCTGATTTAATCAACCAACCTCATATTTCAACCTATTGCTTTGGTCGTGATGGCAAACAACTCGCGGCACTTTCAAGCCAAAGCCATTTGTTTGAAACTATGGAACAAGCCATTTCATTTTTACGTCCGCATTTAAAATCAGGCGATATGGTGTTATTATCTCCTGCTTGCGCAAGTTTGGATCAGTTTGCCTCTTTTGAAAAACGTGGCGAAGAGTTTACTCGTTTAGCAAAATTAGCTTAAAGAATTAGGATAGTAATGGAATTTATCAATAAAATTAAACAAAATTATGAACAATGGGCGAGAGTGACACCGCAAGGATTACTTTACGATCGTGCGTTGTTTTGGCTTTTTGTCGTGCTATTGCTGATTGGTTTAGTAGCGGTAACTTCTGCTTCAATGCCTTACAGTGCACGCGTATTTAATGATACATTCTATTTTGCTAAACGTGATGCCGTTTATGTCTTACTTTCTTTAGCAACCTGCTATTTAACTCTCCAGATTTCTTCTTCCCAATGGGAAAAGTGGCACGCAAAAGTTTTCTTATTAGCTATTGTTTTACTCATACTGGTTCTTGGTATTGGGACTTCTGTTAATGGTGCTAAACGTTGGATTTCTTTAGGGATTTTAAATTTCCAGCCTGCAGAATTTGCGAAATTAGCGTTAACTTGTTTCCTCGCGAGCTATTTTACGCGTCGTTATGATGAAGTACGTGGTAAAAAATTCAGTGCTGCTAAGCCTTTCATTGTGATGGGCGTATTAGGGATATTCTTACTCGCTCAGCCTGACTTAGGGAGTACCGTTGTACTTTTCGTTATTACCTTTGGCATGCTTTTTATTGTCGGTGCAAATTTTTGGCAATTTATTTTGCTAATTGGTACAGGCATACTTCTCTTTGTTTGGTTGGTTCTTTCGGCCTCTTATCGTTTAAAACGTTTTACGGGTTTCTTAGAGCCGTTTAAAGATCCTTATGGAACAGGATTCCAGTTAACTAATTCTTTGATGGCCTTTGGTCGTGGTGAAATTAGTGGGGAAGGACTCGGTAACTCCATTCAAAAACTTGATTATCTTCCTGAAGCACATACTGACTTTATCATGGCGATTATTGGTGAAGAGTTCGGTTTTATTGGTATTTTGGTTGTTGTAATTCTCTTGGGTTTATTGATTTTTCGAGCGATGAAAATCGGACGTGAATCACTCATGTTAGAACAACGTTTCCGTGGCTTTTTTGCTTTAGGTATTAGTTTCTGGATTTTCTTCCAAGGTTTCGTCAATCTTGGCATGGCCTTAGGGATGTTACCAACAAAAGGTTTAACTTTCCCATTAGTGAGTTATGGTGGTTCAAGTATCATTATTATGTCAGCGACTGTGGGAATTTTATTGCGTATTGACCATGAAAATAGATTACAACGTGGTGGTCAAGCTCGTTTGAGAGATGATTAGGAATATTTATGGGTAAAAAATTATTAGTTATGGCGGGTGGTACTGGTGGACATGTTTTCCCCGCCATCGCGGTTGCTCAAACCTTACAAAAAGAAGGGTGGGAAATTTGCTGGTTAGGCACCAAAGATCGAATGGAAGCACAGCTTGTACCAAAACATGGTATTCCAATTCGTTTTATTCAAATTTCAGGGTTGCGTGGTAAAGGCATTAAAGCTTTACTCGGTGCGCCTTTTGCTATTTTAAGAGCCGTATTACAAGCTCGTAAAATTATTCAAGAATATCAACCTAATGCGGTATTAGGTATGGGCGGTTATGTGTCCGGCCCAGGTGGTATTGCTGCAAAACTTTGCGGTGTGCCAGTTATTTTACATGAACAAAATGCCGTAGCAGGCTTAACCAATGAATGGTTGGCAAAAATCGCAACCCGAGTTTTACAAGCTTTCCCAACAGCATTCAAAGATGCCGAAGTTGTAGGAAACCCAGTTCGCCAAGATTTATTTGAAATGCCATCACCACAAGTGCGTTTTTCAGAAAGAAGTGGAAAATTGAGAGTGCTTGTCGTGGGTGGAAGCCAAGGGGCTCGCGTACTCAATCAGACTATCCCACAAGTGGTTGCTCGTTTAGCCGATAAATTAGAGGTTCGTCATCAAGTCGGTAAAGGTTCTGTTGAAAGTGTGACCGCACTTTATGGTGAACATGCCGATTCGGTCAAAATTACAGAATTTATTGATGATATGGCGGAAGCCTATGCCTGGGCGGATGTGGTGATTTGTCGTTCTGGTGCTTTAACAGTATGTGAATTAGCTGCAGTGGGGACTCCTGCAATTTTTGTGCCATTCCAGCACAAAGATCAACAACAATATTTAAATGCAAAATATCTTGCCGATGTCGGTGCAGCAAAAATCGTTCAGCAAAATGAATTAAATGCGGATGTGTTAGTTGATTTCTTAGAAAAAACAGATCGTAAAACCTTGTTAGCGATGGCGATTAAGGCAAAAGAAATGTCAGCACCATTGGCGGCTAAACGTGTAGCTGATGTCATTGTAGAGAACGCAAAATAAGAACAGAGAGGTTGAGGGGCAGTAATACACTCGCAACCTAAAAGTGCGGTTAAAAATAAAGGTGAAATAATATGAAACATATTTCGGACGAAATTAGAAAGATTATCCCTGAGATGCGTCGGGTTCAACAAATTCATTTCATTGGTATCGGTGGTGCCGGTATGAGTGGAATTGCCGAAATTTTATTAAATGAAGGTTATGATATCTCTGGTTCCGATATTGCAGATGGTGTCGTGACTCAACGTCTTGCTCAAGCTGGCGCAAAAATTTTCATCGGGCACCAAGCTGAAAATGTGAAAGGGGCAAGTGTCGTTGTTGTATCAAGCGCGATCCATGAAGATAACCCAGAATTAGTCGCTGCTAAACAAAATCGTATTCCCGTGATTCAGAGAGCACAAATGTTGGCTGAAATTATGCGTTTCCGTCATGGTATTGCAGTAGCTGGTACCCATGGTAAAACCACAACGACAGCCATGATTTCGATGATTTATACTCAAGCGAAACTTGATCCAACTTTCGTTAATGGTGGTTTAGTTAAATCTGCCGGTAAAAACGCGCATTTAGGTGCAAGCCGTTATTTAATCGCAGAAGCAGATGAAAGTGATGCATCTTTCTTACACTTGCAGCCAATGGTTTCTGTGGTGACCAATATTGAACCGGATCATATGGATACGTATGGTGGTGACTTTGAGAAGATGAAAGCCACTTACGTGAAGTTCTTACATAACTTACCGTTCTACGGTTTGGCGGTGATGTGCGCAGATGATGCGGTATTAATGGAACTTGTTCCTCAAGTTGGACGTCAAGTCTTAACGTATGGTTTCAGCGAGCATGCTGACTATCGTATCGAAGATTATGAACAAACCGGTTTCCAAGGTCATTACACCGTAGTTTGCCCGAGTGGTGAACGTATCAATGTATTATTGAATGTACCAGGCAAACACAACGCGTTAAATGCGACAGCCGCACTTGCAGTAGCAAAAGAAGAAGGCATTAGCAATGAAGCGATTTTAGAAGCGCTTGCTGATTTCCAAGGTGCGGGCAGACGTTTCGACCAATTAGGCGAGTTTATTCGTCCAAATGGTAAAGTACGCTTAGTGGATGACTATGGCCATCACCCAACAGAAGTTGATGTAACAATTAAAGCGGCGTGTGAAGGTTGGGGAGATAAACGTATTGTCATGATCTTCCAGCCTCACCGTTATTCACGTACTCGAGATTTATTTGATGAATTTGTGCAAGTATTATCCCAAGTGGATGCATTAATTATGTTAGACGTGTATGCCGCAGGCGAAGCACCAATTGTCGGTGCAGATAGTAAAGCGCTTTGTCGTTCTATTCGTAATTTAGGAAAAGTTGATCCAATTTTAGTTTCTGATACGGAACAACTTGGTGATGTGTTAGATCAAATCATTCAAGATGGCGATTTAATTCTTGCCCAAGGTGCGGGAAGTGTAAGCAAAATTTCTCGTGGTTTAGCAGAACGTTGGAAAGCGTAAATAAACCTAAAAATAACCGCACTTTTTAATGAAGAATAAAGGAAGACAGGATAAAACAATGAATTTAAAACAAGAAAAAATTGCCGTGTTGTTAGGCGGCACATCAGCTGAACGTGAAGTATCTCTTAATTCTGGTGCAGCTGTGTTAAATGCATTAGTGAGTCAAGGATATAATGCACATGGTATCGATCCTAAAGAATATAATGTCGCGAATTTAAAGGCTGATGGTTTTGATCGTGTCTTTAACATTTTACATGGTCGTGGTGGTGAAGATGGCACCATGCAAGGTTTATTAGAGCAAATTGGCTTACCTTACACAGGTTGTGGTGTGATGGCTTCAGCGTTAACCATGGATAAAATGCGTACCAAAATGTTGTGGAAAGCTTTTGGTTTACCTGTTGCCGATATGGAGATTGTGACCAAAGAAAACGCTCACGAACTAAACCCACAAGCCGTGGTCGAAAAATTAGGTTTACCTTTAATGGTTAAGCCGTCTCTTGAGGGGTCAAGTGTCGGTTTAACAAAAGTAAAAGCAGTCGAAGAATTAAAAAGTGCGGTCGATTATGCACTTAAATTTGATAACACCATTTTGATTGAAGAATGGTTAGCTGGCGATGAATTAACTGTGCCTGTTTTAGGTGGCGAAGTATTGCCGGCTGTTCGCATTGTGCCAGAAGGTGAGTTTTATGATTACGATGCGAAATATATTTCAGATAACACTCAATATTTTTGCCCAGCGGGTCTTTCAGCTGAACGTGAGCAAGAATTAGCGAAATTAGTTAAACGTGCTTATGACGTCGTAGGGTGTCGTGGCTGGAGCCGCATTGATGTGATGACTGATGCACAAGGTAATTTCCGTTTAGTCGAAGTAAACACAAATCCTGGCATGACAAGTCACAGTTTATTCCCTAAATCTGCGTCAACAGTCGGTATTTCATTTGAACAACTCGTCGTGAAAATTTTGGAGTTGAGTGCGTAATGAATGTAATTAAGCGCAAAAATACACCGCCAACGCAATTTGGTCGCTCATCTAACGGAGAAGGTAAATTCCGTTTTATGTTGCAGATTAAACTTGCTTTGGTGTTACTTTGTGCGGGGCTAGGGTATTTCGTTTATTCAAACTGGCAAAGTTGGCTTGAAAGCTTAGACGGTGATAGAAAAATTACTGCCTATGCATTAGTGGGCCAAAATGAATTTACCACTTATCCGGATGTGCAAGACGTATTGCTTAAAATGGGCTCTCTCAAGGGCTTTTGGGGACAAGACGTTAAGCAAATTCAAGAACAGCTTGAAACTATTCCTTGGGTAAAAGGTGCGGTAGTTCGCAAAATTTGGCCAAATCGTTTAAGTATTTGGTTATCAGAATATCAGCCAGTTGCCATTTGGAACAAAACAGAGTTCGTCACAAAAGAGGGAACCGTTTTCCAATTGCCGATGGATAAGTTAAAAGAAAAAGCTTTGCCTTATTTAGGGGGGCCGGATTATCAAAGCTTGAAGGTATTAGAGGCTTGGAATCAAATTTTTGCTGATTTTAAGGCGAAAAATTTGCTGGTTAAAGGCGTGACAATTGATGATCGTGGTGCGTGGCAAGTTACGCTAGATAATGATATAGTATTGAAACTTGGGCGCGGAGATTGGAAACCAAAATTAGATCGATTTGTAACGATTTATCCACAAATTGAAGTGCCTGAAGGTAAACGAATTGATTATGTAGATTTGCGCTATGCATCTGCATCAGCAGCGGTTGGATTGATAGAGAAATAAAAAATAATTCATTGGGTGTAATAAGAAAATGGCAAAAGAGTTGGAACCGAAAGTAATTGTAGGTCTTGAAGTTGGTACATCAAAAGTTGTTGCTGTCGTTGGGGAAGTTCTTCCTGATGGTGTAGTAAATGTACTTGGCGTAGGTAGTTGTCCATCAAAAGGGATTGATCGTGGCAGTATTACTGATTTAGATGCCGTTGTTAATTCTATCCAACGTGCTATTGAGGCAGCTGAATCAATGGCCGATTGCCAAATTATGAGCGTGACTCTTGCGATTACAGGTGAACATATTCAAAGCTTGAATGAGAGCGGCTTTGTTGCTATTTCTGAAAATGAAGTGACTCAAGATGAAATCGATGATGCTTTGCATACAGCAAGCTCAGTGAAATTACCTGAGGGGCTTTCTTTATTACACATCATTCCACAAGAATATGCCGTAGATAAACAAGTTAATATTAAAAATCCATTAGGTTTACAAGGTGTTCGTTTAAAAGCAAACGTACACTTAATTGCGTGTCACCAAGACTGGCAAAATAACTTGAAAAAAGCAGTTGAGCGTTGTGGATTACAAGTTGATAAAGTTGTGTTTTCCGGCTTTGCAGCAACACATTCTGTTTTAACTGAAGATGAAAAGGATCTTGGTGTTTGCTTGGTTGATTTCGGTGCAGGCACCATGAATATGATGGTTTATACCAATGGCTCATTGCGTTTCAGTAAAGTTATTCCTTACGCAGGGAACATTGTAACCAATGATATTGCCCATGCATGTACCGTTTCTCGTGCAGAAGCAGAACGCATTAAAGTGAACTATGCAAGTGCATTATATCCGGCACGTTTACATGGTGATAAAAAAATTGAAGTGGCAAGTATTGGTGGTCGAGCACCACGTGCTTTAACAAAAAGTGATTTATCTTTAATCACTTCAGCAAGATATATTGAACTATTAGGCGTTGTTAAGGACGAATTAGATAAGCTCAAAGAAGATTTAGAAAGCAAACATATTAAATTTGAATTAATTGCTGGTGTCGTTATTACCGGTGGTGGTGCACAAATTGAAGACTTAAAAGATTGTGCTGCGAATGTATTTGGTTGCCAAGTGCGTATTGGTAGTCCATTAAATATTACGGGTTTAACAGATTATGTAAATCGCCCACAATATTCAACTGTAGTGGGATTATTACAATACCATCATCAAAATAGTGATAATGATCCTGTGGATAGTAACTATGGTGATGAAGCATTAGGAAAAAAATTCTGGAAAGGCCTTAAAAATATTTTCAATAAAGTGAAATCAGAATTTTGATAATTTTGACTTTTTCATTTACAATAAGAAAGATTTAACTTTTATTAATATGCTAGCAGAGTATTAGCAGTAACGGAGAACAGCAAATGTTATACCCAGAGTATGGTGATTTTGAAGAGCAAACAGGTGCACTGATTAAGGTTGTCGGTGTCGGTGGAGGCGGCGGTAACGCAGTTAACCACATGGTTGCTAACATGGTGCAACAAGAATTCAATGGTAATTTCTTGGGCGAAAGTGCAATTGATAGCGAAGAACACGGTAAAATCGTATTTTATGCGGTGAATACCGATGCGCAAGCATTACGCAAAAGCCAAGTTCAACAAACTGTACAAATTGGTGGGGCTACAACGAAAGGTCTTGGTGCGGGTGCAAATCCAAATGTGGGTCGTAAAGCGGCTGAAGATGACCAAGAAGAAATCCGTAAAATGCTTGAAGGTGCAGATATGGTCTTTATCGCAGCCGGTATGGGCGGTGGTACAGGCACTGGTGCCGCACCAATCGTCGCTAAAGTCGCGAAAGAATTAGGTATTTTAACCGTTGCTGTTGTTACTAAGCCATTTAGCTTTGAAGGCAAAAAACGTATGCAATTTGCTGAATTAGGGATTAAAGATCTTTCACAATATGTGGATTCAATGATCATTATTCCTAACCAACAAATCCAAAAAGTTCTCCCTAAAAATGCAACGTTAATTGATGCTTTTGCTGCTGCGAATGATGTATTACGTAACTCTGTTATGGGCATCTCTGATATGATTACGTCTCCTGGTTTAATCAACGTGGACTTTGCAGACGTAAGAACTGTTATGTCTGAAATGGGCCAAGCAATGATTGGTTTCGGTTCAGCTCAAAGTGAACCAGGTGCGGGTCGTGCAGAAGAAGCAGCACGTCTTGCAATTAAAAATGATTTATTAGAGAAAGTCGATCTTTCTAACGCTAAGGGTATCCTTGTTAATATTACCTCAGGTATGGATCTCGGCTTTGACGAATTTAACGTGGTGGGTGACACAGTAGGTAGTTTTGCATCAGAAGACGCTACTATCGTTGTTGGTACCAGTTTAGTTCCTGAAATGAGCAATGAAATTCGTGTAACGATCGTTGCAACAGGTTTAGGTGATGTTGTTGCAGCTGAGCCAGTAGTGATTGCTCGTCCTCAAGCAGCAGTACAACAAGCTCCAGTTCAACAACCTGTAGCGCAAGAAACGATTCAGCCACAACCGCCAGTTGGTTTACATGGTTTAGATGCATTAAGACATAATCCACAACCAGAACCAGCACAGGAACAAAATCCGCAATACGGTAACTTAAATAAACCGCTTGATCCAAGCCGTTTAGAACAGTTAAGAAATAATCCTAATTTCTTCAATCCGGCATCATTTGGTCGTGATGAGAAATAAGAGTAAAAGTAATCTTGTTGTGAAGCAATAAGGTAAAAGAGATGATTAAACAAAGAACATTAAAACAAAGCATTAAAGTCACAGGTGTAGGCTTACATAGCGGTAAAAAAGTAACATTAACGTTGCGCCCGGCTATGCCGAATACTGGCGTGATTTACTGCCGTACCGATCTTAATCCGCCGGTGACTTTCCCTGCGAATGCTGATTCAGTGCGCGATACAATGCTTTGTACTGCACTTGTAAATGAACAAGGAGTGCGTGTTTCAACCGTAGAACACTTAAACGCAGCATTGGCTGGTTTAGGTATCGATAATATTATTATTGAAGTTGATGCACCTGAAATTCCAATCATGGACGGTAGTGCAAGTCCATTCATTTACTTGCTTTTAGATGCAGGTATTGAAGAACAAAATGCACCGAAGAAATTTATTCGTATTAAGAAAAATGTACGAGTAGAAGACGGTGACAAATGGGCAGAATTCAAACCTTATAATGGTTTCCGTTTAGATTTCACAATTGACTTTGATCATCCTGCGATTAGTAAAAATGTACGCAATTATGTGATGGATTTCTCTGCACAAGCATTCGTACATCAAATTAGTCGTGCAAGAACCTTCGGTTTCATGAAAGATATTGAATATCTTCAATCTCAAGGTCTTGCATTAGGTGGTAGCTTAGATAATGCTATCGTATTAGATGATTACCGTATCTTAAATGAAGATGGATTACGCTTCAGAGATGAATTAGTTCGTCACAAGATGCTTGATGCGATTGGCGATCTGTATATGTGTGGCTATAACATCATCGGTGATTTCAAAGCTTATAAATCGGGTCACGGTTTAAATAATAAGTTACTCCGTGCTGTACTTGCCGATCAGGAAGCGTGGGAATTTGTTACCTTTGAAGATAAGAAACAAGTTCCACAAGGTTATGTTGCGCCTGTGCAGGTATTAATCTAACAATGTTTTGTTAAAAAGCTATACTTCTTCCGGGAGTATAGCTTTTTTATTTCCCATTTTGCTCTATTATTTTTGTTTTCTGCGAAGGTAAAGAGCGGTCAAAAACAGAGGTATTTTTATATGAAAAAATTATTTACCGTGCTCCCTCTTGTGCTAGCAACTTCTGCTGCAATGGCATATGAACAGGACAAAACCTATCAATTTACCATATTGCACACTAATGATACGCACGGACATTTTTGGCCGAATGCAAAAGGTGAATATGGCTTTCCTGCTCACAAAACAATTGTTAATCGCGTGAAAGCAGAAGTAGAGCAAAAAGGTGGTTCACTCATTTTATTAAATGCTGGTGATTTTAATACTGGTGTACCTGAGTCAGATATGCAAACAGCAGAACCTGATATTAAAGCAATGAACGCAATGGGCTATGAGGCAACTGTATTAGGTAACCACGAGTTTGATAATCCACTACAAATTCTTGATATGCAAGAAAAATGGGCAAACTTCCCATTCTTATCTGCAAACGTGATTAATACGAAAACCGGTAAAACCTTAGTTAAGCCTTATACCATTTTAAATAAACAAGATCTTAAAATTGCAGTGGTCGGTTTAACCACAGAAGATACTGCAAAATTAGGTAACCCAGAATACCTTCACAATGTGAAGTTTGAAGATCCAACAAAAGTAGCAAGAGCTACATTAAAAGAGCTAAATGAAAAAGTTAAGCCAGATGTAAAAATTGCTTTAACACATATGGGCTATTACTATGATGCGAAACATGGTTCAAATGCGCCGGGGGATGTGAGCCTTGCACGTAATTTAGATAAAGGCTCATTCGATATGATTATCGGTGGCCATAGCCATGATCCGATTTGCGTGGATGAAAAAGGCGTATGGATTAAAGATTATCAACCAACTCAGCCATGTAAACCCGATTTCCAAAATGGTACTTGGATTATGCAAGCATTTGAATGGGGTAAATATGTTGGTCGTGCAGACTTTGAGTTCAAAAATGGCGAATTAAAATTAGTGAATTATCAATTAATTCCAGTGAACTTGAAGAAAAAAGTGAAAAAAGAAGACGGCAAAACAGAATATGTAAACTATGCCGAAGAGATTCCACAAGATCCAGAAATGGAAAAACTTTTAAAAACTTACCAAGATAAAGGTGATGCGTTATTAAGCCAAAAAGTGGGTAAACTAAAAGGTAAGTTAGAAGGCGATCGTACTATCATCCGTTTTGAACAAACTAACCTTGGTCACTTAATTGCAGAAGCACAACGCCAAAAAGCGAAAGCTGATATTGGTATCATGAACTCAGGGGGTATTCGTGATTCTATCCAAGAAGGTGATGTGACTTATAAAGACATTTTAAAAATCCATCCATTTGGTAACATTGTGAGCTATTTTGAATTAACCGGTAAAGAATTATTGGATTATTTAAATGTGGTGGCATTGAAAGAAGTAGATTCTGGTGCCTATGCACAATATTCAGGTATCAGCATGACAGTGAATCGTGCGGATAAGAAAGTTGAAAATGTGAAAATTCAAGGCAAACCATTGGATTTAAATAAAACTTACCGTATTTCTGTACCAAGCTATAATGCTGCAGGTGGAGATGGTTATCCGGTTATGACCAAAAATCCAACTTTCGTTAACACTGGTTTTATTGATGCGGATGTTTTAAAAGAATTTTTTGAGAAAAATTCACCTATTAGTGCTGAAAAATATATCCCTCATAATGAAGTAACCTTTAAATAAGGAATGAAATGGCATTAGATTTATCAGAAATTCGTCAGCAAATTACGCAAATTGATCGCAGCTTGTTAAAGCTGCTTTCAGAGCGTCATCGCCTGGCATATGATGTAGTGAGAAGCAAAGAAGTGACGCAAAAAGCGTTGCGTGATTTAGAGCGTGAGCAACAGCTCTTACAAGAGCTTGTGCAATTTGCTGAAAGTCAAAATTATCAGCTTGAACCACAGTATATTACATCAGTCTTCCAAAAAATCATTGAAGATTCAGTGTTAACACAACAAGTGTATTTGCAGAAAAAACTCAATGAGCAACGAGAAGAAACGTTACATATCGCTTTTTTAGGAAAGCGTGGTTCTTACTCTAATTTGGCTGCGCGTAATTATGCGGCTCGCTACCATCAACAATTTGCTGAAATCAGTTGCGATTCTTTTGCTCAAATTTTTGAAAAAGTTGAAAGCGGAGAAGCTGATTATGGTGTACTTCCTTTAGAAAACACTACATCGGGTGCAATTAATGAAGTTTATGATTTGCTTCAACATACTAGTTTATCGTTGGTGGGCGAGTTGGCTTATCCCATCAAACACTGTGTTTTAGTGAATGAGCAGGATGATTTAAGCAAAATTGATACGCTGTATAGTCATCCACAAGTGATCCAGCAGTGTAGTCAATTTATTCAAAGTCTTGAGCGTGTGCATATTGAATTCTGCGAAAGTAGCTCTCATGCGATGCAACTCGTGGCAAGCTTGAATAAACCGAATATTGCGGCATTAGGTAATGAAGATGGTGGCAAGCTTTACGGCTTACATGTGTTAAAACATAATATTGCCAACCAAGAAAACAACATTACTCGTTTCATTGTCGTAGCCAAACAAGCACGTGAAGTTTCACCGCAAATCCACACGAAAACCTTATTGTTGATGACCACATCGCAACAAGCGGGTTCTTTAGTGGACGCCTTACTTGTGTTTAAAAAGCACGGTATCAATATGACTAAGCTTGAATCGCGCCCTATTTATGGCAAACCTTGGGAAGAAATGTTCTATTTGGAGATTGAAGGAAACATTCATCATCCAGATACCCAAATTGCCTTGGAAGAGCTTAAGCAGTTCAGTAATTATTTAAAAGTGCTAGGTTGTTATCCAAGTGAAATAGTGAAGCCTGCGAAGGTATAACGAAAATAAAAAAAAAGAGCGGTCGATTTAAAACAACGTTAAAATCGACCGCTCTTTTTATCGGGAATTCTTAGGCTTTTTTCAAGAACTCTGATTTCAACATGATTTTTCCACAATCGACGTTGTGATCTCCGTTAACTAAACGGATATTTTTGAATTTAGTGCCTTTCTTCAACACTTCAGATGAGCCTTTTAATTTTAAATCTTTAATTAAAAGCACATCATCACCATCGGCTAATAAATTACCGTTGCTATCTTTAACAATCAGTTGATCGTCATCGGCTTCAACTGTTTCATTACCATTCCACTCATTACCACAATCAGGGCAAACAAAATTTACAGAATCATGATAAACATATTCGCCTTTACATTTTGGGCAAGCTGGCATTTGATCCATTTCTTTTTCCTTCTTTATCTGATTTAAGCAAAGTATAATGTGCACGGAGTATAACAAAAAAGTGACTATTCGCCAAAAAATGGGCAATTTCATGGAATTTATGAGGTATTTATGAAAAAAATCATGCTTTTGAGTGCAGTGATGGGCAGTTTAATCTCAATCAATGCATTCGCGCACAATATCCAACCTAACCAACTTTTAGCCAATGTAACGGTTTCGGATAAGGGCGAAATCACTTTAAATGGCAATGATGTGGCGTATAAATCGTGGAGCTCAACGGCATTACCTGGCAAAGTCCGTGTGATTCAGCATATTGCAGGCAGAAGTGCGGCAAAAGAGAAAAATCAAGCGATGATCGAAGCTATTAAAGCTGCTCATTTTAACCAAGCTAAATATCAAACCACGACGATTATCAACGCTGATGATGCCGTTGTGGGCACAGGCATGTTTGTGAAAAGTAGTGCAGAAAAAGGCAAAAAAGAAAATGCCCACAGCCAAGTGATTTTAGATGATAAAAGTGCAGTCAAAAATACATGGGGATTACGTGAAAAAGATAGCGTGATTATTTTGCTTGATAAAACCGGCAAAGTGCAATTTGTGAAAGAAGGTAAATTGACGGATGATGAAGTCAAGGAAGTCATTTCACGAGCAACAGCGTTAATCGCGAAGTAATAGAGTTATAAGCGGAAGTTTTCTTCCGCTTTTTATCCTTTGAAATCCTTCATTAATTTTCTCAATGTGCCACAATTTCGTTGAAATTTACGGCAATGTGTACAGATGGCAAGATGCAAATTGAGCCCAATTTTTTCTTTAGTCATTAATGGGCGTTCTTGCGCATCTGAAATGAGACGAGTTGCTTGGCGACATTTCATAAAGTCACTCCCTAAAGTTTATGAGATAAGCAGTTTTGAAGTTGTAAGCGGGCACGATAGAGTGTCGTGTGCAAGTTACTTATGCTTAGTTGATTTTCTTGGCAAATTTCTTCAGAAGATAATTCCAAAAACTCTCTCATCATAAAAATCTTGGCTTGTTTGGCCGGTAGGCAAGTTAAACAAGTTTCAAAAATCAGCCAGAACTCTTCAGAATAGACCGCACTTTCGCTCAGTTCGAGATCGAGTGGAGAATGTTCAGCTTTCCAGTGGCCCCCTTCATCAAAGAAATGATTAGTTTGTTCTTCATCTTCAATTTCGGTTTCTAGCACTAATTTGCCTTTCTGGCGAAGAAAATCAATGATTTTATTTTTTAAGATAGCAAAGACCCAGGTCTTAAATGCCGCTTGTCGTTTAAATTGCTCAAGATGGTTAAATGCACTTAAAAAACTCTCTTGCACCAAATCTTCAGCTAATACAGAATCGCCCACCTGTAATGTGGCAAATTTCAGCATTTGCTCTCTAATTTGAGCCAAGTCTTTATTGGAAATTCCAGTTTTCATATTTTTTCCTTGAAAAAAGTGTAAGAAATAGATTTCTCATTCGTCTAATGATAATGAAAGGGGAAACCTTTCCATCCAATGCTAATTATTCACAAATTAAGGAAGATTCAAAATGAAAAATATTACTTCAAAAACAACCTTTACTGCTATTGCTGCACTTTTCTTCGCAACCAGTCTTTATGCGACCGATATGAAATCTAATGAAATGTCGATGGCAAAAGATTCCATGCCGATGACAAAAGATTCCATGCCGATGACAAAAGACGCTATGCCAATGCAAAATGACAAAATGGCATCTGATGGGATGATGAAATCTCATGATATGAAATCTCACGACATGAAAATGGATAATATGAAATCAGAAGGAATGAAATCTGATGATATGAAAACAAAAGAAATGAAAGCAAAAGAAATGAAGAAAAAAGCAAAAACAATGGAAAAACCGAAAATGTAATGCTTTCTTCTTAAAAGAAAAACTGCGGTCAATTTGACCGCAGTTTTTGTATCAAAGTGAGATTATTGTTTACGCCACGTCGTGCCGTTAGGGCCGTCTTCTAACACAATTCCCATTGCAGTGAGTTCATTACGAGCCGCATCTGCAGCAGTCCAATCTTTAGCGGCACGGGCTTCGTTTCGTTGTTTGATAAGCGCTTCAATTTTTGCGACTTCATCATCGTCAGAACCAGCTTGTAAGAATTTTTCTGGATCTTGTTGAAGTAAACCTAAGATACCCGCTAACTCACGTAAACGCGCAGCAAGACCATTGGCTTTTTCTGCATCTTCAGTTTTCAATTTATTGATTTCACGCGCCATTTCAAATAAGACAGAAAGAGCGTTTGGCGTATTGAAATCATCGTCCATGGCTTCACGGAAGGCTTCCACAAAATTTTCACCGCCAAAAGCAACCGCACTTTGATCGGTGCCACGTAAAGCGGTGTACAAACGTTCTAATGCACCTTGTGCTAAATTCAAGTTTTCTTCACTATAATTGAGTTGGCTGCGATAGTGTGCCGTTAGTAAGAAATAACGCACCGCTTCTGCATTGTAGTGGTTTAATACATCACGAATAGTGAAGAAGTTGCCGAGGGATTTCGACATTTTTTCTTTATCTACCATGATCATGCCGGAATGGATCCAATAATTCACATATTGGCCACCATGAGCACAGCAAGATTGCGCAATTTCATTTTCGTGATGTGGAAACATTAAATCAGAACCGCCGCCGTGAATATCAAAATGTTCACCAAGTTGTTTGCAGTTCATTGCCGAACATTCAATGTGCCAACCTGGACGACCTGCACCCCATGGGGACGGCCAGCTTGGTTCGTTTTCTTTTGACATTTTCCAAAGCACGAAATCCATTGGATTTTTCTTGATTTCATTAATTTCAATACGTGCACCCGCTTGTAATTGGTCAAGATCTTGGCGTGATAATTTACCGTATTCCTTAAAGCTTTCCACATCAAACATCACATCGCCATTATCGGCGACATAAGCATGACCACGCGCAATCAGTTTTTCCACAATCTCAATAATTTCAGGAATATGATGTGTCGCACGAGGCTCGAAATCAGGGCGTAATACGTTTAATGCATCAAAATCTTTATACATTTCTTGCACCATACGATCTACAAGTTGATCGCAGGTTTCTTTGTTTTCTAATGCACGTTTAATGATTTTATCGTCCACATCCGTAATATTACGCACATAAGTTAAATCGTAACCTAAAGAACGTAAATAGCGAGCAATCACATCAAAACACACAAAGGTACGGCCGTGGCCAATATGGCATAAATCGTAAACGGTCACGCCGCACACATACATACCCACTTTTCCTTCATGGATAGGTTTGAACACTTCTTTTTCTCGAGTGAGGGTATTAAAGATCTTTAACATATTTTTTCTCTTCTGATTGGAATCCGACCGCACTTTTTCTGCTCATGGTGGCACTTTCTCGCCATTTGTGGAATAATGAATACCTTAATTTTCAAGAGGAAAACAACATGGTTACATTACACACAAATTTTGGCGATATTAAAATTAAACTTGATTTTGATAAAGCGCCAATCACCGCAGAAAACTTTTTAAATTATTGTAAAAACGGTTTCTATAATAACACAATTTTCCACCGTGTTATTGATGGATTTATGATCCAAGGTGGTGGTATGGAAAGCGGAATGCGTGAAAAAGCAACAAACGCACCGATCCAAAATGAAGCCAACAATCGTTTAAGCAATAAACGTGGCACAATCGCCATGGCGCGTACCTCTGATCCACATTCTGCAACGGCACAATTCTTCATTAACGTGGCTGATAATGACTTCTTAAACTACCGTTCAAAAGAGATGTTTGGCCGTGAAGTCGTGCAAGAATGGGGCTATGCCGTATTCGGTGAAGTGGTTGAAGGCATGGATGTGGTTGATAAAATCAAGAAAGTAAAAACCGGCAATAAAGGTTTCCACCAAGACGTTCCAACAGAAGATGTGGTGATTACATCAGTTTCTGTAGAATAATTAATTCGGTGTGTGGATGCGTAATCTACACACCTTTTTTTCTTAAGTGAAATAACACGATGCCTTTCTTCGATACACATACCCATCTTGATTATCTTCATCATGATACTGGTGAGCCATTAGCTCAGCTGGTGGATAACGCTAAGCAAGCTGATGTGCAGAAAATCTTGATTGTGGCGGTAAAAGAGTCGGATTTTAAAACGATTCAAAATATGACCGCACTTTTCTCTGAGCATCTTTATTGTGGGCTTGGGTTGCATCCTCTTTATATCAAAGAGCATCAAGAGCATGATTTAGAGATATTGGATGCTGCATTATCTGTTCGTAATCAAAATTGTACAGCCGTAGCAGAAATAGGCTTAGAATGTGCGATTCCAGATTTATTGGCTGATGAATTATGGCAAAAACAACAGCACTTTCTGGAGAGTCAGCTTTATTTAGCGAAGAAATACAATCTGTCGGTCAATTTACATAGCCGAAAATCCCATGAGCAATTATTCCGTTTTTTAAAACAAGCCAATTTACCAAAATGTGGTGTCGTGCATGGTTTTTCTGGAAGTTATGATCAAGCAAAACGATTTGTGGATTTAGGCTATAAAATTGGCGTAGGCGGTACCATTACTTATGAACGCGCGAATAAAACACGCCAGTCGATTGCGAAGTTACCATTAGAAGCGTTGGTGTTAGAAACGGATACACCAGATATGCCGGTGTTTGGCTTTCAAGGGCAACCTAATCGACCAGAACGGATTGTTCATACCTTTGAGGCGTTATGCCATTTAAGAAGTGAAAATGCTGAAGTAATTAAAGAAACGGCTTGGCAGAATAGTTTAACCTTATTCGGTTAAACCTTAAAACGATAAATCACTTGATTGGCTGAACCACGCCAAACCAAGCTTGGGTCAGCCTGTTCTTGTATAAATTTTCCATCAATGAGCACGTCAATATAAGGCAACATTTGACGTTGATAATCATCAAGTTCATCCAGTTTATAACCTGTCCACACCCAAATATCCTTATCAGGGCATTCTTTTTTTACACGCTGTACAAAAGGAAGTAAGGCTTCAACATTACGAGGATGCATCGGATCTCCACCGGAAAGGGTGAGTCCTTGACGTTTAATGCGCGTATCTTTTAAATCATTGATAATCTGTTGTTCCATCGCTTCATCAAATAATACGCCATTATCAAAAGACCAGCTCTTTTGATTGTAGCAACCACGGCAACCATGCGTACAACCGCTCACGAAAAGGGTACAACGGGTGCCTTCACCATTTACAACATCGGTAGGGTAGTATTGGAGATAGTTCATGGTTTTACCTTAAAAGTGCGGTTGATTTTCTCGTCAAATTCACCGAATTGATAAATTAACCTTTGCAATACAGGGCCAATTCTTGCATAATAGCCCACCTAATCGCATTGCGATATCAATGGAAATCTTCTCGGTCTCTCGCAACGGTGTCCGGTTTACTCGGTCAGGTTCGGAAGAAAGCAGCCAAAGTCGGAATTTCTGTGTGCCGAGAATAAGCTGGGAAGATTTCCACCCAACTTATCCTTTTTTATTTTACACTCGCTCTACTAATTGTTTGAAGAACCCTTTTTCTAATTGCAATAATTCTGCATAAGTGCCTTTTTCAATTAGCTTCGCTTCATCAATCACACAAAGTTCATCAAATTGCTCAATCGCCGTTAAGCGATGGGTTACCATAATTAAGGTTTTATTCTCAGAATGGGCAAGAATCAAACGCAGAATTTGGCGTTCAGTTTCGCGATCTAAACCTTCAGTTGGCTCATCTAATAATAAAATTGGCGCATCATTAAGCAAAATACGCGCTAAGCCTAAACGACGTTGTTCTCCACCAGAAAGTGGACGGCCGCCATCACCTAGCCAAATATCTAATCCTTGTTCTTTTTCCAACAATTTGCCTAAACCAACTTGATTTAACACCTCGATCATTTTTTCATCTGAAATATTGATCGCACTTGCGAATTGCAGATTTTGACGAAGTGTATCGCTAAATACATGAACACGTTGCGTTAAAAAGCAGAATTGGCTGCGTAATGTGTCTTCGGCGTAATCAGCAATCGGCTTGCCAGCAAGAAATAGCTGACCTTGGTTTGCATCGTAATTGCGTACTAAAAGCTGTAATAACGTGGATTTTCCGCTGCCTGTTTTACCTAAAATTGCGACTTTTTTACCTTTTTGAATGGTTAAATTCAAATTCTCTAAAGCACGATTTTGACGTTCAGGATAAGTGAAAGAAAGATCTTTCGCTTCAATTAATGTAGTAGCGTTTTGATCGAACTCCGCTTTGCCATTAAAGGTCACTAATGGTTGCTGTTCGATAATATCTGTCACTCGTTCAGCCGACGCAATTACTTGCCCGATATGTAAGAATGCCGAGCCTAATGGCATTAAGATTTCAAATGAGGCTAAGGCCGCAAAAGTGAAGAGCGCAATAAATGCCATACGGTATTCATCGTTACCAAACTCCGCTTGTGAGCTAAACCACAACATTGCGGCAATAATCAAACCATTTAAGAAGAGTGAAAGTGCGGTTGAAAATCCGCTTAAATTGGCTTCTTTTTGCTGGTCTGCTTGCCAGTTAGCTTCAGTTTTAGCCATGTTATCTTTCAATTTATCTTCGGCATTAAAGAGCAATAATTCCGCTTGTGCTTGGATAAATTCTAAGAATTGTGTGCGATAAAGTGCACGTGAATGCACGAGTTTGTCGCCAAATTTTTTACCCAGTTGGTAGAAAACGGTTGGAATAATGAATACTAATAAAAGCAGGCTCACACCTAGACCTAAGGCTAAAGGTGCATTGACGAAACTTAGGCCAATACACATGGCTAGAATCACAAAAATAGCCGTAATAAATGGCGCGATTAAGCGAAGGTAAAGACTATCCAGCGTATCCACATCAGACACTAAGCGGTTTAGCAAATCGCTGTTACGGTAGCGATTTAACACACCAGGACTTAATGGAATAATTTTCTCAAAAACTTGTACCCGTAATTTAGCCAAAATGCGGAAAGTCGCATCGTGTGTCACCAACTTTTCAAAATAACGGAAAAGGGTACGGCCAATGGCAAGCCCACGCACAGAGGCAGAAGGATAGAAGAAATTAAATAACGTGCCAAGACCCGCAATTGCTGTTGCGGCTAAAAACCAACCCGATGTGGTCAGCAAGCCTATGCTAGATGCAAGGCCGGTAATCATTAAAACCAAGCCTAAAAATAAAGGCAACTTGGCGAATTTAAATAAACGTAAAAAGGGAAGTAAAGCATGCATTATTGAATATCCTCTTTTCGTTGAGCCAATAATTCGGCAAAGAAGCCTTGATCTTTTAATTGGTTGAAATGCCCTTGTTGAACAATTTCACCTTCTTGCATCACAAAAATATTGTCACATTGTTTTAGATCTTCAATACGGTGTGTGATCATTAAGGTCGTTTGGTTATGGCTCATTTCTGCAAGGGCAGCAAGTACCAGATTTTCAGACTGAGCATCAAGGCTAGCCGTTGGCTCATCGAGTAATAATAAATTGCCTTTGCGTAGTAAAGCACGAGCGATCGCTAAGCGTTGAGCTTGGCCTACAGATACACCCATCCCACCATCTTTAATTTCGCTATCCAAACCTAATTTATCGGTAAACTCTTTCGCTTGAGCAGAAATCAAGGCTTGCTCAATTTGCTCATCAGTTGCTTGAATATCGCCTAAAAGTAGATTTTCTTTGATGCTGCCTTGTAGCAGTAATGGATTTTGACCTACCCACGCAATTTGTTTGCGCCAGTCTCTTAAACGGCTTTGATTCAGTTCCACACCGTTAATTTTTAAGCTACCTTCATAAGGCAAGAAACCGAGTAATACATTGATTAAAGAGGTTTTTCCTGCGCCACTTTGGCCCACAAGGGCAATATGGCTTTCTTTCGGAATATGGAATGAAAGTGGCTTCGTTAATGGTTGACCTTGTGGAGAAAGTGCCACTAAATTTTTAGCCTGAATTTCGACCGCACTTTGTGCTGGAATTTGTTCATTACCCTGATGTGCAATTAAATAATCTGCCTCTAAGAAATCGACAATGGCATCAGCAGCACCAATACCTGCTGCACGATCGTGGTAGTAAGTCCCAAGATCACGCAATGGTTGATAAAACTCTGGTGCCAGAATTAAGCAGAAAAAGCCGGTAAATAAGGTCAGTGTGGTGCCATAAGTGCCAAATTCGACTTGGCCTAAATAGCTAAAACCAAAGTACACCGCCATTAAAGCAATGGAAATGGAGGTGAAAAACTCTAATACAGCAGAAGAGAGAAACGCCATTTTAAGTACGGTCATGGTCGTTTCACGGAAGTCTTCCGTTGTGCTTTCAATATGTTGTGTTTGTTCTGAAGTGCGGTTGAAAAGACGCAAGGTTTCTAAACCACGTAAGCGATCCAAGAATTGTGCACTTAAGCGAGAAAGGGTAGCCATATTTTTTTGGCTGCTATCTGCTGCCGCAATCCCTACTAGAATCATAAAAATGGGTACAAGTGGTGCGGTGATCATCAAAATCAGCCCAGCAGCCCAGTTGAGTGGGAATACAGCAATTAAAATCACCATAGGTACAATGGCAGACAAACTTTGTTGTGGTAAGAATCGTGCATAGAAATTATGCAGATTCTCCACTTGTTCAAGCATAATACTTGCCCAACTACCGGCTGGTTTATTATTGATGGTTGCAGGACCAACTTGATGGATTTTGTCTAAGATCTTTTGGCGCATATGATTGCGCAGTAATCGACCTGCTTTAAAGCCAATTTTTTCGCGTAGCCATAAAATGACCGCACGTAAAGCAAAAGTAATGATTAATGCAATAAAATAGGGAACCAGTTCAGCACGATCGACATGTTGCATAATGAGCTTGTCGAGCAATGTTGCAAGAAAATAGGTTTGAGCCACAAGAATTAAGGAGGAAAGTGTGGCAAGGGCAATATTGGTGCGCATTAATTTTTTAACAGGTTGTTGCTGCGCACGAAGCCATTTTTGTAAATATTTTTGGCGAAGTTTGTCCATAGATTTGTAGAGTTAATATTTAAAAAGTTCTCCCTCTCTATTGAGAGGGAGTTTGAAGGGTGAATTTATTGATTCAGCATTGATTCTTTAAAATCTCCCTTACCCCCTCTTGGCTAAAGAGGGGAAAATAAATAAGGAAATTTATTTATTCTTGTGCATCTAAATAACGTTCAGCATCTAATGCTGCCATACAGCCTGTACCTGCAGAAGTAATGGCTTGGCGATAGTTGTGATCCATTACATCACCCGCAGCAAATACGCCTTCCACTGACGTTGCTGTTGCATTGCCTTCAAGACCAGATTTAACAACGATATAACCGTTGTTAAGTTCAAGCTGGCCTTGGAAGATTTCAGTATTTGGTGCATGGCCGATGGCAATAAATAAACCGTCTAATTTGATGTCCTCTTTTTCACCGGTTTTCACGTTTTCTAAACGTACACCGGTTACGCCCATGTTATCGCCTAACACTTCATTCAAAGTGCGGTCAGTATGAAGCACGATTTTGCCTTCTTCGACTTTTTTGTATAAGCGATCGATTAAGATTTTTTCCGCACGGAAACTATCGCGACGGTGGATTAAATGTACTTCAGAGGCAATATTAGCTAAGTAAAGTGCTTCTTCAACGGCGGTATTTCCGCCACCGACAACGGCAACCGGTTTATTGCGATAGAAAAAACCATCACAGGTTGCGCAAGCTGAAACGCCACGGCCTTTATAAGCGGTTTCAGATTCTAATCCGATATAACGTGCTGATGCCCCTGTTGCGATGATTAATGCATCACATGTGAAGGTTTGCATATCGCCATAAAGTTTGAACGGGCGAGAAGATAAATCGACTTTATGAATATGATCAAACACGATTTCTGTTTCAAATTTTTCAGCGTGTTGCAACATACGCTGCATTAAACCTGGGCCCGTTGTCATTTCAAAATCACCCGGCCAGTTTTCAATTTCATCCGTGGTAGTAAGTTGCCCGCCTTGTTGAAGACCGGTCACTAAAACAGGTTTTAAGTTTGCACGAGCGGCATAAATAGCGGCGGTATAACCTGCAGGACCTGAACCTAAAATTAATAATTTGCTGTGTTTAACGTCTGACATAAAGAATCCTTTGTTTATAAAATAAAGCATGAGGCTTTTGGAATTCGTTCATTATAAAGCCTTCATGCATAAAAAAATAGTTGATCGTATTAGTAAAGCAATGAATACAGCAATCGGCGATATTTATTGGTGATAGGATCTGTATTACCAATGGCTGATAAAATAGATAAAAACTGTTGTTTCACTTCACCATTTTCCGCAGAAAGATCTTGTTTAAGAATGCTAAATAATAAATCTAATGCTTCTTCGTTTCGATTGGCTTGATGTAGCTGAACTGCCAATTTCAACGCAATTTCAGGCGTTGGATTTTTCGCATAATCCGCTTGTAATTGCTGAATTTCTGGCGTATCGGCTGCTTTAATTAAAAGCTCAATCTGTGCTTGTAAGCCATGCCAACGGCTGTCGCGATCCTGAATCGGAATTTGCGCTAAAATATCTGCCGCAGGTTCCGTTTTCTTCATAGCAATATAGGTTTCCGCATAAAGTAATGCGACTTCGCTGTTTTTCTTATCTGAAAGCTCCCAGGCTTCTTTCAGTAATGGAAGAGCAGAGTCGTAATCTTCCACTTGTAAAAAGTCCAAGGCTTTTTGGAATTTTAAATCTTCTTCTTTTGGCAAAATCGCACTCAAACGTTGTAATAAGCTGGCTTCATCTAATGCGCCAGGGAACGCATCTAATGCTTGTGCCTCTTTGAAAAGGTAGGTTGTTGGCAACGCTTGAATACGAAATTGTGCAGCAATCATTTGCTCCGTTTCACAATTGACTAAACCGAGAATAAATTGTCCTTGATGTTGCTCTGCAACACGTTGTAGGACTTTTGCAAAATCTGCCGATTCTTGATGGTTTGGCGCATAAAAGTTAATGACAAGCGGGGTTTCAACGGAACGTTGCAACGTTTCAGTAAGATTTTGTTCGTTGAGTTCAACTAAAAAAGGTAAATCTGCCATTTTTATTCCTTGATAAATGGAAAATGATGCCTGATTTTAACAAAGTGCGGTCAGTTTTAGAAATGTTTTACAGGAAAAGAAAAGGGCAGTGTTAATCTGCCCTTATTCGCTATCTATTTTTATTCTTTTGTTTCTTCCACGTTATCTTCTGGAAGCACGAGGTTAAGAATTAAGGCAAGTAATGAACCTACAGTAATGCCTGAACCGAGCACTTCTTTGAAAAAGTGCGGTAATTTATCAAGCAATTCTGGACGAGTCGTCACGGCTAAGCCACAGCCAATTGAAATTGCGATAATTAAACCATTGCGTTTGCTACGTGCCACTTTATCCAACATTTGGATACCCGCGGCGATAATCATCGCGAACATCATTAAGCCTGCACCGCCTAATACCGGTAATGGGATTGAAACAATTAATGCACCGAATACAGGAAATAAGCCCGCTAGTGCTAGAAGTACACCAGTTAGCGCAACCACGTGACGGCTTGCCACGCCAGTTAGAGAAATGACGCCAATGTTTTGTGAGAATGAAGAGAATGGTGTGGTGGACATAATGGCAGCTAGGGCAGATCCTAAGCCATCGGCTAAAACGCCACCGCGTAAATGTTTACCGGTGATTTCTGTTTGAGTCGCATTACCCAGTGCTAAGAAGTTACCGCTTGATTCAACGATCGTCACTAAATACGCAATGGACATGCCGATAATACCTGAAATTGGAAAAGCTAAGCCAAAGTGTAGTGGTTGCGGAATCGCGAAAGTTTGTGCTTGTTTTACACCTTCAAAGCTCACCCAACCCATCGCCAAACAAACAATATAACCTGTCATCATGCCAATAACAATCGCTGCGGCGGAGAAAATACCTTTTCCCCATTGCACGAGCGCGACTACGATCACTAATACAAAGCTCGCCATCATTAAGTTTTCTGGCGTAGCATAATTCGCATCACCACGTTGACCACCCGCAAACCAGTCAACCGCAACAGGAATAAGGCTTAAGCCAATCATCATGACGACAGTCCCCGTCACAAGCGGTGGGAACAATTTGCGAATATACGGCATAAAGAAACTACCGATAATCATCACTAAGGAACCAATGAGAGAAGAACCTAATATACCGGCGATGCCATATTCACTGAAACCAATGGCCAGTGCAGCGGCAACGAAAGTAAAACTGGTTCCCATCACACTTGGCAAACGAATGCCCACAGGTCCCAAGCCTTTACATTGAATAACGGTCACCACACCTGAAATCAAGAGTGCAGCATTCACTAGCGTAATGGTATCTTCGGTCGGTAATTTTAAGACGTTACCAATGACCAATGGTACAGCAATAATTCCCCCGAGTGCGGCAAGTAAATGTTGTGCGGCAAGGAGTAAACTCAATCCGAAAGGTGGTTTGTCTTCCACCGTATAGAGCAGGTTGTTATTCATTTGGTTTCCCTAAGTAAAAAAATTGTGCGAATTATACGTTAATTTTGATTTGAGGAAAACGTTTGCGTAATAAAATAAAAAAGTGCGGTTAAAAATCATCTTGTTTTTAACCGCACTTATTAGGTTTTAAAGGTTACATCCAGAAGATATAAGCAATTGTCCCGATAATTAGCATACAGGTTAAATCAATAAATTTACCCACGCGGATCATTTCGGATTGTTTAACAAAACCTGTCGAGTACACAATCGCATTCGGTGGGGTACCAACCGGCATCATAAAGGCACAAGATGCTCCGAGGCCGATAATCATCGCAAAACCAAGCGGTGGCATATTCAGTGCTTGTGCGATGGAAATAAAGATTGGAACCAGTAAAGCTGCACTTGCAGTGTTTGAGGTAAATTCAGTCAAGCAGACAATAAAGGCAGCAACAATTAATGCCATTACATAGTAGTGACCGCCTTCAATAATAAAGACAATACCATCTGCCATGATTTTACTTGCACCTGAATGGGTGAGTACAGAACTTAAGGTTAAGCCGCCACCGAAGAGAAATAACACGCCCCATTCTGTATTTTCTTGCACTTCTTTCCAGCTTGCGATCCCTGTTACACAGATGACAATTGCTGCTGAGAGCGCAACCATACTGTCAAAGCTGCCAATTGGTTTTGGTAGCCCTAATAATTGAGAAAGAATAGGGTTGATGTAGCCACCAAAAATCCAAAGAATCGCTACCGTGATAAAAATGATCAAAGTTAAAATACGTTGTTTGGTCATGTGAATTTTTTCAAATTCAGCAGCAAAACGAAGGCCTAGTTTTGGTTTAAAAACAAGATATAGCCAACCAATAATAATCGGGAACAAAATTAACATGACTGGCGTACCATACATTAACCAGTCAGCAAAGTCTAAATGGAGCTGTGAAGCGGCAATCGCATTAGGTGGGCTTCCTACAAGCGTCCCCATCCCACCGATGGTTGCACTATAAGCGATCCCTAAAAGTACGAAGACATAAGTATTATGTTCTTCTTTTTGATCTAATTGACTCAAAATAGTCATTGAAAGCGGGATCATCATCGCAGCGGTCGCCGTATTACTCATCCACATGGATAAAAATGCCGTCGCTAAGAAAAGGTAAAGCACTGCAACAAAAAGACGACCTTTCGCTAATTGCATGATTTTGTTGGAAATCATTTGGTCGATCTTTTGCACATTTAATGCTGTAGCAAGTGCAAAACCACCAAAGAATAAGAAAATAGTGGGATCTGCAAAGGCAACAAGCGCCTCACGACTATTTACCAATCCGAGTAATACAGACAAAATAGGAACAAATAGCGCCGTGATCGTCACGTTTACCGCTTCTGTTAACCATAAAATAGCCACGAATGCCAATAATGCTAAGCCTTTATTGGCAGCAGGCTCAAAAGGAAGAATGTTTAATAAAACAAAAAAGAGAATCACATCAGCAAGGAATACCACTGCATTTTTATTCCAAGCTTTAGATTGCGAGTCTGTAATGGGAGTTTGTTGCATATATTTTTCCCTATATATTTTAAGAAGTTGGCGATTTTAGCATAAGTGCGTTTAATCAGAAAATAGGGGAATACTAAAAATTGATTAGTATTAAAGCAAAGTGCGGTCAAAATCACGAGTTTTTTGACCGCACTTTATTAGAGAGATATTTGTTTAACGAGATAAAATCGCTTTCACTTGCTTTTGTAATGTTGGAACTATCTCTTGTTCAAACCATGGATTTTTCTTGAGCCAAATTTGGTTGCGTGGAGAAGGGTGAACGAGCGGGAGAAATTGAGGCAGAAAATCACGGAAATGGTGAACCGTTTCAGTCACATTAAGCTCGTTTTCTGGTAAATAATATTTTTGTGCATATTGCCCGATAAGAATGGTGAGCACTATGTTGGGCAAGTTAGCTAAAATTGGTGCATGCCATTTCTCTGCAAAGCCTTTTCGTGGCGGTAAATCACCCGATTTTCCTTTGCCTGGGTAATAAAAATCCATCGGAATGACAGCAAACATACCAGAGTGATAAAAGGTATCACGATCCACATCCAGCCATTCACGTAGTCGATCACCGCTTTTATCATTCCAGTATAAACGACTTTCTTGGGCTTTAACTCCAGGTGCTTGTCCGACAATATTAATACGAGCGGTAGTTGGCGCGGCAAAAAGCGGTTCGATACTCTTTGCGGTAAAGGATTGATTATCGGGATCTTGCATGATGGATTGGGTAATCTGAGCAAGTGTTGGCATGGTATTTCCTTCTTTATTGAAATAAAAATAGCTCACTTTTGATGAGCTATTTTATCATAATCAATGTCGTGACATTATAGGTGTTTTACTCGACGTTTTACTTCTTCCTGCTTGCCCGCATTGAATGGACGAGCATCAGGGCTGCCGAGATAACCACAAACCCGTCGGGTTACAGACACTTTTGCACTGTCATGGTTGCCACATTTCGGACAAACAAAGCCTTTACTTGTGCAATTAAATTCTCCTGTGAAACCACATTCGTAACATTCATCTATTGGCGTATTAGTGCCATAATAAGGCACGCGATCATAGCTATAATCCCACACATCTTCGAGTGCTTTCAGGTTATGTTGAATGTTAGGATATTCGCCATAACAGATAAAGCCGCCACTCGCTAATTCAGGATAAGGCATTTCAAAGTCTAATTTATCGTATGGATTCACTTTTTTCTCTACATCTAAGTGATAGCTGTTAGTGTAGTAGCCTTTATCGGTAACGCCTTCAATGACACCAAATTGTTTGGTATCTAAACGGCAGAAGCGATCGCACAAGTTTTCACTTGGTGTGGAATAAAGGCTAAATGCATAACCCGTTTCTTTCTGCCATTGTTTGACCGCTTCGCTTAAACGAAGCACAATTGCGATGCCTTTTTCGCGTAGTTGTTCATCGTCAAAAATATGCCCTTGTTTATACAGTGCATTGATGGTTTCGTGAATGCCAATATAGCCTAAAGAAATTGATGCTCGGCCATTTTTGAAAATATCCGCGACCTTATCATCAGCGTTTAATCGAACGCCACACGCACCTTCCATATAGAGAATTGGCGCGACACGAGCTTTGGTATTTTCTAAGCGAGCAATACGGGTAAGCAAGGCTTTCTTCGCGAGGGCTAAGCGTTCATCTAAATTGCGGTAGAATTTTTCTTCATTTCCTTGTGCTTCAAGGGCAATGCGAGGCAGATTCAGACTTACCACGCCTAAATTATTGCGACCATCATGCACTTCATGCTCGTTTTCTTCATAGGCACCTAAGAAGCTACGACAACCCATTGGCGCTTTGAATGAGCCTGTGACTTTAACCACTTGATCATAGTTTAAAATATCGGGATACATGCGTTTTGAAGCGCATTCTAATGCCAGTTTTTTAATCTCATAGTTCGGATCTTGTTCGTTTTGGTTCACGCCTTTTTTAATGGTAAAGACCAGTTTAGGGAAGACGGGCGTTTTGTGATTTTTACCCAAGCCGCGAATACGGTTTTTCAAGATTGATTGCTGAATTAAACGTTCTTGCCAACTTGTGCCTAAGCCAAAACCAAAGGTAACAAATGGCGTTTGACCATTGGACGTATGGAGCGTATTGACTTCATATTCAAGGGATTGAAACGCATCAAAACATTCTTTTTCAATCAACGCTTTTGCATAACCTTCCGCATCCGGAATTTGCCATTGGGCGGCATTTTTTAAATGTTTTTCAAAACTGAGTTGGACATAAGGTGCAAGCACTTCATCAATGCGATTAATGGTTGTACCGCCATAAATATGGCTGGCGACTTGAGCGATAATTTGTGCGGTAACTGCTGTTGCTGTGCCAATAGATTTCGGTGGTTCAATTTCGGCATTACCCATTTTAAAGCCATGCGAAAGCATGCCTTTTAGATCAACGAGCATGCAGTTAAACATCGGGAAAAATGGTGCGTAATCTAAGTCGTGATAGTGGATTTCCCCTTTTTCATGGGCTTCAACGACATCTCTTGGCAGAATATGACGTTTGGCATAATGTTTTGCCACAATACCCGCCAGTAAATCACGTTGGGTAGGGATAACTTTCGCATCTTTATTTGCGTTTTCATTAAGCAATTCCACATTGCTTTGCTCAATCAGTCCTTCAATTTCTTTGGTTAATTGGCTGCGTTTTTCACGTGCAAGATCACGATCGTGACGATATTCAATGTAAGCACGTGCAATTTGTGGATACTTACTTGTCATTAAGTGATTTTCAACAATTTTTTGAATCTGGTTGATATCAATTTCATGCTGATAATGACTAAAAATTTCAGTATTAATCTGCTGGCTCAGATCATGGATATACATGTCATCAACAATATTGACCGCACTTGCTGCTTTTTTGATTGCATTAGTAATACGTTGTAGGTCAAACCCAATTCGTGAACCATCACGCTTAATCACGAAGAAAGCATTCATTTTATGACTCCTATATAGGCTAACTTAAAAAAACGAAATCACTATATATAGTTTTATTAAATAGATCAACACACAATATGTAGTGTTATTTGCTTTTTTTTGATGGCTGAAATTAAGGTGAAACCTTGCTAAATCTGGGAGGAAAGAGTGTTTTTGTTGATAATTATTCTCAAATTATTTTTTAATAATTTGATCTGAATCAAGGTTTTTGATAATAAAAAAACGGACGAAAAATCGTCCGCTCTTTTAGTCTTAGAAAAGAAATTAAGCTGCAACCATTACCATGGCTGGGCGAATCACTCGACCATTTAAGGTATAACCTTTTTGTAACACAGTGGTGATTTGATTCGTTGTAAAGCCTTCTGCTGGTTGCATAGAGATAGCTTGGTGAAGATCTGGATTAAAGGTATCACCCACAGCACCAACAGGCTCGACACCGAAGCGAGAAACCGTTGAGAGTAACTCTTTTAAAGTCAGCTCGACGCCATCAAATAGGGCTTTGATGTTTTCATCTTCCTTATTGGCAGGCGTTGCAAGTGCACGCTCTAAGTTATCAATAGTGTTTAAAATGTCTTTTGAGAATTTTTCGAGCGCAAATTTATGTGCTTTTTCGATGTCTTGTTCACTGCGGCGGCGCATATTGTCAATTTCAGCACGCGTGCGAAGCAATAAATCTTGCTCTTTTTTAGAGGTTTCTTCCACTTGTGCTTTTAGTTGTTCTTCAAGCTCTTGTACGCGGGCGATCGCTTCTTCTAACGGATCTTCCGTTGAGGTAGTTTCTTGCTGAACATCTTCAACAAGTTCTTCATTTTCATTTAAGTTTTGTGCTTGTTCTGACATCTTTTTCTCCATTTATCAAAAATTAGTGCTATTTTAGCAAAACTGAATTGCTATGTAATATAATGGCTAAAATTTTAAATTCAAGTGCGGTCAAAAATCAGGAAGTCTGTACTTGGGAGCAATCATAGTTATGGATGAATTAGTCAAATCATTTAAAACCATCGCCTTGATGGGAAAACCACGTCGCGACATTAATTTGCAAATGCATAAAAACTTGTACCAATGGCTGAAAGAGCGAGGATATCAAGTTTTAGTTGAAAAAGAAGTGGGGGAAAAATTCGGTTTACCGGAAGAGGTGTTAGCAACGGTTGAAGAAATTGGAGAGCAAGCTCAACTCGTGATTGTAATCGGTGGTGATGGCAATATGCTAGGGCGTGCACGCATTTTGGCTAAATATAATATTCCAATGATTGGTATTAACCGAGGCAACTTAGGCTTTTTGACCGATATTGACCCGAAAAATGCTTATGCACAGCTCGAAGCGTGTTTAGAACATGGTGAATTTTTTGTAGAAGAGCGTTTTTTATTGGAAGCTAAAATTGAACGAAACGGAGAAATTATCTCCAGTAGCAATGCCGTAAATGAGGCGGTGATTCATCCCGCTAAAATTGCGCACATGATTGATTTCCATGTTTATATCAATGATAAATTTGCCTTTTCTCAACGTTCAGATGGTTTGATTGTTTCCACACCAACAGGTTCAACGGCTTATTCGCTTTCCGCTGGCGGCCCGATTTTAACGCCAAATTTAAATGCAATTGCCCTTGTGCCAATGTTCCCGCACACACTTTCTTCTCGACCATTAGTAATTGATGGAGACAGTAAAATCTCAATTCGCTTTGCTGAACATAATACTTCACAGCTAGAGTTGGGCTGTGATAGTCAAATTGCGCTAGATTTTTCTCCTGATGATATCGTTCATATTGAAAAAAGCCCGCACAAGCTACGTTTATTACATCTTAAAAATTATAATTATTACAATGTATTAAGTACCAAATTAGGTTGGCTTAAAAATTTCTAATCCCAAAAGTTAAAAATCTCTTTACTGTATATTGTAACAGTTATAATATATGGATATACAGTTAAGGAGATTTTTTATGTTAACCCAACTTGCCATCAATAATTTTGCAATTGTTCGTCAATTAGAGATTGAATTGACGAAAGGAATGTCTGTGATCACGGGGGAAACCGGCGCAGGGAAATCCATTGCTATTGATGCGTTGGGGTTATGCTTAGGGCAACGTATTGAAACGTCTATGGTTCGAGAAGGGCAGGAAAGAGCTGAAATCTGCGCCACATTTTTTATTGAACCAACCAATCCGGCTTATCAATGGTTGCAAGAGCAAGAATTGCAAGATCCTGATAATCCCTCCGATTGTATTTTACGCCGTGTCATTAATGCAGATGGGCGTTCTAAAGCCTTTATCAATAGTACGCCAGTATCGGCTTCCCAATTAAAAGAAATTGGACAATATCTTATTCATCTTAATGGGCAGCATGCTTCACAATTATTATTGAAAAATGACTACCAACTTCAGTTGGTGGATACATTTGCACATCACCATGATTTGCTCGCACAAATGCGAGAAGATTATCGCACGTGGAAAAATCTCCAAACACAAGTTAAAACTTTCCAACAAAAAGTTACTGAAAATGAAGCGAAGAAACAGCTTTTACAATATCAGGTAGAAGAGTTGGATGAGTTTGCCCTTCGTCCAAATGAATATTTAGAATTGGAAGAGGATCAACGTCGTCTATCAAATAGCGAACAATTGACACAATTATCTCAATCAGCCTTACAGCTACTCAGTGAAAATGAAACAGTGAGCATTGATTCTATGCTTTATCGTGCGACACAGTATATTGATGAATTAAGTGAGTTAGATCCTCGATATGCTTCCGTTCAAACAATGTTGAATGATGCACTCATCCAAGTGCAAGAGGCGACAAGTGAAGTTCAACATCTTGCTTCTCATATTGAGCAAGATCCGATGTTATTACAAGAGATTGAGCAACGTTTAGGGCAAGCTTTACAACTTGCACGTAAGCACAATGTGAAACCAGAAGAATTGGTGGAGTGGCATCAAAAATTAAAAGCAGAATTGACCGCACTTTTAGATTTTTCAGAAAGTGAAGAGCGCCTGATTTTAGAAGAAAAAGCCGCCTTTGAGAAAATGCAACATACGGCAAAACAATTACATGAAAGCCGTTGCCAAGCTGCAGGGAAATTAGCACAGCAGGTTACACATTCTATCAAAGGGCTTGCAATGGAGAATGCCGAGTTTTTCATTGAAGTGAATTCAGATTTAACTAAAGTGACGGCAAATGGGGCAGATAATATCGTCTTTACTTTACGCAGTAATTTAGGACAACAAGCACAACCGCTAGCAAAAGTGTCATCAGGTGGTGAGCTTTCTCGTATTTCATTAGCGATCCAAGTCTTAACGTCCGATCAATCGGCGATTCCGACGTTAGTTTTTGATGAAGTTGATGTAGGCATTAGCGGTAAAACGGCGAGTGTAGTGGGTAAATTGTTGCGCCAATTAGGCGATAAATGCCAAGTACTTTGTGTGACTCATTTACCACAGGTAGCCTGTCATGGACATCATCAATTTAATGTAGAGAAATTTACCGTTGATGATAAAACAGAAACTAAAATGACCGCACTTTCTCAAGAAGAGCGCGTTCCTGCTCTTGCAAGATTGCTCGGTGGCAGTGAAATTACGGATCTTGCCTTGGCGAATGCACGAGAGATGTTGGATTTAGTTAAATAAAATCAGGTAAATAAATGGGTGTTTGTCACCCATTTAATGTATTAATGAGTGAATTCTGTCGTAAAGCTTAGATTCTTCTTGTCACATTTCAAAAATACTTGATAGAAATGCTTGCTTATTAGTCAAAAAAGCGTATTATAGACGTCTATACGTCAATACATCCAAAAGAAAAGAAGAGAACTTATGTCTAGTTATTTATTTACTTCTGAATCAGTTTCAGAAGGACATCCAGATAAAATTGCCGATCAAATTTCTGATGCGGTACTTGATGAAATTTTAAAACAAGATCCTAAAGCTCGTGTGGCTTGCGAAACCTATGTCAAAACAGGGATGGCGTTAGTGGGTGGTGAAATTACCACTTCTGCATGGGTTGATATTGAAAATCTTACTCGCCAAGTAATTTGCGATATTGGCTATAAGCATTCAGATATGGGCTTTGATGGCAATTCTTGTGCCGTATTAAATGCGATTGGCAAACAGTCATCGGATATTAATCAAGGTGTGGACCGTGAGAATCCATTAGATCAAGGTGCGGGTGACCAAGGGATTATGTTTGGTTATGCAACAAATGAAACGGAAGTTTTAATGCCTGCGGCGATTACTTATGCGCACCGTTTAATGGAAAAACAAGCGGAAGTACGTAAAAGTGGTAAACTAGCCTGGTTACGCCCTGATGCGAAAAGCCAAGTCACTTTAAAATACGAAGATAACAAAATCGTGGGTGTAGATGCGGTAGTGCTTTCTACACAACATAGTGAAGAAGTTTCACAAAAAGAAATTTACGAAGGCGTGATGGAAGAAATCATCAAGCCAATTTTGCCAAGTGAATGGTTATCTCAACAAACAAAATATTTCATTAACCCAACCGGTCGTTTTGTGATTGGCGGCCCTATGGGCGATTGTGGTTTAACGGGTCGTAAAATCATTGTTGATACATACGGCGGTGCAGCTCGTCATGGTGGTGGTGCATTTTCTGGTAAAGATCCATCAAAAGTAGACCGTTCAGCGGCTTATGCAGCACGTTATGTGGCAAAAAATATCGTTGCGGCTGGCCTTGCAGATCGTTGTGAAATTCAACTTTCTTATGCAATTGGTGTGGCAGAGCCAACTTCTATCATGGTAGAAACCTTTGGTACAGGAAAAGTATCAAACGAAGTATTGGTTAAGTTAGTGCGTGAATTCTTTGATTTACGCCCTTATGGTTTAATTAAAATGTTAAATTTAATTCAACCAATCTATCGCCAAACTGCCGCGTATGGACACTTCGGTCGTGAACAGTTCCCATGGGAAAAAGTAGATCGCGCTGAAGAGTTACGTGCAGCAGCAGGTCTAAAATAAGTAAATTACATGTATATGATAAAAACCGCTAATTTAGCGGTTTTTGTTTACTTAGTATGATGATGTCATCTCAAACTCAGTTTCGGCATTTAAAAATGCAGGTGCAACGCAAGCTTGCAGAAACATTACAACTCGCTGAAAATCACTTTCAACGGAAATTTTCACTCCCGACAATCAGTTATAACTTGCGAGGTATAAAGGCCGGCGTTGCATACTTGCAGAAAAATGAGATTAAATTTAACCGCACTTTGCTACTCGAGAACTCAGATGAATTTATTCGTCAGGTTGTTCCCCATGAATTAGCCCATCTTATTGTGTATCAAGTATTTGGTCGAGTGAAACCGCATGGACAGGAATGGCAAGCGGTGATGACACAGTTATTTAATCTTCCGGCTGATACTTGTCATCAATTTGATGTAGAGAATGTGCAAGGCAAAATGTTTGCTTATCAATGTGAATGTCAGACCCATTACTTAACGATTCGTCGGCATAATCGCATTCAACGCGATAAAATTGCCTATTTATGTCGAAAATGTCAGGGAAAATTGGTTTCTCATAGTGAAAATTAATGAGTGCTGTGATATATTCGTAATGTTTTCAATCAAATAACAGGGGTTATCCAATGAAAAAATCATTATTAGCTATCGTTGTCGGTGCATTAGCGGTTGCTTCAACAGCAAACGCAGGTTTATATGCAGAAGGAGATCTAGGTCTTTCAAAAACTAAATTAAGCAATGGTGGTTCAAGCAAAACTAAAGTTGAACCTCGTGTTGCAGTAGGTTACAAATTAGGTAATATGCGTGTAGCAGGTGATTATACTCATCACGGCAACTTCCAAGGTACTAAAGTTCAAGGTTTAGGTGCGACAGTATTCTATGACTTCGATACCAATTCTCAAATTGAACCTTATGTTGGTGCTCGTCTTGCGGCAAACCGTTTCAAATTTGAAGAACGTGCGGATCAACGCTATAAAAGCTCTTCTGAAACCAAAGTGGGTTATGGTGTGGTCGCGGGTGCTAAATATAAATTAGCAGACAAAGTGTATGCAAATGGCGGTTTAGAATATAACCGTTTAGGTAGCTTTGACGATACTAAAGTGAATAACTATGGCGCTAAAGTGGGCGTAGGTTACGAATTCTAATTTCCCTTTTGAAAAGTGCGGTTGATTTTCACCGCACTTTTTCTTTTGGATGTATAAGTTTGTATAGGTTAATCTATTTGTGATTAATTCATGTAGCAGTTAAAATCCTCGTTCTAAATGAAATCGAGGATTTTTTATTTCTAGAGGTGAGAATATGATTATCGTTTATGGTATTAAAAACTGCGATACAGTAAAAAAAGCATTGAAGTGGCTAACTGAACATAATATTGAACATAAATTGCATGATTACCGTGTAGATGGATTAGATACTCAATTCTTACAACAAGCAGAAGCACAATTTGGTTGGGAAAATTTAGTCAATAAACGTAGTACAACGTGGCGTAATCTTGATGAAAATGTGAAAAATACACTCTCGAAATCTACCGCACTTTCCGTATTAGCTGAAAATCCAACGTTAATCAAACGCCCGATTATTTTGCAAGATGGTAAAGCATTGATTGGCTTCAACGAAAAAGAATATAGCGCAGCATTTGCTTAAAAGAACAGTATTTCTTAGGAGTTTTTATGAAAGAAAAAGTGATTTCTTTGACACAAGACCTCATCCGTCGCCCCTCTATTAGTCCAAATGATGAGGGCTGCCAGCAAATGATTGCTGAGCGTTTGGAAAAACTCGGCTTTCAAATTGAATGGATGCCTTTCAACGATACGTTAAATTTATGGGCGAAGCATGGTAGTGGTGAGCCTGTTATCGCCTTTGCAGGGCATACCGATGTGGTACCGACGGGCGATGAAACGCAATGGACTTATCCGCCGTTTTCTGCCGAAATTGTAGATGATGTGCTTTATGGTCGTGGTGCGGCAGATATGAAAGGCTCATTAGCAGCAATGATTGTGGCGGCGGAAGAATATGTGAAAGCCAATCCGAATCATAAGGGTACGATTGCTTTGTTGATTACTTCTGACGAAGAGGCTGCCGCAAAAGATGGCACCGTGCGTGTTGTTGAAACCTTAATGGCGCGCGGTGAGAAAATCACTTATTGTATGGTAGGTGAGCCGTCTAGTTCGAAAATATTAGGCGATGTAGTCAAAAATGGTCGTCGAGGTTCAATTACAGGTAACCTCTATATTCAAGGTATTCAAGGTCATGTAGCTTATCCCCATTTAGCGGAAAATCCAATTCACAAAGCGGCGCCTTTCTTGCAGGAATTAACCGCCTATCAATGGGATAATGGCAACGAATTTTTCCCGCCGACCAGTTTGCAAATTGCGAATATTCATGCGGGCACAGGAAGCAATAATGTCATCCCAGGTGAGCTTTATGTGCAATTCAATTTACGTTATTGTACGGAAGTGACTGACGAAATTATTAAGCAGAAAGTGGCAGAAATGCTCGAAAAGCATGGTTTGAAATACCGTATTGATTGGAATTTATCGGGTAAACCATTTTTAACGAAACCAGGCAAATTATTAGATGCATTAACGACGGCTATTGAGCAAACAACCGGTATTACACCACAAGCAGAAACAGGCGGTGGTACCTCTGACGGACGTTTTATTGCGTTAATGGGGGCTGAAGTAGTGGAATTTGGGCCACTTAATGCGACGATTCATAAAGTGAATGAATGTGTCAGCGTAGATGATCTTGCCAAGTGCGGTCAGATTTATCATCAAATGTTAGTGAATTTATTGGACAAGTAAGATGAAATTAACGCCTGAAATGTTAACTGGCAAATCTCGTGAACATTTGATCAATTTGCCTACACCTCATTCTCCGAATCATTTTTTGCAAGCAGAGGCAATGAAAGCGTTTCAAGGATTGCAACAAAGTGCGGTCAAAAATGGCTTTAATTTGCAGCCTGTGAGTAGTTTTCGTGATTTTGAACGTCAACAACTCATTTGGAATGGTAAATTTAACGGTGAACGCAAGGTTCATGATGATACGGGAAATCCATTAGATTTAGCGTTATTAGATGATTGGCAAAAAGCACAAGCTATTTTGCGTTGGTCAGCACTACCAGGTGGAAGTCGTCATCATTGGGGAACAGAAATCGATATTTTTGATCCTGATCTTTTGCCTCAAGGTCAATCTTTACAACTTGAACCTTGGGAATATGAAAAGGGTGGTTATTTCTTTGAACTTAGTGAATTTCTTACTGAAAATCTACCGCACTTTGATTTTGTTTTGCCATTTATAAGTCAGCCAGAAGGTAAAAAAATTGGCCGAGAGCCTTGGCATATTAGCTATTTACCGTTGGCAGAGCAGGCATCACGATTATTTACGCCAGATGTGCTATTGCAGGTTTGGCAGCATGAAACCGTGGCTGGAAAAGAAACGTTAATTGCACATTTGCCTGAGATTTTTGAGCAGTATGTGGTTTAACAAAAAACGCAGCGACTCGCTGCGTTTTTTTATGGTTTGATTAATTCTTTTTATTCTTTTCCAAGGATTTATGTTGAATTTTCACATTCTTGCCTTTGGCTTGGAAATATTCACCAATTTGTTGAGCAATATAAACAGAACGATGTTTACCTCCTGTACAGCCGATGGCTATGGTGAGATAGCTCCGATTATTTTGCTCTAACATCGGTAACCACGTTTCAATGTAATTACGCGTTTGGTAAATAAAATTATTCACTTCATCATGTGCAAGTAAAAATTGGGCAACAGGTTCATCAAGCCCCGTCATTGGACGAAGTTCTGGGTTCCAGTGCGGATTAGGTAGAAAACGCACATCGAAGACATAATCGGCATCAAGCGGAATACCATATTTAAAGCCGAATGACTCAACCACAATTTTAAGTTCTTTATCCGTATTACCCCGTAAAACTTCTCTTAAACGTTCAGATAACGCATGAGTCGAAAGTGGTGCGGTATCAATAATAAAATTAGCATGTTGAATTAAAGGTTCAAGTTGCTGATATTCTAAATCAATCGCTGATTCAAGCGGGAGATCTTGTGCTGAGAGTGGGTGAAGACGACGTGAATCGCTGTAACGACGAATAAGTGTACTACGATCGCTATCTAGAAAGATAATTTTGACGGAATAAGTGGCTTGAATATCTGTCAGAATCTTGTCTAAATCAGCACTTGAATGGGGAAGATTTCGAATATCGAGACTGATGGCAACAGCCGTTTCAGTTTTGGCGAGAATATTGGTGAGTTGAGGAAGTAAATCGAGAGGGAGATTATCCACGCAATAATAGCCCATATCTTCCAAAGCTCGTAATGCGACAGATTTCCCCGCGCCGGAGCGACCGCTGATAATAATAATTTCCATCTGCGTGATTCCTTATGGTTAGTTGGTTAGGTTATACCTCTTGAGGTTCAATATTATCTAAATTTGTGTCGTCTTCAGATTCCTCTGAATGATCGGCACATTCAAAAATTTGCCAAATTTCATCCGCACTTTGTGCTGAACGAAGTTGCTTAATTAAGTTTTTATCAGTTAATTTTTCATTGAGTTCTGCCAGAACAGGAATATATTCTTGGCAGTGATTTTCGGGTACGAGCACAGCAAAAACGATATCCACTGGTTTATTATCGGCAGCATCATATTCGACAGGCGTTTCTAATTGCATAAATACCGTTAGGATTTTATCTGAGACAGTCGCAGGTAACTTGGCTTTAGGCATGGCAACGCCATTACCTAATCCTGAATTACCTAATTTTTCCCGCTCAAATAAACATTCAAAACAAGCCTGTTCACCATTTTCGCAGTGAAGTTTTTCCACAACGAAAGCGGCAATAGATTCAA
>CAUQGU010000002.1:0-66620 GCA_963517645.1 uncultured Haemophilus sp. | reverse complement strand
TTTTACGGAAGTTTTCACGCACACGGTCGAATACCACGATACTATCGTTGATGGAATAACCTACAACGGAAAGAATTGCCGCCACGAAGGTTAAATCCATTTCGACTTGTAATGCAGAGAATATACCGAGCGTAATCACCACGTCATGCGCAAGTGAGGCAATACCGCCAAAACCTAAACGCCATTCAAAACGTGAGCCAACATAAATTAACATCATTGCCAAGGTAGCAAGAGTCGCATAAACCGCACCTTGAGCCAGTTCTTCACCGACGTTTGGACCCACGAATTCGATACTGTTAATATGAATATTCGGATCAATCGTTTGGAGCATGCTTTTAACGTGATCACCAATAGCAGAATCGTTATTGTCAGCCGGCAAACGAATCATCACGTCTTGTACAGAGCCGGTTGTTTGTACAATCGGGCTTGCAATACCATTTTGATTTAATGTGCCACGGATTTTCTCTAAATCAGCCGGTTGTGAGAAATGAGTATCAAATACCACACCACCGGTAAAATCCAAGCCCCAGTTGAAGCCTTTTGTTACAATGAAGAAGAGGGAAATCGCCATCAAAATCGCAGAAAATGCATATCCCACAAATCTCACTTTCATAAATTCAGTGAGAGGGAATGGCAATTTAATCCCATTCACTTCACGGATAAAATGTCCGTTTTTATCTTTTGCAAATAATCTCATCTTATCCTACCTAAATTGATAATTTTTCAAGACGTTTACCGCCGTATAGGAAGTTCACGATAGCACGTGTTCCGGTAATTGCTGTAAACATTGAAATTGCCACACCTAATGCAAGGGTTACCGCAAAGCCTTGAATAGGACCGGTACCCACAGCATAAAGAATGATTGCCGTTAAAATTGTGGTTAAGTTCGCATCGAAGATAGAGGTGAATGCACCGTTATAACCTTCGTTAATTGCTTGCTGGATTGGACGACCATTACGAATCTCTTCTTTGATACGCTCAAAAATAAGTACGTTGGCATCCACCGACATCCCCAGGGTTAATACGATACCCGCAATCCCCGGCATGGTGAGTGTTGCACCTGGTAGGATAGACATCAAACCGACTAATAAAACGATATTAATCACCAAGGCGAAGCTTGCGATAATACCGAAGATTTTATAGTAAATCAGCATGAAGACTATGACGGCAATTAAGCCCCAAAAGCTTGCATCAATACCTTGTTCTACGTTTTGTGCACCAAGAGAAGGACCTATTGTACGTTCTTCAACAATTTGCACTGGCGCGATTAATGCACCTGATTTTAATAACATAGAAAGGTTTTGTGCTTCCGCAGAGCTGCTTACACCCGTAATTTGGAAGTTAGAACTAAAGCGACCTTGAATGGTTGCGACGTTAATGACTTCTTCATTTTTCTCTAAAATGGTTTTGCCATTTTCGTCTTTTTTACCGTTGTCTTTGTATTCTACATACAAGGTTGCCATTGGTTTTTTGTAGTATTTCTTGGTCGTTTGCGACATGATTTCGCCGCCTTCACTATCCAAGGTTACACTTACTTGTGGCGTACTGGTGTTTTGGTCTAAACCCGAGCTTGAGTTGATGATGTGTTCACCACCCAATACCGCACGTTTGTAAAGTGCAACAGGTCTACCTTGACGGTCATATTTGATTTCTGTGTCAGAAGGTAACATACCACGCGCAGCTGATTCTGGGTTCACCAACGAATTCACAATGCGGAATTCAAGTGTTGCGGTTGCCCCTAAGATTTCTTTTGCACGCGCCGTATCTTGAACACCCGGTAATTCGATTACGATACGTTCTGCACCTTGACGTTGGATAACCGCTTCAGCTACGCCTAATTCAGCAACACGTTTACGTAAAATCGTTAAGTTTTGCTCGATCGCTAAGTTACGTGATTCTGTTAATGCCGCTTCAGAAAGGGCAAGGTTTAAGGTGTTGTCACCAATATCAGACACTTCTAATGTTGGGTGTAACTGACGAATAATACGCGCCGCTTTTGACATTTGGTCTGCGTTTTCTAATGTGACCGTTGTACCAAATTTGTCGCTATTTTTAATCGCCGTAAACTGAATTTTTTCTTTACGTAATTCGTTGCGTAATGTGTCTTGTAACTGTTCTTGACGTTTAGCAAGCGCAGAATTCATGTCCACTTCCATTAAGAAGCGTACACCACCACGTAAGTCCAAGCCCCATTTCATCGGATTAGCCCCAATGCTGCTTAACCAAGCCGGTGTTGCCGGTGCAAGGTTTAATGCAGTGGTGTAGTTGTTGCCAAGTTTTTCTGCAATTTTATCTTTGGCAAGAAGTTGGTCATCTGTGTTGGTGAAACGGGCAAGAATAGAGCCATTTTCAAGAACGATAGATTTGGTTGAAAGGTTATTTTCTTTTAGTACGTTTTGTACTTCAGTTAATGCGGTGGTGTCTGCTTGTTGTCCGCGAGTACCAGAAATTTGCACCGCTGGATCTTCACCATAGATATTTGGAAGAGAGTATAAAGCACCAATGGCGACCACAAGGATCACCATTAGATTCTTCCATAATGGGTAACGATTTAACATAGTTTTCCCTTTAGGAATTTAAATTAGAGAGATTTTACAGAACCTTTCGGTAATACTGAAACGATGTAGTTACGGTTAATCGTGATTTCAGTAGTATCGTTTAAAGCGATAACAATTTCAGCACCTTCGGTTACTTTAGTGATTTTACCAATCAAACCACCAGCGGTTAATACTTCAGTGCCTTTCGCTAATTCAGACATTAATTTTTTGTGTTCTTTGTTACGTTTCGCTTGTGGGCGGTAAATCATAAAATAAAAAATTAAACCGAAGATCACGAAAATAAATAACGTGGACATTGGGCTTTGTGCTTCCATTGTGTTTTCCTTATAAAATGAAAAGTTAAAAGTGTGCGTAAAATACCATAAAACGGCATTCAGTAAAAGCCGATGAAGGCAATAACAACGAGAATTTTAGGATTAATTGATTTTTTTCAAGCAAACTTCGAAGATTTGCTCGGAAAGCCAATGTTGATCCACTAATTCACATTGATTTTCTTCACAAAAAACAACAAAATTTTCTACTGCACTTTGACGATTTAATTGCAAAACTAATTCATCATTTGGCGCTAAATTTGCCAGAGCCTTCTTCGCTGTTAAAAGCGGAATCGGGCAGGAAAGTGCGGTCAAATTTAATTGATATTTCATGATTTAAGCTTGGCGACGAGCAAACATAATTTTGCCCATAGCCGTGAGTTGTTCTGCGGATAAATATTGCTTACCAAGCTCAAATAGCGGCTCTTCAAGGGCAATGTGTCTATCATAGCTCGCCACAAATAGCGTAATCAGTCTTTCATCTACATCGGTACGTTTCTTAGCAATCAATTCTTCTAGCTGTTCAGAAAGCTTTGCCCAAGTTTCATGCAAAGTCACATGTTGGCGTTCTAATTCATCCACCGACTCTTTCGCTTGAGGTGCTTTTTCAATTAAAGCCGGGAAAAAGTCTTTTTCTTCATCATCATGATGAAGTGGTGCCGCGTGATTAAAATACTGCAAAATGGTTTTCACATCATTTAATACGGCTTGATTCACGCCATTTTTTTCTAAATAACCAGGAAGAATCGTAAGTTGCTTGCAAAAGCGTTTCACTTTGCTATGACAGGCATAAAGCATATCAATCGGCTCATTCCAAGTGGCAAATTGTTGAGGTTCGAGGATTTGCATAAGGTTTCCTTTGTTAAAAAGTGCGGTCAAAAAACATTTCATTTTCTACCGCACTTTCATCAATTATGAGTTATCCGCTAATTGTAATGGTGGAACAGGTTTGCCCATGCGAGCATAGAATTCCACCACAAAATCATCAAAACGATCGTCTTCGATAGCTTGACGAATTTCCGCCATTAAACGTTGATAATAGCGTAAATTGTGAATGGTATTTAAGCGTGCACCTAAAATTTCACCGCATTTATCTAAATGATATAAATAGGCTTTGGTGTAGTTTTTACAGGTGTAGCAATCACATTCTGGATCCAATGGGCTGGTATCATCACGATATTTTGCATTACGGATTTTAACAATGCCGTCAGTCACGAATAAATGGCCGTTACGCGCGTTACGAGTTGGCATTACGCAGTCAAACATATCAATACCACGGCGCACACCTTCCACTAAATCTTCTGGTTTACCCACGCCCATTAAATAACGCGGTTTATCAGCCGGGATTTGTGGGCAGATGTATTCTAAAATGCGGTGCATATCTTCTTTTGGTTCGCCTACCGCTAAACCGCCCACCGCATAACCGTCAAAGCCAATATTCACTAAACCTTCTAGTGATACTTTGCGTAATTCTTCAAATACGCCGCCTTGGATAATACCAAATAGCGCATTTTTATTACCTAATTCATCAAAGCGATCACGGCTACGTTTTGCCCAACGAAGAGACATTTCCATGGATTTTTTCGCATAATCGAAAGTTGCGGGATAAGGCGTACATTCATCGAAAATCATCACGATGTCAGACCCTAAATCATATTGAATTTCCATGGATTTTTCAGGTGAAAGGAAAATGCGCTCACCGTTAATTGGGTTTTGGAATTTCACGCCTTCTTCGGTGATTTTACGTAATTTACCTAAACTAAATACTTGGAAACCGCCACTGTCAGTCAAAATCGGGCGATGCCATTGCATAAAGTCATGTAAATCACCGTGTTTACGCATCACTTCTTGACCTGGACGAAGCCATAAATGGAACGTATTGCCCAATAAAATTTCCGCACCTGTCGCACGCACTTCTTCTGGTGTCATGCCTTTTACGGTGCCATAAGTACCCACTGGCATAAACGCAGGGGTCTCTACGCTGAATGTGCCTTGTGGACGTTCAAATACCAAGCGACCGCGACGCGCACTGCCGCTGGTTTTATCTAATTCATATTTCATTTTCTTTCCTCGACGAATAAACAGTTCGTAGGTTGTTGTTCAATAAAAAAGCCTGTTAGTACAGGCTTCTTGATAGGTATTTTATGAGTTGGTTGAAAATAAGTCAAACCACTTATTCTAACCCTTTTACATTGGGATTTTTGGTAATGAACATTGCATCGCCATAACTGAAAAAACGATAGCGATTTTCGACCGCACTTTTATAGGCGTTCATGGTGTGGCTAAAGCCTGCGAAGGCAGACACCAACATAATCAATGTACTTTCTGGCAAGTGGAAGTTAGTAATCAATGCATCCACCACACGGAATGATTTGCCAGGGTAAATAAAAATGGATGTATCAGAAAAATAAGGTTCAATTAAATCTGGGTTGCCATTTTCTTCTGCAGATAGAGCAGCGGTTTCAACAGAACGCACCGATGTTGTACCTACCGCAATGACACGTTTGCCCGCTTTTTTCGTTTCAATAATGGCATTGCAGACTTCTTGAGAAAGTTCCACATATTCGGCGTGCATAATGTGATCTTCGATATTTTCAACACGTACCGGCTGGAATGTACCTGCACCTACGTGCAAAGTCACAAATTCAAAATTAACGCCTTTTTCGTGTAATTTTTGTAAAAGCTCATCATCAAAATGCAAGCCTGCTGTTGGCGCGGCCACTGCACCTGGCACTTTGTTATACACGGTTTGATAGCATTCTTGATCCGCTTCTTCATCTGGGCGATCAATATAAGGCGGCAAAGGCATATGACCGATTTCTTGCAACACATCAAGCACATTGTGACTTTTATCTGCTAATTCCACTTCAAAAAGGGCATCTTGACGACCCACCATAATCGCTTTTACGCCCTTATTTTCACCGAGTTTATCTTCGCCTAAAAATAATTCTGCACCTTCTTTCGGGGCTTTTGATGAGCGAATATGCGCTAAAAAATGGTGCTCACTTAAAACACGTTCCACTAACACTTCAATTTTCCCGCCACTGGCTTTACGACCAAACATACGAGCTGGGATCACGCGCGTATTGTTAAAAATCAATAAATCGCCTTCGTCGATTAAATCTAATACATCGGTAAAAGTGCGGTGAGAAATCTCCCCGTTTTCGCCATTGAGTTGTAACAAGCGACAAGAAGAGCGATCTTCTTTAGGATAACGAGCAATCAGCTCATCTGGTAAGTCAAAATGAAAGTCAGAAACACGCATAATTGTAAATAATGAAAGCTAAAAATGGGGCATAGTCTAGAGCTATTCGGAGGAAAGAACAAGAAAAAAAGCCCTTTCAAAAAGGTGAAAGGGCAAAATATTTGGAGTCATACTATGAGTTGTTGAATTAACAAATCAGGTATGGGATGTATTATAGTACACTTATTAACAAATGCAACAATTTTTTAACAATTTAATTGTGTGGATTGCGTGTGTTGGTGTTGACCAAGTTACGCATTAGCAACGCATAATCAAGTTGGATGTCTTGTGGCACATCTAAAAAGACAAAATGGCCATCGCCAAGTGCGGCTTCCACATTTTCGTTTTTGCGATTAAGCATTTTTTCAATCTTAAAGACGATGTTGCCTTGTGGCGTCATCATTTCTACTTCATCACCAAGCAAGAATTTATTTTTCACTGCCACTTCAGCCATACCTTGTTCGTTACGTTTACCGGTAAATTCACCGACAAATTGTTGGCGTTCAGAGATAGAGTAGCCGTATTCGTAATTTTGGTATTCATCGTGCGTATGGCGACGTAAGAAACCTTCGGTATAACCACGATGCGCAAGGGATTCCAATGTATCCATTAAGCTTTCATCAAATGGTTTGCCCGCAGCCGCATCATCAATGGCTTTGCGGTAAACTTGAGCGGTTCTTGCGCAGTAATAGAATGATTTAGTACGGCCTTCGATTTTTAGAGAATGCACACCAAGTGCGGTCAATTTTTCCACGTGTTGTACTGCACGCAGATCTTTTGAGTTCATAAAGTAGGTGCCGTGCTCATCTTCAAATGCCGTCATTTGTTCATCTGGTTTTTGTGATTCGGTATAAAGGAAGACTTTATCTGTTACTGCACCTTCGCCTAAAGTTGGCGCCACATTTTTCACTTCGATTTGTTGAGCAGGGTCGATTTTTGGCACGATGTTGCCCACTTCATCCGTCGTGCCTTCTTCCATTTTGTATTCCCAACGGCAAGCATTGGTACAGGTGCCTTGGTTTGGGTCGCGTTTGTTGATATAGCCAGAAAGCAAGCAACGGCCAGAATATGCCATGCACAACGCACCGTGTACGAAGATTTCGAGTTCGATATCGGGCACGTGTTGGCGAATTTCAGCGATTTCTTCAATGGACAATTCGCGCGATAAAATCACACGAGTTAATCCCATTTGTTTCCAGAATTTTACCGTTGCCCAGTTTACGGCGTTCGCTTGTACAGAAAGGTGAATATCAATATCCGGGAAATTTTCACGCACCAACATGATTAAGCCTGGGTCAGACATAATTAAGGCATCAGGGCCCATGTCGATGACTGGTTGTAAATCTTTGATAAAGGTTTTGAGTTTAGAGTTATGCGGTGCAATGTTTACGACCACATAGAATTTTTTACCAAGTGCATGGGCTTCATCAATCCCGATTTTTAAATTGGCGTGATTAAATTCATTGTTACGTACACGTAAACTGTAACGTGGTTGGCCTGCATAAACAGCATCTGCGCCATAGGCAAAAGCGTAGCGCATGTTTTTAAGGGAGCCAGCAGGGGAGAGTAATTCAGGTTTAAATGGGGTTGTCATAATGTTCTCTTGTCTGATTTCAGGTCAGTAGCTTGCTTTTGGCAAGCCGTATTAAAGGCCTGTATTTTAGGCGGATTTAGGGATTTGTAAAGTAAAAGTGCGGTTGGTTTTTCGATTGTTTTTAAGGCTAGAAATAAAAAAGACGAACTATTTGTTCGCCTTATCAAGATTGTATTTAATTAAATTGCCCAGCCGCCAGCATAGAAGGCGACAAGTACAATGGCGATGATAATTGTACCGATGTTGAGTTTTTTCACGTCGCCACTTACGATGCGACCAATCACTAATGCTGCAAAGCCAAGCATGATACCGGTTACGATGTTTGCCGTTAATACGATGAATACCGCGCAAACTAAGCCGCTCATTGCGCCCACGAAATCATCGAAGTCTAATTTGCTCACATTGCTTAACATTAATAAGCCCACATACATTAACGCCGGTGCAGTTGCATAACCAGGCACTAAGAATGCAAGTGGTTGAAAGAATAACATTAATAAGAATAATACGCCGACAACGATAGCGGTGATGCCGGTTTTACCGCCTGCGGCTGTCCCTGCTGCTGATTCGATATAAACGGCTGCCGGTGCAGTACCAAATAAGCCTGAGAATAAGCTACTTACAGAGTCAGAGGTTAAGGCTTTGCCACCATTGATGATTTGTCCGTCTTTATCTAATAAGTCCGCTTGTCCTGCAACGGCACGAATAGTACCTGTTGCATCAAATACGGCAGTCATCACTAAAGCAAAGACAATGGGTAAAATGGCTGGTTGTAATGCACCTTGCAAATCTAATTGTAAGAAAAGTGAGTTTTCACCAAAGGTTGGCATTTTGAAGATTTGGCCATTGAATGTTACGTTTGGATCGAAGATTAAACCTACGATAGTAATTGCGATGATGACCCATAAAATCCCGCCTTTCACTTTCATTTTTTCTAAGCCGATAATGAATGCAAGACCAATTAAAGACATCATCACAGGGAACGAGGTGAAATCACCTAATTTAACCGGTAAACCCGCTTGGTTGCCGACCACTAAGCCTACGCCATTTGCGGCGATTAAAAGTAAGAATAAGCCGATCCCGATCCCTGCACCATGCGCGATGCTTGATGGCAGGTTACGTAAGATCCAAGAGCGAATACCTGTCGCAGAGATTAAGGTGAACACCAAACCCATAAGGAATACAGCACCTAATGCTACAGGAATAGAAACATGTTGACCAATCACTAAGCTAAATGCGGTGAAGGCAGTTAATGAAATGGCACAACCGATCGCCATTGGCGCATTTGCCCAAAAGCCGATTAAAATCGAACCAAGCCCCGCCACTAAACAGGTTGCGATAAACACTGATTCAGCCGGAAAGCCTGCATCACCAAGCATTTTAGGCACAACAATCACGGAATACACCATGGCTAAGAAGGTGGTTAAACCCGCAATGATTTCTTGACGAACCGTTGAACCGCGTTTGCTGAGTTCAAAGGTTTTTTCTAAACTTGACATAAAGTTCCCTAGGTTAATAATCAAAAAAAGACGTGCTATTTTATAGCAAATTATTTAAAAGTAAACGTTTGCGCAATCGTTTTTTTGTCAGTCTGGCGGGAAAGTGCGGTCAGTTTTGAGGATGTTTTTCGCATATTTTTTTATCGGCTAAAAACTGCTATACTCTGAAAGTTTTTAACGTAATCAAAAAAAGGAAAAACAATGGCTGATTTTAATCAAATTTTAACGCCAGGCGATGTAGATGCCGGCATTATCAATGTGGTAAATGAAATTCCAGAAGGTAGCTGCCACAAAATCGAATGGAACCGTAAAGTTGCAGCGTTCCAATTAGACCGTGTTGAGCCAGCGATCTTCGCAAAACCAACTAACTATGGTTTCATTCCACAAACTTTAGACGAAGATGGCGATGAGTTAGATGTTTTATTATTAACTCGCCAACCACTTGCGACAGGTGTATTCCTTGAAGCAAAAGTAATCGGTGTGATGAAATTCGTTGATGATGGCGAAGTGGACGATAAAATCGTTTGTGTGCCAGCAGATGATCGCGATACCGGCAATGCATACAACAGCCTTGCAGATGTACCAGCGCAATTAATCAAACAAATTGAATTCCACTTCAACAACTACAAAGCATTGAAAAAACCAGGTTCAACAAAAGTGACTCACTGGGGTGATGTAGAAGAAGCGAAAGAAGTGATTCGTGAATCAATCAAACGTTGGAATGAACGTTAATTTTTCATGTTAATGAATTAAAAAGGCATCGGATTGATGCCTTTTGTTTTTATTCACTATAAGAAAAAATATTCTTTCACAATATGAGCCGGTTTCAGATAATGTATTTCTTCATAAAGAAACAGGTGAAATAGTAAATGGTCCATTTGATATAGGGCATATTCCAGGATGGGAGCATAGAAGATTAGAAGAGGCTGCTAAACAATTGGGTTTAACAAGACAGGAATTTAATGATTACGTTAACGCTAGACCGCAGAATTTTAGATTGGAGAATCGTTCTGAAAATCGAAGCCATAGAAATGAGATGCCGGGAAATGGTGATATTCAAAAAATTAAAGAGGATATGAAATTGTTTTTACACAAAAGAGGAAACTAATATGACAAATTTATATGAAGAATATAAAGATGACCCTAAGATGCTTGTTGCGATAGCAGATAGAGAAGGAAATATCGCAATGTTGGAGGATATTTTCTTTATAAGTAAAAAGTTAGATATTCACTATGTATCGGCAGATAAATGGAATTGGCTACACCAGTGTAATTTAATTTTTGCGGCTCCGTTGTCGGTTGTGGAGTTTTATATAAAACATGGAGTGGAGATTAATGCGCAAGATATGTACGGAATGACTCCCTTGCATTATGCATTACGAAGTAAAAATATTGATGCTGCGATAGCGTTACTTAAGGCTGGTGCAAACCCTAATTTACCAAATGAAAGAGGAATTACACCTTTATCCTATATTAATGGTTTCCCAGAAAGGCTGGATTTGCTTCAATTAATGCTAGATAACGGGGGAGATGTAGATTTCTTTACTGGACAGCATGGTATTTTAGAAGGGATCAAAAAATATCGTTCACAAGATCCTAAATTTAAACCAGTGATTGAGTTGATGGAAAAGTATTCCAAAAAGGGCATTTAATTTACTTTGGGAATAGATTTTAAAAGTGTGCTATATAAAGCTCATTTTAAATTATTTACAAGTAGATTAGAAAAATGGAAATATCAAGTGCGGTCAATTTTCAAAGAGTTTTTAAACCTCTCAAAAATTGACCGCACTTTTGCATCATTAGATATCGTTAAAACGAGAAGCGTAATTCTGCATTAACATTATTCGCTTTTGTATCGTGGTTATAAGCACCTTGATAGCCAACTTTTACTCCGAATGCCGGAGTAAATTGCGCTTGTAATGCCACACCTGTCGTGACGACATTTTTCAATTCTTTACCATAAAGATTCGCTACACTTTGGTTATTGAGCACCAAGCTGCCTTCAGCGGCTTTATCTTTATGGAAACGATGATAAGCCACATCACCTAATAGATTTAATTGAACGCCACCGATTGCAAATGGAATGGATGGACGTAAACCTACAGAGGTGACGATTAAATCACGATTGTTGTCTTTTAACTGCACTTCGCCTTTTGTCACACCTTTGTTTTTGATGTGCATATAGCTTACGCCAGCATAAGGTTCAATCGCAAAATGTTCGCCTTTTAAGCCTGTGTAGGCAAGTTCAGCAAAGACATTTTGTGTTTGGCTATGGCTTTTCACGCCTTGTGCAAATTCAGCACGTTGTTCGTGTTTCTCCCAGCTTTGAATAAAGCCAATTTTTGGTGTTAATACGTTGAAACGATGTTCAGCTGTTAAGCCTAAATGTACGGCACGATCTTTAGAAGTGCGGTCAATTTTGTGGCTGTTTTGTGTTGAGCCAACAAATACACCTAAATGTTTGTTTGTATCAATGGTTGCATCAATACCCACAAGTTGATTGTACGCATGGCTGCTTAAACTATCCGTGCGGAAGTGGGTGAAGGTGCCACTTGTCCAAATTTGTGTACCTGCATTAAGTTGAGCTCTTACTGCGCCTGGTTGAGCAAGTTGCTGACGAAGCAATAAGCCATTTAACACGTTGTGTTGTTGGGCAGCGAGATCTTCATCATAGCTTAAACGAGCAAAGGTTTGGCGAGCATTTTCTTTTGTTCCCCAAATGAGACTTTGGTAAGCCGGGCTTTTTGTTGCTGCATCTAATGCATTGGCGATAGCCACTTCATTTTCAGTGGTTGCTGCAGATGAAAGGGCTTTTTTCTGAACGGTTACTTTCAGCGTATTTGCATTACTTTCATTTTTAACGGCAAAGAAATCATAAGTGCGAGGTGTTTCAACTATCGCATTTTCAGCTCCTACAAATGAGCCAGTACCTTGAACTGAAACCACTTTTTGTGGATCTTGTTGTAATTGAGGCAGAATTTCTTCGTCAAATTTATTTGGTACTAAAATAGAACCGTCAGCAAAGGTTGCATTGACGTTAGCAATACCATTATTCAGTAAGAAACGACCACCTTTTTCTACCGTTGCAGTCACCGTTTTCGCAGTGCTGGTTAAGGTTTCGGTAACAAATCCATTCTCACTTGGTTTAGTAATTTCCGCTTTTGGTAACACTTCCAATGTTGCACCTTGTTTTACGATGACTTGTTGTGCAGAACCAAGGGATTGATTTAACCCTGAAAGCTGACCTTCATTCACAGTAATTTCACCAGTGAAGCTGTTATTACCGGTGAGGGTTAAGGTGCCAGAACCATTTTTAGTTAATGCACCGACATAACCTTGTGCAGCACGTTCATTACGAGCGACTTCACGCGCTAAACCGACTTGATATTCCGCTTTTTCTTCTGCTGTCGCGCCCGCACGATTTTGCATTAACGCTTGTAATTCTGCTTTGCGCGTTGTCCAAGTTGCGGCTTCAGCTTGATCTTCGACTTGACGTGCTTTGATGGCTTTATCGCTAATATCATTTGACCAAACATCATTTTGATTGAGGTTGATTTTCACGTTTCCTAAGAATTGACCTGGACCAAACATGGCTTTGCCAAGATCTAAAATACCCCAACCCCAAACGTTACTTGGTACACCTTGTTCGGTTTCCCATCGTTCTAACGGTTTACCTTCAAGCCCTTTACGAAGCGTGGTTTGTCTTGCTGTAGTGAGCATAACATCGCGCGCTTGAGCGGTTGTCATATATGGATAGCGAGAAAAGACGACACCTAATGAACCACTTACGTGTGGGGCAGCCATTGAAGTACCACCAGCTGATTTGTAAATAGGGTCACCATAAGTATTGTTGTCTTGTAATTGAATGTAGGAGGAATAGATGTTGGCAGATGGCGCCGCAATCGTCCACCATTTTGAATGGCCGGCGAGGTTAAATTCTTGAATATCTGCGCCTGCTTTTTTATCACTCACATCGTCATTTGAATCATTAGGATAGCCTTCACCACCGACTTGCCCCGTGACGTTTACCCAGTATTTTTCCGCATCAGGTCTGAAATAAGGCAACATGGCACGCGTAAAGGACTCAGCCATCATACTACGGTTACCGGCTGTAAAAACTTGAATCACTTGTTTATTTTTTGCTACTTCATAAGCTGCATCAACAAAGTTTTTCTCACCACTGGTGACAAATTGATAATAAGCTTTTTCAGCCTCGCCTAAGTTACTTAAATAAATATGTGCCGCAGGACTAGATATTGGCTCAGGTGCTTTGGGTACATCATAATATTGCACGCCATATTCGGGCACATTCCGCCAATCATATTTTGGTTTATAGCCTAAGGCCCCGGCAAAGGATGAATTAACACGACGGTTTGAACCCCAACTGTTATTAATCACTTTGGCGCCCGCATCGGCGAGAGCAGAGTAGCCCTGTAAGAAGAAACTATAGTCTTGGTTTGGGCCATAGGTCATGTTGTCGTTACCACCAGTATTAGCAGAATAGAGGTTAGCACCGAATGCTACACCATGCATTTCATTGCCGTCGCGGCTTGCCGCCATTGTCCCGCCAACGTGCGTACCGTGCGCATCATTGGTATATTTATGCCATGCCCCGTCAATATTGAAGGCTTCACCTTTAGTGAAGATGCCATTATCTGTTTTATCGAAATTGCGTTTGCCGTTTTTTACTGGTTCATTTTTATTAATTGGACCATTTCCCACCGATGCATCGGGATAACGCATGCCATCTTTACTATAAGTCCCTTCCGTTTTTACAACGTGGATTCGACCGTCTTGAAATTCAGGGTGGTTTAATAGCACACCTGAATCCATCACACCGATTTTTACGCCTGAACCATTAAAGCCAAGAGCATAAGCCGTGGAGGCATTCATTGAGGTTAAGCCCCAGTCTTTGAGGTATTCAGTGCTTTCCCAACTTTTTGTATTACCGGCTTGGCCTTGTTCAGAATAAGCTGCTGCATTAGCAGCATACCAACCAACAAGTAGTGCGAGTGCAGTTTTTTGAAGTGTTTGAGGTTTCATGTTGTCTTCCTTTATCTTTTCGATTTTCGCAGGCTATTATTCGCCTCATCGCGAAGCGCTTCAATGACTCAAATCAAAATTCCAGAGAAAAATGTTTATTCTGTGACAACGATCACACCAAAGTGCGGTCAAAAGAGGGGATAAATTTATGTATCGTAGAAATCAATGTTATAATTTGCGAACAAAATGATTAAGGAGTAACTCATGGCTATTTTAGTAACGGGTGGCGCAGGCTATATCGGTTCACACACTGTAGTGGAATTATTAAATGCAAATAAAGAAGTGGTGGTATTGGATAATTTATGCAATTCATCCCCAAAATCTTTAGAACGCGTAAAAAAAATCACGGGCAAAGACGTGAAATTTTATGAAGGCGATATTTTAGATCGAGCTTTATTACAAAAAATCTTTGCTGAAAATAGCATTCAATCGGTCATCCATTTTGCGGGTTTAAAAGCTGTGGGTGAAAGTGTCCAAAAACCCGCTGAGTACTACATGAATAACGTCGCAGGTACGATTGTTCTCATTCAAGAAATGAAAAAAGCAGGCGTGTGGAACTTTGTGTTTAGTTCATCTGCAACAGTTTATGGCGATCCTGAAATTATTCCTATTACAGAAGATTGCAAAGTGGGCGGCACAACCAACCCTTACGGTACATCTAAATACATGGTGGAACAAATTCTGACAGATGTTGCGAAAGCTGAACCGCAATTTAGTATGACAATCTTACGTTATTTCAACCCAGTGGGCGCTCACGCAAGTGGCTTGATTGGTGAAGATCCAAACGGTATTCCAAATAACCTATTACCTTACATCAGCCAAGTTGCGATCGGTAAATTACCGCAACTTTCGGTGTTTGGTAGCGATTATGATACTCATGATGGCACAGGTGTACGTGATTATATCCACGTGGTGGATTTAGCGATTGGTCACTTAAAAGCATTAAATCGCCATGAAAATGACGCAGGTTTACACATTTATAACTTAGGTACAGGTACCGGTTATTCTGTGCTTGATATGGTGAAAGCGTTTGAACAAGCGAACAATATCGAAATTCCGTATCGTCTTGTTGCGCGTCGTCCAGGCGATATTGCAACCTGCTATTCCGATCCAAGTCTTGCTGCAAAAGAGTTAAATTGGACAGCAGAACGTGGTCTTGAGCAAATGATGAAAGATACTTGGAATTGGCAAAAAAATAATCCGAAAGGATACAGAGATTAATCTCACTTTTGTTGGGCGGAGTATCATTCCGCCCTTAATATTTTAATCAGATAAAACACGCTCAAAAATAACCGCACTTTATGTCAGAACAATCCCTTTCTAGTCAAATATTTACCCGCAAAATGCTGATCTGTGTTTTCACTGGATTTAGTTCGGGCTTACCACTTTTCGTGTTATTGCAAATGTTGCCAGTGTGGCTGACAGATAAAGGGCTTTCTGTTGAATTAATCGGTGCATTGACAGGGGTGATGGTGCCATATGGTTTGAAGTTTTTATGGGCGCCATTATTAGACCGCTATTTCCCGCATTTTTTAGGGCGTCGTCGTAGTTGGTTATTAATTTCTCAAGTGGTTTTGCTGATTTCCCTTTATGCGATTAGTCAGTTTGATCCCGTGGCTGAGTTAAGTACGGTAGCTAAAATTGCCACATTTATTGCCTTTTTCTCTGCGACACAAGATATTGTACTCGATGCTTATCGTCGTGAAATTTTAACGGATAATGAATTAGGATTGGGGAACACCATCCATATTAATGCTTATCGTGTTGCAGGCTTAATTCCTGGCGGGCTCTCGCTTTATTTAGCGACGATTTATCCATGGGAAACCGTCTTTTTATTGACCGCACTTTGTATGCTAGCGGGCATATTTATGACGCTCTTTTTAGCGAAAGAACCAAACATTGCACAGGTCGATCGTGATCAACCTTTCTATGTGGTGTTTTGGATACCCTTGAGAGAGTTTTTCCAACGTAAAGGCATCGCGCAAGCCATCGGTTTTTTACTCTTTTTGTTCTTGTATAAATTTGGTGATTCGTTTGCTACTACGTTACAAACTAAATTCGTCTATGACATGGGCTTTGAAAAAGAGCATATTGCGTTGGTGGTAAAAAGTACCTCTCTTTGGGCAAGTATCTCAGCCGGTCTCGTCGGTGGCGTGATTATGTTACGCCTAGGCATTAACCGCGCATTATGGGTATTTGGTTTTATCCAATTGATTACCATTGGTGGATTTATTTGGTTGGCTGCATTTGGACATTTTGACCATATCGGCGCTGCAGAACTTTGGAAATTAGGTTTCGTGATTGCGGGTGAATATATCGGTGTCGGTCTCGGTACTGCTGCCTTTGTCGCCTTTATGGCTCGCGAAACGAATCCGCTTTATACAGCCACTCAATTAGCCTTATTTACCAGCCTTTCTGCTTTACCAAGTAAAGGACTTGGTATGTTATCGGGCTACTTGGTTAAAGCAGTAGGCTACTATCATTTTTTCTGGATTTGTTTATTCCTCGCTATCCCAGGAATGATTTGTTTATTCTGGGTGGCGCCATGGAATGAAAAAGGAAATGAAAAAGCTTAAAATAAAATAAAGTGCGGTCAAAATTTACAGCAAAATCATTTGACCATACAAGGCTTTAACGGTATTTTAAACGGGTCTATTATTTATTGGAGATTTGTATGAAAATTATTCTTTTAGGTGCACCTGGTGCAGGAAAAGGCACACAAGCACAATTTATTATGAACAAGTTTGGTATCCCACAAATTTCAACAGGGGATATGTTCCGTGCAGCGATCAAAGCGGGGACAGAATTAGGCAAACAAGCAAAAGCATTAATGGATGAAGGGAAATTAGTACCGGATGAATTAACCGTGGCATTAGTAAAAGATCGTATTTCTCAACCAGATTGTGCAAATGGTTTCTTATTAGATGGTTTCCCACGTACAATTCCACAAGCGGATGCATTAAAAGATTCTGGCGTGAAAATTGATTACGTTTTAGAGTTTGATGTACCGGATGAAGTGATCGTTGAACGCATGAGTGGTCGTCGTGTACACCAAGCGTCAGGTCGTTCTTACCACATCGTTTACAATCCACCAAAAGTGGAAGGTAAAGATGATGTAACGGGTGAAGATTTAATTATCCGTGCCGATGATAAACCAGAAACTGTGTTAGATCGTTTAGCGGTTTACCACAAACAAACCAGCCCATTAATTGATTATTACCAAGCTGAAGCAAAAGCAGGTAATACGCAATATTTCCGTTTAGATGGTACTCAAAAAGTGGAAGCTGTAAGCCAAGAGTTAGATAAAATCTTAGGTTAAAATAGACTGGAAACTGACCGCACTTTGAAGATTAAAGTGCGGTTAATTTTTCAAAAGGATTTTGAGATCGTAAATTGAGATCGTATTTGGGGACATTATGAGCAAGAAAAGAACAATAGCATTGACGATTTCGGCTATCGCAGTGGCACTTGGGATCGGCGCACAATTTTATACCAATCACAAAATCGATCAGGTATTAAAAAATTTCCCTTACTCTTTGGATAATCAAGCAACATTGAATGTGACGCAAACCGCGAAAAACTTTTTTATTCGTGAGTTGATCTTTAGTGTAAAAGATAGTGATGCGAAAAGCACAAATGTGATTTCAACTAAGCTCACCGCGCTGCCTTTCTTCATTACAGCAGAGTCTCAGTTATCCGATCAATTAGTTCGTCAATTAAATAAAACATTAAATATCACGATTGATAAAAACACGATTAATAGTAAATTTTCGCCGGTAGGGGATTATTTACAGTCTGATATTTTGACGGAATTCCGTGATTTTGCGAATAAGTCCCAAAACCTTTCTATTGGTCTTCATTTCTTAAAAAATAAAGAAGTTGAGCTAAAAACAAACTTAAGTGGTTTTAATTACGATAAAGACACGAAACTTGAAGAAATTGAGGGTGAAGCTCGCCTTGTGCCTGTCGGTGCAAATCAATACGACCTATCAAGTATTGACCTAACCGCAAAAAATGCCGAAGTAGCATTGTTAAATGGGGAAAACACCCATGTTTATATGAAAAATGCGACTTATCATTTTGACGTAAAACCAGGCGAAGCAGATAAGCGTGATCTGAGTACAAAATTCAGCAGTGATATTTTGCGCGTTGCCAATAAAAGTCGTACGACAGAAGAAAACCAAGCAACAGCGGGTGGTTTAAATTTATTGATTAAACAAAATGGCGTGCCAAGTGCGGTCAATTTTCATCATGAATTTAAAAAATTAAGTGATGGCTCCCTAAACATTAAAGACGGCGTCAATTTGTTAACGAAAATTTTTACACAAAACGATCGTTTTGATGGTTCGTTATCCGTGCTTTCTGTCAATGTGCCTAAAAATAATCAACCTTACTTTAACTTACAAAATGCCGGTCTTGAACTTAAGCTGGCTAATACGGATTTAACCAAGGCCAATGTGGATTTTAAACTGAATGTTGAAAGTGTGAAGCAAACGCCTGCCGATGAAGAACGTAAATGGGAAGCTAAAGACGGTAAAGTTAATATCCAGTTAGAGGATTATAACGTGGCAAACGAATTGGCCTTTGTACCGTTTTTATTAGATGCTTTTGCTGAGAAAGAGGCACCGTCAAAAGACAATAAAGACTTCTTGAATGCCAAAGATAAATGGGTGAAAGAGTTTAGTGGTAAAACCAATATTGAGGCAACATTAAAATCATTTAATATGGCCGATTTAGTGCTTGATGACGTATCAGCTAGTGATCAGACGGAAACTTTAGACAATGATCAATATAATGAACATATCACATTGTCAGCGAACAAAGCCAGTTATCCAAGTGCAGGCTTCCAATTTGAAAAATTAGCGGTTGATGCACCATTTAAAATTAATCACAGCAAAGCGCATTTATCAGCAAGATTTTGCTCAGCACCGTTTTATGGGGCCTTATGCAGCACGCATTTAACGTCAACCACATTTGATAAATACATCAAAAACTCATGGAAAGAGCTTGATTTAATCGTTGATAATGCAACATTGAATTTAAATCTAAATACTTATCCAGAGACCAATGCTTATCCAGTTAAATTGGAAGTGAGTGGTATTGTGCCTCAAGTGCCCGAGGATGATTCATCAGACATGATTCCAGATAATATTGAAGGCACATTTAATCTGACATTAAGTAAAATGTTGTTTGATGATCAAAATGAAAAAGCCTTAGCCATTAAGGAAAATTCATACTTTTGGCAATATTTAAGTAGCTTTGTGAAACATGATGGAAAACTTCACCGAGAATTTGTGGAAGAAGGTGATAATTACGTTTCTAGAGTGGAAAAAACAGAAAATGGCTACTTAATTAATGGTCGAACCCTTGAAGATCTTCGTCAAGAAAGCATGATGGAGAGTGATGAGGGCGAAGAAGAGAAGCCAGCAGCAACTGACTAGTTGAAAGGATAATATAAGAAATGACCGCACTTGCGATTCAAAGTGCGGTCATTTTTTTATCTGTTTTTGATTACTTCACTAATCCACCACTTGCTTGTAAATCAGCATGGTAGGAAGAGCGAACAAATGGGCCACAGGCAGCGTGTTCAAAGCCCATCGCGTTGGCTTTTTCACGGAACTCATCAAATTCGGCTGGTGGCACATAGCGTGCAACCGGTAAGTGATGGCGACTTGGTTGGAGATATTGACCCAGTGTAAGCATAGTGACGCCGTTTGCACGTAAGTCTTCCATCACTTGAAGAATTTCTTCATTAGTTTCACCTAATCCAACCATTAAACCTGATTTTGTTGGGATGTTTGGGAACATTTCTTTGAAATCATGAAGCAATTTCAAAGACCACTGATAATCAGCGCCCGGACGAATTTCTTTATACAAACGTGGCACATTTTCCAAGTTGTGGTTGAACACATCTGGTGGATTGTCTTTTAATTTTTCTAAGGCTTGAGTAATACGTCCACGGAAATCAGGAACCAAAATCTCAATTTTGATGCCAGGGTTTAATGCACGCACTTCTTTTACACATTCTGCAAAATGGCCTGCACCACGATCAGGCAAATCATCACGGTCAACAGAGGTAATCACCACATATTTCAACTTCATATCTTGGATCGTTTCAGCTAATTTACGTGGTTCATCCGGATCGGGCGGTAAGGGTTTACCATGTGCAACGTCACAGAATGGGCAACGACGAGTACAAATCGCCCCTAGAATCATAAAGGTTGCCGTACCATGGTTAAAGCACTCGTGTAAATTTGGACAAGACGCTTCTTCGCAGACAGAATGTAGGCCATGACGACGCATCCCGTTTTTGATAGTTTCGATCTTTAATGAACTAGACGGCAATTTGATTTTCATCCATTCCGGCTTTTTTAATAATTCTTGATTAGGATCGATGTTTTTAACAGGGATGATTGATGTTTTGGCTGCATCACGGTATTTCACACCGCGTTCCATTTTAAAAGGCGTTGACATTTTTCTTTCCTAAAGAAAATGCCTGATTCAGGCATTTTTAAATATTTTATAAAAGTGAATGTTATAAATTTGTAACATTATAGCCCAAAAGTTCGGCAAAGTGTTTAATTAATTTTGGGGAAACTTTGTCAAGCGTTGCCTCTTCTTTACCGATAAAATCAGCAAGCTGACACATTTCAAGCCCTGCATAGCCGCAAGGATTAATGTAATGGAAAGGATTGAGATCCATATTGATATTAAACGCGAGCCCATGGAAAGAGCAGCCTTTTCGAATGCGTAAACCTAATGAACAGATTTTTTTGCCATCAATATACACACCAGGTGCATCTGGTTTGGGATAACCTTCAATACCATAGTCTGCAAGGGTTTTTACAACCGATTGTTCAAGTGCGGTCACTAATTGGCGAACATTTAAATGTTCATGACGTTTAATATCAATGAGCACATACATGACCTGCTGACCAGGACCATGATAGGTAATTTGACCACCACGATCTGATTGAACAACAGGAATATCACTGCGTTGTAATAAGTGTTCTGGTTTGCCAGCTTGGCCTTGTGTGAAAACAGGATGATGCTCAACTAGCCAAATTTCATCGATGGTTTCTGCATTTCGATTATCCGTGAATTCCTGCATTTTATGCCAGATTTCCTGATAATCTTGTAATCCTAATTGACGGACAATTAAATCAGTATTGCTCATCTTAGAGAACCATTTTGACACCTTCAATTTTTGCAAGTTCTTTGTAAAGGGTTTCTACTTGCTCAAAGTTTTGCGCCACGATATCAATTGAAATGGAATTATAGGTTCCTTTGCTGCTGCGTTTTTCCTTTGGAATATAATCACCCGGTAAATATTTTTGTATCACTGCTACGATGTCTTGCGCTAAACCTTCACGGTTAATACCTGCGACTTTAAATGTCATTGCAGCGGGGAATTCCATTACTTCTTTTAGTTTTTCATAATCGTTTTCGGTTGTCATGTTGTTTCCTTAATTTAAGAATAAGGTGCGTGAATCAGCTAAATTCACACACCTTACGAATTTATTGATGTGATATAAATGGGGAAGTGCGGTTAATTTTCAAGGTGTTTAGTCAAATAATCCTTTAACTGTTAACACTAACCAGTCCCAACCTTTACCTAAGAAGCCGCCTTCTTGTACATCTTCTAATGCTTGAAGATTTACGGTAGCGACATCTTTGCCATCTAATTGATAAACGATTTTACCCACCACTTGACCTTTTGCTAAAGGTGCTTGTAAGTATTTGTTATCTAATTCATAACGTGCTTTTAAGTCAGTTTGTTTACCTTTCGGCACAGTGATAAAGCCATCTTCTAATACACCAAGTTTAACGTCACCTTTATCACCGTAGTAAACAGATTGTTTTGAAATTTCTTCACCTGCTTTTTGAGTTTTTAAGGTTTCAAAGTTAGCAAAACCCCATTGTAAGAGTTTTTTACTTTCTACTTCACGGCCTTTATAGGTCGGTACACCCATGACAACAGAAATCAAACGCATATTGTTTGGACTTGTTGCAGATGCGACAAGGTTATAACCTGCTTGGCTTGTGTGTCCGGTTTTCATACCATCAACGTTAATGGTTTTATCCCATAATAAGCCATTACGGTTAGGTTGTTTGATTTTGTTGAAAGTAAAGTCTTTTTCTGCGTAGATTTTATATTCTTCCGGTAAATCACGAATAATATGCGCACCAATAATCGCCATATCACGTGCAGTTGAATATTGGTTTGGATCGTCTAAACCATGTGGTGTGGTGAAGTTAGTATTTTTTAAGCCAAATTGTTGAACGTATTTATTCATGGTATCAACGAAGTTAGCCACGGTACCCGAAATATGTTCAGCTACAGCAACACAGGCATCATTACCAGAAACAATGATAATCCCTTTGTTTAAATCACCCACAGACACTTGTTGATTTAAATTTAAGAACATTTTTGATGAATCAGGGAAATTTCTACCCCAAGCGCTTTCGCTAATTGTCACCATATCTTCATTATGGATTTTACCTTGTTTTAATGCTGCACCAACTACATAGCTAGTCATCATTTTGGTTAATGAGGCTGGGTATTGGCGTTGGTCTGGGTTAAGTGATGCAAGTACCGCACCAGAATTGTAATCCATTAAAACATAAGTTTGCGCATTCACTTCCGGTACTGCGATACCGTATTGAATATCTTCAGCGGCAGCAAATGTTGATGCTGCTATTAATCCCGAGAAGAGTACAATTTTTTTCAATTTTGCAGATTGTTTTAACATAGCATTTCCTTTAATAGCTTATTGGTTTTTATAAGTATAAACGATTACGGGCTGTCCATTGATCGTTTTTTGTAGTTTTGTTTTTAATTGATTTATATCCGCTTGATCCGCAATTGGTCCAAAATGGATTTCATAGTTTTGCCCATTTTGGTTAATTTCGGTTTTTATGTCGTCTAACGCGAGCTTTGTGATGATGCTTTCTGCTTGATTTTTTGACGACAGCGCGAGTAGTTTTAGCTTGAAGACAGTTTTTGCATCGTTTGTGCTGTCTAAGTTTTGATTTTTTTTTTCGTTATTTTTATTGATAACTAAACGATCACTGGCTTCTTGCGTTTTAGCATGCTTGGCAAGTGTTTTTGCCCCCGCACCTGAAATTTGACCTTTATGATCCACATGTAAAGCTTCAATTCTTACTTGCCCAGTACCACGAGCAATAAGGCCTAATTCTTTCGCTGCAGAATGGGATAAGTCAATGATACGTTTCTCACTGAATGGACCGCGATCATTAATTCGCACAATCACTTTGCGATTATTATGCAAGTTTGTGACAACTGCATAAGAGTTTAAAGGCAACGTTTTATGGGCTGCAGTGAAAAGAGCCGAATTATAGCGTTCGCCATTAGCTGTTTTACGACCATTAAATTTATGGTGGTAATAACTTGCTGTCCCTTCTTTTGAATAGGACTTTGCCTCATCACCTTGTGTGGTGTATGTTCTACCATTCACTTCATAGCTTTGTGGCGCTTGAACGGTCGTAGTAATCGACAGCGAATCCCCTTGAATACCATACATTTTTTGTGTATCTGCAAAAGCAGAGAAACTTGAGCTGCTTATCAAGGTGAAAAGTGCGGTCGTTTTTAAGATGTTTTTTAATGTCATACTTATTACTTTCAAGATTATCGGTGCTCTTCATAAGAAAGCCAAAAGGGAAATTAGTTCCCTTTCATAAAGCGAGGTTTATGAGTATGAATAGACATCACCAAACCAAAGCTTGCCATAATGGCCACATATGAAGTACCGCCGTAGCTAAAGAGTGGTAAAGGCACCCCAACAACAGGCAAAATACCGCTCACCATACCAATATTCACGAAGACATAAACGAAGAATATCAGTGTGGTTGCTCCAGCAAGAATACGCCCGAAAGAGGTTTCTGCATTTACCGCAATTATTAAGCCACGGATAATAATAAACAAATAAATTGCCATCAGAATAAGAAAACCGACCATTCCATGTTCTTCACTCATCACGGCAAAAATAAAATCAGTGTGTGGTTCAGGCAAAAATTCTAATTGGGATTGTGTCCCTTGCATCCATCCTTTGCCAGATATACCGCCTGAACCGATAGCAATTTTGGATTGCAAAATATGGTAACCCGCCCCAAGTGGATCTTTCTCGGGGTCAAGTAAGGTTAATACACGCATGCGTTGGTAGTCATGCATTAAATACATCCACATGATAGGAATAAATGCCGCTAATCCTACTACTGCAGCAAGAATAAGCCACCAACTCATCCCTGCTAAGAATACCACGAATAAGCCTGATGCACTAACCAGAATTGATGTGCCTAAGTCTGGTTGAATAGCCACAAGTAAAGTTGGCACAATAATCATGGCAATAGCAATAAAGGTTTCGCTCATTTTCGGTGGTAGTGGACGGTTACCTAAATATACTGCGACCATTAATGGTACCGCGAGTTTGACAATTTCAGAAGGTTGAAAGCGAATAAACCCAAGATCTAACCAACGTTGCGCCCCTTTACTGGTTGTTCCGATAGCATCAACCAAGATCAGCATGATAAAACCCACCAAATATAAGTAAGGAGCGAGTAGCTGATAAAATTTAGGGGGAAGTTGCGCCATAATCATCATGACAGCAAAACCTAATATGACCTGAATAATACGATTTTGGAACATGACTTCACTGGCGCCTGATGCACTATAAAGCACAAGCATGCCGTAAGCTGTAATAGCGGCTAATCCAATAAATAATAAAAAATCAATATGTAAGCGTTGCCATAATCGCAAGCATAGAGGCACTTTTTCTTCCATTATTCATTCTCACTTGGTTGAGATTCTAGTGCTGGCGCATCTAAATCAGTTTGGTCCGTCTTTTTCTCTTTTTCAGTATTTTCTTGACGTTCAATTTGTGGCAAGCGTTTATTCAAGTAGAAATCCATAATTTGGCGTGCAATTGGTGCCGCATTACTTGAACCACCACCTGCGTTTTCTAAAATAATCGTCACAACTAATTTCGGATCTTCATAAGGCGCATAAGCCGTAAACCAAGCATGGTCATGTAATTCTTTTTTCAATCCCGCTGCATTATATTTTTGGTTTTCCTTTAAGCTGAACACTTGTGCTGTACCGGATTTCCCAGCTACGTGGTAATTCGTACCGATAAAGGCTTTTCGTCCTGTCCCTGCACCTGAATTCACCACATTGAACATGCCGCGCTTAGCCGCATCCCAATAAGCTTGTTTCGGATCGGTAATATCTTCATATAAAAGCGGGTCTTGATACGGCTCAATGGTGGCACCTTCAACGGATTTCATTAAATGTGGCGTATGAATTTTACCGTTATTGACCACAATCGAGGTGGCTTTTGCCACTTGTAATGGTGTCGCTGTCCAATAACCTTGACCAATCCCCACTGATATTGTATCGCCTTGCACCCACGGTTTTTTATAACGTTTTTGTTTCCATTCTTTACTCGGCATATTGGCCGTGGCTTCTTCTTGAATTTCAATACCTGTCGGCATACCAAACCCAAAACGTTTCATCCACATGGAGAAACGATCAATACCTAAATTAAAGGCGGTTTGATAGAAGAAAGTGTCCGATGATTCAGTAATGGCTTTGTTTAAATCCGTATAACCATGCCCTGTTTTTTTCCAATCTCGGAAACGTTTTGTTGAGTTTGGTAATGTCCAGTAGCCTGGGTCAAAAATCGTGGTATTAGGTGTAATCACCCCTTCAGTTAATGCCGCAACAGCAACGAATGGTTTTACCGTAGAGGCTGGTGGATACACCCCTTGTGTTGCACGACTGTAAAGTGGTCGAGTTGGATCTTCGAGTAAACGTTTGTAATCACTGGAAGAAATGCCATCGACGAATAAATTATTATCGTAGCTTGGTGTTGAAACCATCGCTAATACACTATTATCTTTCGGATCAAGCACAACAACAGCGCCTTTTTGACCTGAAAGGAGCGACATAATGTAGCGTTGAAGAGTAAAATCGATAGTCAGATGAATACTTTTCCCCGCGGTGGCGGGTTGTTCACGTAGTTTACGAATAACTTTACCACGGTTATTAATTTCAACCTCTTCGAAACCAGTTGTACCATGGAGTTGTTCTTCGTAATAACGTTCAATACCCAGTTTCCCCATGTCCGTAGAACCGGAATAGTTAGCAAATTTTTCTTCTTTTTTTAGGCGCTCAACATCTCGGTCATTAATGCGTCCAACATAACCCAAAATATGAGTCATGGCTTCGCCATACAGGTAATTTCGTTTGAAATAAGGACGTACATCAAGGCTTGGATATTTATACTGGTTTACTGCAAAACGGGCAATTTGTTCTTCCGTTAAGCTTGGTTTGAGTAAAATCGGCGTATAGCGTGTACCACGACGACGCTCTTTTTTGAAATGCTCAATGTCTTCATCAGTGAGTCCTACAACATAGCGCAATTCTTCAAAAGTGCGGTCTAAATTTTCTGTTTTTTCCGGCACGATATATAAACCGAAAAAAGTGAGGTTTTCTGCCAGTAACTCGCCGTAACGGTCGTAAATTAATCCGCGAGTAGGAGGAAGCGGAAGTAATTTAATACGGTTACCATTTGAGCGAGTTTGGTACATGTCGTAATTCACCACTTGGAGATGGTAAATATTAGCAAATAGCACACCACTTAGGGCTAAAATACCGATGAATGCGACCAATGTTCGACGCGCAAACAAGTTCCGCTCCGCTTTTTTATCGCGGATCGGTTCATTGGTTGGTGCAGAAAAGAATTTTTTTAAATTCATCGGTAATGTAATACGTTATTCTCTATGATAAGGGTGGTTTGTTGTCAGTGACCACGCGCGGTATAAACTTTCTGCCACGACAACTCGCACTAATGGATGGGGCAGTGTGAGTGGTGACAGGGACCAACTTTGTTCTGCTGCAGCTTTACATTCAGGGGATAAGCCTTCTGGCCCGCCAATAAGCAGGCACACATCACGACCATCATTTTTCCAACTCTCTAATTGCTCAGCAAGTTGTGGCGTTGTCCAAGGTTTGCCTGGGATATCTAATGTTACCACTTTACCTTTTCCGCAAGCGGCAAGCATCGCTTTACCTTCTTGCTCTAAGATGCGTTTAATATCCGCATTTTTTCCACGCTTGCCTGCAGGAATTTCAATGAGTTCAAAAGGCATGTCTTTAGGGAAACGACGTTGGTATTCTTCAAATCCAGTTGTCACCCAAGCCGGCATTTTTGTGCCTACAGCGATTAATGTGATTTTCATCCTTTTCCCTTTTAAAACACAGTCAAAATTGACCGCACTTTATGCCCAAAGTTTTTCTAACTGATACATTTCACGTGCATCACGTTGCATAATATGTACGATGGTTTGACCGAGATCCACCACGATCCAATCAGCTGTATTACGTCCTTCTTCACCAAAGGTTTCATAACCGGCTTTTTTACATTCTGCAATAAGGTTATCGGCCATAGCTGCGACTTGGCGGCTAGATGTGCCGGTACAAATAATCATATTTTCAGTAATCGATGATTTACCTTTTACATCAAAATGCACAATTTCGGTGCCTTTTAAATCATCGAGTTTATCAATTACAAATTCAATTAATGACATTTCTTTTCCTATCTAAATGAAGCGATGAATTCTATCATTGAATGAGGGAAAGGGGTAGGCTTGGGGCTGATTTTATTTGAATTGTTTTATGGTCGTAATGCTGCTTAGTAATAAAACTTGGGGCAGTTATTCTGCCCCAAGTTTGAAAGGGTATTAAACCCATAAAAGAATCGCTAACAATTGCGGTGAAATGATCCGTAAGAACATGGTGAGCGGATAGACTGTCGCATAGGAGAGTGCTGCGGCACCGCTTCCTTCTTTCAGTTCATTGGCGAAAGCAAGCGCAGGAGGATCCGTCATTGACCCCGCTAACAGGCCACAAAGAGAAAGATAATTTAATTTTACATATAAACGTGCAATGATACCTACAATCATTAATGGTACAAGAGTGATGAAAATACCGTAGCCCATCCATTCAAGACCGGAACCATTGGTGAGTGTGTCCACAAAGCTACCGCCAGATTTTAAACCGACTACAGCAAGGAAGAGCACAATACCAATTTCGCGCAATGCCAAGTTCGCACTCGGTGGCATAAACCAGTAGAGTTTTCCGATAGAGCCAATTCGAGCCAAGATCAATGCGACGACTAACGGTCCGCCTGCTAGCCCTAATTTTAATGCCACAGGGAAACCTGGAATATAGAAAGGAATGGAGCCGAGTAATACCCCTAAGCCAATCCCAATAAACACTGGCAACATTTGTACTTGTAACAGTTTCTGTTTGGCGTTCCCGATCACTGAAATTGCTTGGTTGAGAATATCAGTTTTACCCACCATGTGTAATACATCACCAAATTGAAGTGTTGTATGTGCAGTTGGTACTAATTCGACACCTGCTCGGTTTAAACGTGAAATGACTACACCGTATTTTTGATGAATGCCGAGATGACGAATTTGTTTTCCGAGTACTTTTTCATTGGTGACGACCACGCGCTCAGAACGAATTTCGCCACTCAAGCTTGCTACCGGGATATCAACTTCTTCCCCAATGATAAGGTGCATTTTTTTCAAGCCTTCAGGATTGCCGACCAAATGTAAAATATCCCCAAGTTGAATATCGGTATCTGCTTTCGGCACAATAACAAGCTCACCTCGTTTCAATCGAGAGCAGACGACATCTTCATCATCAAAACCTGGAATTTCAATCAAATGGATACCATTGAGATTAGTATTGGTGACTTTCAGAGACATGCTTTTGAGTGCTTCTTTGTCATGACCACTTTCTTTTTCAAAATTTGCTGCTTCCTCATCCACTTTAATTTTAAAGAAAAGACGAATAAGCCACATAGAAAGTAAAATGCCACAAATTCCAAAAGGATAAGCCATTGCATAGGCCATCCCCATGTTAGACGTCGTTTGCGACATGCCTAATTCAGAAAGAATTTGCTGACCCGCACCGAGAGAGGGGGTATTGGTGACCGCACCGGAGTAAATACCAAGCGCGACATCAAGAGGAATATCCGCAAGCTTATAAATGAGTATTGTCACCACTGCACCAAGTGCAACGATTAAAATGCCTAATCCATTTAAGGTTAAGCCTGATTTTCGTAAGGAAGCAAAAAAGCCCGGCCCCACTTGAATACCAATCGTATAAACAAACAGAATTAAGCCGAACTCTTGCACGAAATGTAATGTATGGCTATCTAATTTAATGCCATATTGGGTGGTAAAATGGGCAACTAAAATCCCACCAAATAGCACGCCCCCAATACCCAGACCTACACCTTTAATTTTAAAATGCCCGATCCATAGGCCAATCACGGCAACGAGGGCAAGCAAACTAATGGTAATCGCAGTTTCACTCATACCGACCTCTAATTTATTAAAAATTTAACTATTTTGGATTATATCAATTAGATTTCTTACCCGCTTGTGACAAAGTCAAAAAATGTTATCTCTATCACATTTTTTCTTGCTTAAAAATAAACACCGCCTAAAATGACCGCACTTTTTTGATTTTATAGGTTGATTATGGATTACGCTCAAGAGGCCATTAATTCGCTTTTATGGATAGTAAAAACACTAGCGATGACGGCTGTCGTGTTTAGCTTTGGTATTTTCTTATTAGTCCGTTTTACCCACTGGGGAAAACAATTTTGGCAATTTGCAGGCGGGTATCTTTCACCTCGTCGAAGTATTAAACCTTTGCTATTTTTCTTATTAATTGTAGCGATGACATTAGTCGGTGTGCGTATTAGCTTGGTCCATTCTGAGTGGTATAACAATATGTACACATCCTTGCAGGAATTTAATGAACCTGTGTTTTGGGATCAAATGGTACTGTTTTGTGTGATTGCGACAAGTTCAGTCATTGCCGCATTGCTGAGTTATTATTTAGAGCAACGTTTTTCTATTGATTGGATCGAATGGTTGAATGGTCAGTTAGTAGATAAATGGATGAATAATCGTGCGTACTATAAAACGCAGTATGTTTCTGCCAATTTAGACAACCCCGATCAACGTATTCAACAAGATGTGCAATCCTATGTGCGAACTACGCTCTCTTTAAGTACAGGGGTGATTGATGCCGTCACCTCTATGATTTCTTATACGATCTTATTGTGGGGATTAGCGGGACCAATGATTGTATTTGGTACTGAAATTCCACGCATGATGGTGTTCTTGGTATTTGCTTATGTGATTATCACTACCGCGATTGCATTCCGTTTAGGGCGTCCGTTAATTATGTTGAATTTCGTCAACGAACGCTTAAATGCGAACTATCGTTATTCTTTAATTCGTATTAAGGAATATGCGGAAAGCGTGGCATTTTATGCGGGTGAGAAAGTTGAGAGTAGCCAACTTTATAAACAATTCGGCGCAGTGATCAATAACATGTGGGATATTGTTTATCGAACCTTAAAATTCTCTGGTTTTAACCTAGTTGTAAGCCAGGTTTCTGTAGTGTTTCCTTTGCTTATTCAAGTGGGACGTTATTTCGAAAAGCAAATTAAACTCGGCGATCTGATGCAAACGCTACAAGTATTTGGTAAGTTGCATTCCAATCTTTCGTTCTTCCGTAATTCTTACGATGGTTTTGCCGGATACAAAGCCACATTGGATCGTTTGACCGGCTTTGGTTATGCGATTGATATGGCGAATCGTCAATCTACGTCGCATTTACACGAACATGAAACTGATGTGATCTTTAAGGATTTAAGCATCAGTAATCCATTTGGAAAAACCTTAATTGAGAATTTAAATTTGACGCTGCCAAAAGGTTCAACCCTATTAATCCAAGGTAATTCTGGTGTGGGGAAAACCACGTTGTTGAGAACCGTGGCAGGGCTGTGGGCGTATTCTGAAGGGGATGTATATTGTCCAACCCAACAGCTTTTTTTATCGCAAAAACCTTATTTACCACAAGGTAGTTTATTGACTGCACTGGCTTATCCGAATGAAGAAAAGGTCTTTAATCGTGATGAGATGATTGAGGTATTAAAACAAGTGTCTTTAGGGCATTTACAAGATCGTTTAGATCAAGAACAAGACTGGACGCGTATCCTTTCTCTCGGTGAGCAACAACGTTTGGCTTTCGCACGTTTGTTATTACATAAACCAAACGTCGCTTTCTTGGATGAAGCAACTGCGAGTATGGATGAAGGCTTAGAAGATAATATGTATCGACTATTAAAAGAACGTTTACCTAATACAACGGTTATTAGCGTGGGGCATCGTTCAACTTTACAAGCTTTCCATCAGCAACAATTGATGATTTTAGGTGACGGGAAGTGGCAATTCACTGACCGAAATCTCGTATAAAACACCATTAAAATTGACCGCAGTTACCTTGTTAGAAAAAATAGTGAGGTAAGTGTAGATGAACAAAGTAAAAAATCCTGTTATCAAACTCAATTTTTTGGTACATTTATCACAATTTTTTTCTATGCTCAGAAATGAGTAATTTTTCACCAAACTAATGACGGAATTCTTATGTTATTCAAAAAAATTCGTGGTTTATTTTCAAATGATCTTTCTATCGATCTAGGTACAGCAAATACATTAATTTACGTGAAAGGCCAAGGCATCGTACTTGATGAGCCTTCAGTTGTGGCAATTCGTCAAGACCGTATGGGTGCATACAAAAGTATTGCGGCAGTAGGTAAAGAAGCAAAACAAATGCTTGGTCGTACCCCAAAAAGTATCGTGGCTATTCGCCCGATGAAAGATGGTGTAATTGCTGATTTTTCTGTGACAGAGAAAATGTTGCAATACTTTATCAAACAAGTACATAGCGGTAACTTTATGCGTCCTAGCCCGCGCGTGCTCGTTTGTGTACCGGCTGGTGCAACTCAAGTTGAACGTCGTGCAATCAAAGAATCAGCATTAGGTGCAGGTGCACGTGAAGTGTATTTAATTGAAGAGCCAATGGCGGCTGCTATCGGTGCTAACTTGCCGGTTTCTACAGCGATTGGTTCAATGGTCATTGATATCGGTGGTGGTACTACTGAAGTTGCTGTGATTTCTTTAAACGGTATCGTGTATTCATCTTCTGTACGTATTGGTGGTGACCGTTTTGATGAAGCGATCATCTCTTATGTTCGTCGTACTTTTGGTTCTGTTATCGGTGAGCCAACTGCAGAGCGTATCAAGCACGAAATTGGTTCAGCTTACATTCAAGAAGGTGATGAAATTTTAGAAATGGAAGTGCACGGTCATAACCTTGCTGAAGGTGCGCCTCGCTCATTCAAATTAACTTCTCGTGATGTACAAGAAGCTCTTCAGCAGCCATTAAATGGTATCGTTGCAGCGGTGCGTACAGCGCTTGAAGAATGCCAACCAGAACACGCTGCAGATATTTTCGAACGCGGTATGGTGTTAACGGGTGGTGGTGCTTTATTACGCAACATTGATGTATTGTTATCAAAAGAATGTGGCGTACCAGCAATCATCGCAGAAGAACCATTAACTTGCGTAGCTCGTGGTGGTGGTGAGGCAATCGAAATGATTGATATGCACGGCGGCGATATTTTCAGCGACGAAATTTAATCTCTAAAAGTGCGGTTAGAAAAATCGGCGTTTTAATTCGTCTGATTTTTTGACCGCACTTTTCCTTTCAACCCTAGGACAGTGAATGAAACCCATTTTTGGTAAAGCACCACCATTAGGTATCCGACTCACATTAGCGGTGATTGCTTCGATGACACTCATTTTAGTTGATGGGCAAACCTCATCAATGACGAAGGCGCGTAGTGTCATGGAAACGGCTGTCGGAGGCTTATATTACCTTGCGAATGGGCCAAGAACAGTTCTAGATGGTGTATCAAGCAACTTGGTGGATACCAATAAATTGCTTATTGAAAATAAAGTATTGCGTGAGCAGTTGCGTGAGAAAAATGCCGATCTTTTATTATTGGATCAACTTAAGGTAGAAAACCAACGTCTTCGTTTACTGCTTAATTCGCCTTTACGCACGGATGAATATAAAAAGATTGCAGAAGTGCTCACAGCAGAAACCGACGTCTATCGTCAGCAAGTGGTGATCAATCAAGGTGAACGTGATGGCGCTTATGTCGGTCAGCCAGTGATTGATGAAAAAGGGATGATCGGACAGATTATATCTGTCGGTGAGAATACAAGCCGAGTGTTACTTTTGACTGATGTGACCCATTCTATTCCTGTGCAAGTTTTACGTAATGATGTACGCGTGATCGCGAGTGGCACAGGGCACTCAGATGAACTTACCTTAGATAATGTGCCTCGTTCTGTGGATATTGAAAAGGGCGATTTATTGGTGACTTCAGGTTTGGGTGGTCGTTTTGTGGAAGGCTATCCTGTGGCTGTTGTGCAAAGTGTTTCTCGTGATGGCTCAAATTACTTTGCAACGGTGAAAGCGAAACCTTTGGCTGAGTTAGATCGTTTACGTTATTTGCTTTTACTTTGGCCGAGCAATCTTGATATGTCGAAAGTCAAATCCATGTCGCCAGAAGAAGTGCGTCGTTTAGTACAGCAACGTTTAGAAAGCCAAGCTCATGAGGCGACACATTCTGTGAGTAAAACCAAAATTACAGATGATCAAGAGGATGGAGTACAGCCGCATACAGGAAAAGAAATTGTGGATCCTGACATTCCGACCACAATGCCTCAACAAGAGGAACCCATTTCTCCAGATCAGCAACAACATAGGGAAGAAGACTAATGCAAGGGCGTTTTATTTTTCAATGGGCGACCATTTTATGCTTCTTTGTTGTGGCATTAATTATGGAATTAGCCCCATGGCCAGCAGGCTTTCAAGCTTTTAAACCGTCTTGGTTGGTTTTAGTTTTGCTTTACTGGACGCTTGCGTTACCTGATAGAGTAAGCATTGGTTGGGCATTTTTACTCGGGGTTTTATGGGATATCGTGCTAGGCTCTATTCTTGGGGTTCATGCACTAGTGCTTTCTGTCGCCTTCTATTTTGTTTCCAAATATTACTTAATTTTGCGCAACCTTTCTCTTTGGTTCCAAAGTTTATTGGTACTTCTTTTTGTTTTTGCGATTCGAGTGGCTATTTTCTTGGTTGAATTCTCTTTGCATGGGGCATTTTTCAACTGGCAGGAAATCTTTGGTGCCATCGCATCAGGTGTGTTATGGCCATGGGTTTTCTTATTGATGCGTACTACACGTCGAAGAGTCGGATTACATTAATCATAAAAAAAGCTGATGAAAAAGTTCATCAGCTTTTCTTTTAGTTTTTACGACGATAGTTTATTTTTCTCGTCGTAGTATTTCTAGTTTGAGATGTAGGATTGCGTTTTAAACGATAAGGTTTTGGAATATCACTGATCAATGAATTCGGGTCATATTGACTGACCGGAATAGAATGACCAATGTATTCTTCGATTGCCGGTAAATTCATCGCATATTCTTCACAAGCAAAGCTGATAGACACACCACTTTCACCCGCTCGACCAGTACGGCCAATACGGTGAACGTAATCTTCTCGATCATCAGGTAAATCAAAGTTAAAGACGTGTGTTACATCTGAAATATGTAGCCCACGCGCTGCAACATCGGTTGCTACGAGAATATCGAGTTCACCATCGGTAAATTGTTTGAGCAATGAAAGACGTTTTTTCTGAGCTACATCACCCGTGAGTAATCCCACACGATGACCATCTGCGGCTAGATAACCCCAAATCTCTTCACATTTATGTTTAGTATTCGCAAAAACAATGCAACGCTCCGGCCATTCTTCTTCCATTAACGTGAGCAAGAGAGGGATTTTGTCTTCATTTGATGGATAGAATAGTTCCTCTTTAATTCGATGGCCCGTTTTTTGTTCTGGTTCAATTTCAATGTATTCTGGGGAATTCATATCTTCAAAGGCAAGTTCGCGCACTTTGTAAGAGAGTGTAGCAGAAAAGAGCATGGTGAGGCGTTCTTGCGGAGAAGGACACTTGCGTAATAAATAACGAATATCACGAATGAATCCTAAATCAAACATGCGATCCGCTTCATCCAGTACCACTACTTGAATGTCATCTAAACGAATAATGCCTTGTTTAACATAATCAATCACACGACCAGTAGTGCCAATTAAAATATCTACACCGGCTTCAATCGCTTTGAGCTGTTTATCATAGCCATCACCACCATAAGCAAGTGCGGTTCGTAATCCACTTGTTTTAGCTAACAATTCTGCATCATTATTAATTTGTACTGCCAGTTCACGGGTTGGTGCAAGAATTAATGCACGAGGTTGATTGGTAGCAAAGTCAGGTTGATGCGTTAATAAGTGATGAAATGTCGCCGTTAAAAATGCCATCGTTTTACCCGTACCGGTTTGTGCTTGGCCGGCAACATCTTTTCCTTGTAATGTGATAGGTAATGATAACGCTTGAATAGGGGTGCAATATTCAAATCCCTTATCTTGTAGGGCTTTTTGTACGATAGGATGTAATGGAAGATCAGCAAACCGCTGCTGACTTAAATAATTTTCTTGCATAATAAATACTAGGTTCTCAGAAATAAATAGGGCTAAGGATACCACGAAGTCGGAAAAATATCCTTAAAAATAAAATGCTTATTAATAGGTTTAAGCTTGGGATTGAGAAGATTGGGTTCGTTCCCATTTTCTTGCAATATAGCTACAAGTTGGGTGCAATGTCAGCTTTTTAGCCTGGATAAAATGAATTAAGGCTTGATAGAGTTTGTCTGCCACACCTTGTCCACGAAGAGAATCATCAACAAACGTGTGATTAGCATTAATGGTATCGGGTGTTTCATAAAAATAGGTGAGTTTTGCGATTTTCTTGCCTTGTTCATCGAGTAAGAAAAACTCGCCCTGTTTACCATTATCATGATGCTGAAGACTCATTTGATACTCCATTCATCACTGAGATTGGGATCCATGGCAAAATCAGCAGTATCACTTGGAATGGCTTTTTCTTCTGCAGCCCATTCGCCTAAATCAATGAGTTGGCAGCGTTTGCTGCAAAAAGGGCGAAATTGACTTTCCTGCGTCCAAGGCACTGGCTTTTGACATGTTGGGCAGGGTACTTCAAAAATTTCATCTGACATCTTTCTTTCTCGATTCACTTAAATAAAATTGGTGCAATTCTAGCACTTTTTGTTTTAAGTGCGGTAAGTTTTCTGGCAATTTTGCATCATTTGAAATGATATCATCCGCCCATTTTAATCTTTCTTCTCGGCTGACTTGTGCATTCATAATAGCTTGAATTTGCTGAATATTATTATGATCTCTCGATGACGCACGAGCCAGCTGAGTTTCAGGGGTAACGTCGACAACAAGTATGCGGTCACAAAGCGTGGTGAGCTTATTCTCAATGAGTAATGGGACGACAAATAACGTATAAAGAGCACTCTGACTGTTTAACTGTGCCAACATTCTTTCGCGAATGGCGGGATGTAATAAATGATTGAGCCAATTTTTCTCATTTTCGTCTGCAAATACTTTTTTTCGTAGCTCGGCCCGATTTAATTCGCCTTCTTCAGTCAAAATCGATTTACCAAAGTGCTCTGCAATTTGAGCAAGTAGCGGCGAGCCTTTTTCAACCACTTCTCTTGCCACAATATCTGCATCAACAACGGGGACACCAAGTTCAACGAAGAGATTTGCAATCGTGCTTTTTCCACTACCAATACCGCCAGTGAGTCCTACAATATAAGTCATGATGTTCCTTGATACTTGATTTGAGAGGAGGATGTTTTACGTCCTCTCCTTAAACATAATATTTTTCAATATTGCCAATATATTACATTTATAGGGTTATTGCACTGGTGATGATTAAAGATAAGCAAAGAAAGGGCGCAAAAGGTAAAACTGGTTTGCGAGAAATCCAATAGACTATGATGCCTAATAGACAGGCGATGAATAAGAAAAGTGGTAAGTGCACGATGGTGAGATAAGTGCCGATCCCTAAAGCGAGCCAGTAATCGCCACGACCTAAGGCTTCCTTCTTGTAAAACCATTTAGACAAATGATAAATGATATAAAAAACACCGAAAAAACTAACCGCACTTTCTAAACTTTGAGAAAGGGTTAGAACGGAAAATTCTTGATGTGCGCCGAATAAACCCAGGAAAAATAAAAACAGGCAAGGTGTCGGTGAAATCAGTTGATAATGCCAGTCTAGCCAACTGATGACAAAAAGTAGACTAAGCGTAATCGTGAGCCATAAAGTAAATAATTCATCCTGAAGAAAGTAATAGAGTACAGCAAAACAGAGTCCAAACCCTAAAAAATAAAGAAAAATGTGACCGCACTTTTGAGATTGAATTATGGCTTTTTCAGTTTGGGAAATAGGACTGTTTTCAGGATAAAGTTCGATATAGTTCTGATAGATCTCTTGTTGGAGATTGGGGATAAAACGATCAATATAAAGCCAAACAAAGATACCCGCTAAACCACCCAATAAGAAAAAGGCTAATATCATCATTGGATTACGGATCCCATATTAAAAATCGGCAGATACATGCCCATCATTATGATACCAATTAAACTACCAATGATGAGCATCATTAAAGGCTCTAAAAGTTGGGAAAGTAAATCAATTTGATGATTGAGCTTTTCTTGATAGTTATCAGCAATATGACGCAACATCAATGCAAGTTTTCCACTTTTCTCTCCAATTTGTAGCATTTGCTGCGCTTCCATTGGGAAAAGATGGCTACTGATACTTTCTGAAAATGGATAACCTTGAGAAACCCACTGTAAAATTGACCGCACTTCTTGTTGTAGCAGAATATCGCCTTTTAAGGTACGTTGTGTTTGCCAGGTTTGTTGTTTCGGGAGGAAGCTATTTAACGCAGGCGTTAATGCCACTCCGGATTGAAGCATTAATTGCAGGTTATGGCTAAAACTGATTAGGCGAGAAAGGCAAATGATATTGCCCCAAATTGGCATGCGATTAATCAGTGCATTCTTTTTTTGATTCAGCCAAAGAGAATGTTTTAATGCCATCTTCAGCATAAAAAGAGCGAAAATGCAGGCAATCATCAAGGCGATAAAATGATGTTGTAAGAATTGAGACATTGCTAATAATACGGCGGTTAATGTAGGTAACTCAGCTGAATTTTCGCCATACATTTCCGCAAACTGCGGTACAACGAAAAGTAGTAAAATCAACGTAAGTGATAGTGAAATACCTAATACTATGGCAGGATAAAGCATAATTTTTTGTAATTTGCGTTGAAGCGTTAATGATTGCGTTCGACGTTCTGCGATTTTAGTGCATACCTCCGCCAGTTTTCCTGTCATTTCTCCCACTTGAATGAGCTGAATTTCTTGAAAATTTAAATACTTTCCTTGTATTTCCAAGCTTTGTGAAAACGGAAGACCACTTTCAATTAATTCAATTAAGGCGCTAAGCCACTGATGCAATCCCAATTGCGTGCAGTTATCTTGCAAAATGTGTAATGCATTTTTTAATGGAATTGCAGAGCTCAGTAATGTCGCTAATTGATTCAAAAGCGCACTAATTTCTGCATTTTTCGGTTTCTGATTAAGTTGCCAATCTTGTTGCAAGCGAATATGACTAAAACCTTTTGCAATTAACAGGAATTGTGCAGCTTGTTTAGATTGTGCAACAAGACTGCCTTTTTGCCATTGTTGCCGCTGATCATTGGCTTGGAAGTAAAAGAGTTTTTGCTTTGCCATAGAGACCCCTATTTTTTGCCTAACACGCGTTGAATTTCATCGAGATCGGTAATGTTATCTTTTACTTTTTCTAGCGCGCTTTGATAAAGTGAATCGAAATCAGTTTGGTAACAGTTATTTTCACGTCGTAAAAATTGATACACCCCAATACGCCCTTGATAGCCCTGATGGCAATCGCAAGAATCACTAAAATGTTGACCGCACTTTAAACAACGTTTACGCACCAATCTCTGTGCGATAACTAATAAGAGACTATTTTCAATTTCATGAGATTGAATGCCTAATTGCTGTAAGCGCGAAATCGCTGAGATGGCATCGTTGGTATGTAAGGTAGAAAGCACTAAATGACCGGTTTGAGCTGCTCTTAATGCCATTAATGCACTTTCTTCATCTCGAATTTCACCAAGCATAATAATGTCGGGATCTTGTCGTAAAAATGTACGAAGTAATCGGCTAAAATCTAAACCGATTTGTGGATTTACTTGAGTTTGAATAATACCTTCCAATTCAATTTCAATGGGATCTTCTGCCGTCATGATATGTTTATCTGGCGTATTGAGCCATTGAAGTGCAGTATAAAGCGAAATACTTTTTCCGCTTCCCGTTGGCCCAGTCACGAGGATTAAACCCTGAGGTTGACCGAGTGCATGTTGAAATTGATTTTGTTGGTTTTTTGTCATGCCAAGTTCAGCAAAACTTAACTGAACAGGTTTATTTTGTTGTAACCGTAATACCGCTTTTTCTCCCCAATGCGTGGGCAAGGTAGAAAGGCGGAAATCTAAAATATCGGAGAATGTCGTTTTGAATTGAAAGCGGCCATCTTGTGGTAGCCGAGTTTCACTGATATCCAGTTTGGCTAAGAGTTTTAAACGAGAAATTACACGATTGGCGAGTGATTTACTGATAATCGGCTGTGGTTGGAGTACGCCATCAATACGTAAACGAGTTAAGAGCCCATTTGGCTGAGTTTCTAAATGAATATCGGAGGCATTTTTTTGTAGGGCGGTTTCAAAAACACTGTTTAATAATTGAATAACAGGTTCATCTTCATTGGATAAATTGGCAGTGCTTTCATCTTCTGAATGATGATAAAACGTCGTTTGCTCTTCTATTTGATTGGCTTTCGGTGCAAGGGATTGTAAAAGTTGTTTAAGTTGGGCCGTTTCAAATAAAATCGGTTCAACTAATTTTCCACTTAAAAAAGCAAAGGTTTCACAAGCTGCAAGATTATTCAGCGAATCTACTGCAAGCCATAAATGGTGTTCGTCTTCTTTAATAGGGAGTGCAAAGTAACGTAACAGCAATGCTTGTTGCTGTTGGTTTTGTTGCCAATATTGTGGCGAGATTTGGTAAATCTCGCCATTTTTTGCGATTGCTTGATAAGCCATGTTTCGCTATTTAGCTGAAGAGCAGAAACCTGCAGGGAATAAATCTGCATTGCTTGGGCAAGCGGTTGTCCAGGTGACACCTGATGAGGTTGAACCTGTCGCCGTTAAAGAATAACTGATCCCATCTAATGCACCATTTCCTGTCACCGTAATCACCCCCGATTTCGTGGTAATGGATTTAACATAGCCTTTTGCAGTAGTGATGTCTGCAGCAATGCCATTTGAACCACCAGAACAGTTTGTTGGGGCATTGGTGCTATAGACACATAATTCCACATCAGATTTATAAGGTGCAGAAGCTTGCAACAATTCGGAGATGGCTGCTTTTTTGGTATAATTTTGATAAGACGGAATGGCGATCGTCGCGAGAATAGCAATAATCGCAATCACGATCATCAATTCAATTAACGTAAAACCTTTATGTAAAGGTTTAGAAAAAGTCAGTTTCATTAAATTAAATTTCCTTTTGGTTGAATAAAAAAATGCCAGGATTGGCTGCAACATTGTGTAAAAGGGAAAAATGAAAGTGAAACTGACCGCACTTCTTTTGCGATCTCGATCGCAAAAATAAAATTTAATCGCAGAAAAACAGATGAATAAGATAAAAAATGGCTGGTTAAGCCAGGCAAGAAAAGTGATTTCACCACATTTTGATGAACGTCCTGATGTAGAGGATATTTCATTACTCGTCATTCATTACATCAGTTTGCCGCCAGAACAATTTGGTGGTGGATATGTAGATGATTTTTTCCAAGGTAAACTCGATCCAACCATCCATCCCTATTTTGAGGAAATTTATCAATTTCGCGTGTCTGCCCATTGTTTAATTGAACGGGATGGTAAGGTGACACAATATGTCAGTTTCGATGACAGAGCATGGCATGCAGGGCTTTCTTGCTTTGAAGGACGCGATAAATGTAATGATTTTGCGATTGGGATTGAGCTAGAGGGCAGTAATGAACAACCTTTTACAGCGGAGCAATACCAAGTGCTTGCTGCATTAACACGAGATATTATGCAAGCTTACTCGAAAATAACGCTCGATCGTATCGTTGGGCATTGCGATATTTCGCCTGGTCGTAAGATCGATCCAGGTCAATATTTTGAATGGGAACGCTATTTAGCGTTAGTCAAAAAAGGTTTGGATGAAAAATGACCACTAAAAATTTTACTTGAGTGTGAATAAGATGATTTCTGTGAATAAGCGTTATCTTCATGAAATTAAAGATAAAATTTCTTCTCAAAAATCGATGGTAAAATGCTAAGAAGAGTTATGCAACAGTCACCATTTGCTCAATCACAATTTTATCCACAGAAATATTGAATAACTCACAGCTGTTATTTCTTCATCAAGCCAGGAATGTTTAAACTAAAAAATGGCTGAATTTTTGACCGCACTTTGATGAGAAAAAGTGCGGTCATTTTTTTCGAGAAATTTTTGAACAAATATTATTTAAAAATGAAAAAAGTGAAGTGAGAAAAGCTGTTTTTGATCTTTATACACAGTTAAATTTAGGCTATCCAAGTGTTACCCACAGAGTTATCCACAATAGGGTAAATATGCCCATTCGGTTGATAAAAAAGCGAATTTATGAAACAATCTGTAAATTATTTTTGTACAAAATTTAAGGTGAACGATAGTGATCGATTTTGATGGCTACCGTCCAAATGTAGGCATTGTCATTTGTAATCGCAAAGGGCAGGTGCTTTGGGCTAAACGATACGGGCAGAATTCGTGGCAATTCCCGCAAGGGGGAATTAATGATAATGAAAGTGCCGAACAAGCCATGTATCGTGAATTACATGAAGAGGTTGGCTTGCAACCTAAAGATGTGAAGGTGCTTTACGCGTCTAAACATTGGTTGCGTTATAAGCTGCCGAAAAGATTGCTGCGTTATGACAGCAAACCCGTGTGTATTGGGCAAAAACAACGTTGGTTTTTGTTGCAATTAGTGGGGGATGAAAAAAATATAAATATGAACACAACAAAATCACCGGAATTCGATGGTTGGCGTTGGGTAAGTTTTTGGTATCCCGTACGTCAGGTTGTGTCCTTTAAGAAAGATGTTTATCGCAAAGCGATGAAAGAGTTTGCCCAAGTGATGTTTGGCAACGAAAAAACATTGCTTGAAAATACGCAAGAGCATGAGACAAATAAACCTTATCATGTACCGCGTAAAAATGGTTCTTCTAAATATCAAAAACGTTCATTTTATAAATCAAGGGGGCAATAATGCTCACTTTTATTCTACTTTGTTTACTTGTCGGGTCTGTTGTTGGTTTTCTTGCCGGATTATTTGGTATTGGTGGTGGGTTAATTATCGTCCCAACCTTGGTTTATTTATTGCCGATGGTAGGCGTACCTGAACCTTTGCTGATGTCCACCGCATTAGGGACTTCATTTGCAACCATTGTGATTACTGGATTTTCTTCTGCACAGCGTCATCATAAACTAGGTAATATAGTCTGGCGTGCCGTGAAAGTATTGGCACCGATGGTGATGATCTCGGTTTTTATCTCTGGTTTGTTTATTGGCAAACTTGATCGTGATGTATCAGCCAAAATCTTTGCCTGTTTAGTCGTATATTTAGCGGCAAAAATGGTGATTTCTATTAAGAAAAACACAGGGAAAACCAAACCTTTAACAACACAAGCATCTGTTATCGGTGGTATTTTAATTGGGATGGCATCAAGTGCAGCAGGCGTTGGCGGTGGCGGTTTTATCGTGCCATTTTTAAATTCCCGCGGGATTGATATGAAAAAAGCCATCGGTTCTTCTGCATTCTGTGGGGCACTTCTTGGTTTATCAGGCATGTTGAGTTTTATGGTGAGTGGTTGGGGTAATCCTTCCATGCCAGATTATTCCCTAGGTTATGTTTATTTGCCTGCCGTGCTTGGTATTACGGGCACTTCATTCTTCACTTCTAAACTAGGGGCAACAGCCACCTCCAAACTCCCTGTGCCAACCTTGAAAAAAGGCTTTGCCTTGCTATTAGTTGCGATCGCAGTTGATATGTTTATTAAATAAGGAATGTTATGAATTCAGAATTTTTGATGCTTCCGCATTTTGATCCGACTATTTTTACTTTTGGTAATAGCAATATAGGGCTGCGTTGGTATGGCTTAATGTATCTATTAGGCTTTATCTTTGCGCGTTGGCTGGCGGTTCGTCGTGCCAATCAACCGAATAGTGGTTGGACTGTGGATCAAGTAGATACGTTACTTTTTAATGGCTTTATGGGCGTATTCTTAGGTGGTCGCATTGGGGATGTTTTCTTCTATAATTTTGATCATTTTGTGCAAGATCCGCTGTATTTATTTCGTGTTTGGGAAGGGGGAATGTCATTCCATGGTGGATTAATTGGGGTGATTATCTCAATGATTTGGACCTCTTATTCTCAAAAAAGAAGCTTTTGGCAAACGGCAGATTTCGTGGCGCCCTTGATTCCATTTGGTTTAGGGATGGGACGAATTGGTAACTTCATCAATTTAGAACTTTGGGGACGAGAAACGGATGTTCCTTGGGCCATGATTTTTCCAAATGATCCTTTGTTATTACCACGCCATCCTTCACAGCTTTATGAGGCGTTCTTAGAAGGTTTCGTGTTGTTTATTATTCTGAATGTCTTTATTAAAAAGCCTCGCCCTGCAGGTTCTGTAGCAGGATTATTCCTTGTTGGTTACGGGATTTTCCGTTTTATCGTTGAATATGTTCGTGAGCCTGAAGTGGAATCTTTCTTAGGCATCATGACACGTGGCCAAGCGCTTTGTTTGCCGATGATTATTGGCGGTGGGTTAATTATGGCATGGGCATACAATCGCTCTAAAAGTGCGGTTCATCAGTAAGGAGTTTTTATGAAACAATATTTAGATCTTTGCCGACGTATTGTAAATGAGGGTGAGTGGATTGCTAATGAGCGTACTGGTAAGCGTTGCCTTACAGTGATTAATGCGGATTTAGAATATGATGTTGCTAATAATCAATTCCCCTTAATTACCACGCGTAAAAGCTATTGGAAAGCGGCGATTGCGGAATTTTTAGGTTATATCCGTGGTTATGACAATGCGGCAGATTTCCGTAAGCTTGGCACCAAAACATGGGATGCCAATGCCAATGAAAATGCCGCTTGGCTTGCCAATCCACATCGTAAAGGCACCGATGATATGGGGCGCGTTTATGGTGTACAAGGCCGAGCATGGCGTAAACCGAATGGCGAAACCATCGACCAACTTCGTAAAATTGTGAATAATTTAAGCCGAGGGATTGATGATCGTGGCGAAATCCTGACTTTCTTCAATCCTGGCGAATTTGACCTAGGCTGTTTGCGTCCTTGCATGCACACTCACACTTTCTCTTTAGTAGGCAATACATTGCACTTAACGAGCTATCAACGCTCTTGCGATGTGCCACTTGGTTTAAACTTCAATCAAATTCAGGTCTTTACTTTCCTTGCTTTGATGGCACAAATTACCGGCAATAAACCGGGTAAGGCATATCATAAAATTGTAAATGCGCATATTTATGAAGACCAACTTGAGTTAATGCGTGATGTGCAATTAAAACGTGAACCATTCCCTTCACCACAATTAGAAATTAATCCTGATATTAAAACCCTTGAAGATCTTGAAACTTGGGTAACGATGGATGATTTCAAGGTGGTGGGTTATCAATCTCACGAACCAATCAAATATCCTTTCTCTGTTTAGGCATTCAAAGTGCGGTCAGATTTAGACGAGAAATTTATGCAACACGCTCTGATGCTTGCCGATCGTGCAGAAGCACTCGGCGAGATTCCTGTCGGGGCAGTGTTGGTGGATGATGAAGGAAATATTTTAGGTGAAGGTTGGAATTTATCTATCATTGAAAATGATCCGACCGCTCATGCTGAAATTGTCGCATTGCGTAACGCCGCACAAAATATTCAAAATTATCGTCTGCTCAATACTACACTCTATGTCACCCTTGAGCCTTGCACCATGTGTGCTGGCGCGATTTTACATAGTCGGATTAAACGTTTAGTCTTTGGTGCTTCAGATTATAAAACGGGGGCAGTAGGTTCTCGCTTTCACTTCTTTGATGATTATAAAATGAATCACACATTAGAAATTACCACTGGCGTGCTCGCAGAAAAGTGCGGTCAGAAATTGAGTGATTTTTTTAAAAAGAGACGAGAGCAGAAAAAAGAAGAAAAGCGGGAAAAGAATCTCCCGCTTGATGTTAAGCCACAATCTTAAACTTGCCAATTAATTTCAGTTAAACCATTTTGCTTTAAGTATTCGTTAGTTTTAGAAAAATGATGACATCCTAGAAAACCACGATGTGCTGAAAGAGGGGAAGGGTGTGGGGCAGTTAAAACATAATGACGATTGCGATCAATAAATTGCCCTTTTTTCTGCGCATGGCTTCCCCAAAGTAAAAATACTACTTTTTCACGGTGTTCATTGAGTGCTGCAATTACTTGGTCCGTAAAGATTTCCCAACCAAATTTAGCGTGTGAATGTGCCATGCCGCGCTCTACAGTTAGCACGGTGTTAAGCAACAGTACACCTTGCTCAGCCCATTTCACTAAGTAGCCATGATTTGGCATTTGAAAACCAGGAATATCGTTAGCCAATTCTTTATACATATTCAGGAGAGAAGGGGGAATAGCAACCTCAGGTTTTACCGAAAAAGCTAAGCCGTGCGCTTGATTTGGGCCATGGTAGGGATCCTGTCCTAAAATGACGACTTTCACCTCATCAAATGCTGTATATTTAAAGGCATTAAACACTTCGTCTTGTGGTGGATAAATGGTTTTTCCAGCAAGTCGCTCTTGATGCACTTGTTGTAGAATGTGTTTAAAGTAAGGTTTTTCTTTCTCTTGACCGATAACATCTGTCCAGGTTTTCATTCTGTATTTCCTTATTGGATAAGCTTGAGCACATTATAAATGAAATTGCTTAGAAAGGCTTCATCCGAGTTATGTTAATACTTTGTTAAAAGTTAGAGTGTGTTGAGGCCTTGCTGTGGCTGAAACTTTAATCTAGATCAATTTTTAAAAATTAGTCAGAAAAAAGAACCTGTTTTAGGTCAAAATTAATTGAATTCTTCAAATAGTTTGATAAAATTTGCACAGTTTAATAAATATACAACCGCCAAATTAGGAGGCACTTTATGATCAAAGGTATTCAAATTACTCAAGCAGCAAATGACAATCTTTTAAACTCATTCTGGTTATTAGACAGCGAAAAAAATGAAGCTCGTTGTTTATGTGCAAAAGCTGAATTCGCAGAAGACCAAGTAGTAGCAGTGAGCGAATTAGGCCAAATCGAATACCGTGAATTACCGGTAAACGTAGCACCAACTGTTAAAGTTGAAGGTGGTCAACACTTAAACGTAAACGTATTACGTCGTGAAACGTTAGAAGATGCAGTAAACAACCCGGATAAATATCCTCAATTAACTATCCGTGTTTCTGGTTACGCAGTACGTTTCAACTCTTTAACACCAGAACAACAACGCGACGTTATTACTCGTACTTTCACTGAAAGCCTATAATTTCAGCTTGGATGAAAAAAGAAACCCCGAAGTAATTCGGGGTTTTGTTTTATGTAAAAGGTTTCAAAATTTGACCGCACTTTTCCCTTTCATCCCTAGCGATTTCCGCGCTTTTCAGGTACAATCCGCCAGTTAAATTTAATGATTTTTGAGAAAACTAATCTATTTATGAAGAATATTCGCAACTTTTCTATTATTGCCCATATTGACCACGGTAAATCGACCCTTTCTGACCGATTAATTCAGACCTGTGGGGGCCTTTCAGATCGTGAAATGGAAGCGCAAGTGTTGGATTCCATGGATCTTGAGCGTGAGCGCGGTATTACCATTAAAGCGCAAAGTGTAACCTTAAATTATCAAGCCAAAGACGGTGAAACATACCAATTAAACTTTATCGATACACCAGGACACGTGGACTTCTCTTATGAAGTATCACGTTCTCTTGCGGCTTGTGAAGGGGCATTGTTAGTTGTGGATGCAGGACAAGGTGTAGAAGCACAAACCTTGGCAAACTGCTATACCGCCATTGAAATGGATTTAGAAGTCGTGCCGATTTTAAATAAAATCGACTTACCGGCAGCGGATCCTGAACGTGTTGCAGAAGAAATTGAAGACATCGTCGGTATTGATGCGATGGAGGCTGTGCGTTGTTCAGCTAAAACCGGTGTGGGTATCGAAGATGTATTAGAAGAAATTGTTGCAAAGATTCCCGCGCCAGAAGGTGATCCTGATGCACCGTTACAAGCATTGATTATTGACTCTTGGTTCGATAACTATTTAGGCGTGGTGTCATTGGTTCGTATTAAAAATGGTGTGTTGCGTAAAGGCGATAAAATCAAAGTAATGTCTACCGGACAGGCTTACAACGTTGATCGTTTAGGGATTTTTACGCCAAAACAAGTGGATACGACCGTATTAAATACCGGCGAAGTAGGTTGGGTTGTTTGTGCAATTAAAGATATTTTAGGTGCGCCAGTAGGGGATACCTTAACCCATCAACACAATCCAGCAAGCCATGTATTGCCAGGCTTTAAGAAAGTAAAACCGCAGGTTTATGCTGGTTTATTCCCAGTTAGCTCTGACGATTATGAAGCTTTTCGTGATGCGTTGGGTAAATTAAGCCTAAACGATGCATCACTTTTCTATGAACCAGAGAATTCAACCGCTTTAGGTTTTGGTTTCCGTTGTGGTTTCTTAGGGCTTTTACACATGGAGATCATTCAAGAGCGTTTAGAACGTGAATATGATCTTGATTTGATTACTACAGCACCAACAGTAATTTATGAAGTCGAAATGACCAATGGTGAAGTGGTTTATGTGGATAGTCCAGCGAAATTACCGCCATTGAATAATATTTCAGAAATTCGTGAGCCTATCGCGGAATGTAATATGTTGGTACCACAGGAATTCTTAGGTAACGTGATAACCCTTTGCGTGGAAAAACGTGGCGTACAAACAAATATGGTGTATCACGGTAACCAAATTGCGTTAACTTATGAAATCCCAATGGGCGAAGTGGTATTAGATTTCTTTGACCGATTGAAATCGACTTCTCGCGGTTATGCCTCTTTGGATTATGGTTTCAAACGTTTCCAAGCGGCAGACATGGTGCGCGTAGATATTATGATCAACGGTGATCGTGTTGATGCGTTAGCGTTAATTGTTCACAAAGATAATGCGCCTTATCGAGGTCGTGAATTGGTTGAAAAAATGCGTGAACTTATTCCACGTCAACAATTTGATATCGCGATTCAAGCAGCGATTGGTAACCACATTATTGCGCGTTCAACGGTAAAACAATTGCGTAAAAACGTATTGGCAAAATGTTATGGTGGTGACGTGAGTCGTAAGAAAAAACTCTTACAGAAACAGAAAGAGGGTAAAAAACGAATGAAGTCTTTAGGTAACGTGGAAGTGCCGCAAGAAGCGTTTTTAGCGATCTTACATGTAGGTAAAGATAAATAGGAAAGTAGAGCAATGTCGAATGTATTTTTTATTCTGTTGTTAGCCGTAGGCTTTGCCGGTTGGAAAGCGTTAGATTATTTCCAACTGCCTAACACATTCAGTATTTTGTTGCTGATTTTGACCGCACTTTCCGGCATTTTATGGTGTTATCACCGCTTTGCTGTGATGCCGAGACGTCGTCGTCAAATCGCACGCGCAGAACAGCGCTCAGGCAAAGCATTAACGGATGAAGAAAAAGCGAAAATTGAGCCTATTTCAGAAGGTTCAGAATTTATTTCTTCGCTTTTCCCTGTGTTATCCGTGGTATTCCTTGTGCGTTCATTTATTTTTGAACCATTCCAAATTCCATCGGGATCAATGGAAGCAACATTGCGCGTAGGGGATTTCCTCGTTGTTAATAAATATACTTATGGTATTAAAGACCCAATTTTCCAAAATACGATTATTGAAGGTAACAAACCAGAACGTGGAGATGTAATCGTGTTTAAAGCCCCAGAGCAAGCGCTACTTCGTACTAGCTTAGGTGCAACGAGATCAGCGTATGCTGAAAATCTTGCGTTAACATCTAAAAACAATATGTCAGGTGTGGATTACATCAAACGTATTGTGGGTAAAGGCGGTGACCGTATTATCCTTGATGTTGAAAAAAGTGCTTTAACGCTGGTTTATGGTAAAGATGGCAAACCTTGTGAAGTAGATTGCCAAACTAAAGCGTTTGAATACAAACAAGAACCCACAAATCCAGCATTCCCAACGCAAATCGAATATTTGGAAATCGGTGACGTGACACACACGATTTTAGTGGAACCAATGCGCCGTTATTCGGGTATTGAATTCTATCCACAGGAAGGCTTACCTACTGCAGAATGGATTGTGCCAGAAGGGCAATATTTTGTGATGGGGGATAACCGTGATCATAGTGATGATAGCCGTTTTTGGGGATTTGTACCGGAAAAAAATATTGTGGGTAAAGCCACTTATATTTGGATGAGTTTAGAAAAAGAACCAAATGAGTGGCCTACAGGCTTCCGTTTTGACCGTTTCTTTACAAAAATTAATTAATATGAATCATTTAGATCGTCTAGAACGAAAAATTGGTTATCAATTTTCCGATCTAAAACACTTAAAATTGGCACTGACACACCGCAGTGCCTCCACTCAACATAATGAACGCCTAGAATTCCTAGGCGATTCGATTCTCAATTATGTCATCGCGGATGCACTTTATCATCAATTTCCTCGTTGTAATGAAGGTGAACTTAGCCGAATGCGTGCAACATTAGTGCGTGAGCCGACCTTGGCGATGATTGCACGAAATTTTGAGCTTGGGGATTATATGTCCTTAGGCTCTGGTGAGCTAAAAAGCGGGGGCTTTCGCCGAGAATCTATTTTGGCGGATTGTGTTGAAGCGGTAATTGGCGCAATGGCATTGGATTCAAGCTTTGATAAAGCGGCAGATATTGTGCGTAGTTGGTATAAAACCTTATTGGCTGAAATTAAGCCAGGCGATAACCAAAAAGATGCCAAAACGCGTTTACAAGAGTATTTACAAGGTAAGCATTTCGCTTTACCAACCTATGAAGTAATAAAAATTGAAGGTGAAGCACATTGCCAAACCTTCACAGTGGAATGTACGGTAAAAAACGTACCAAATATTGACCGCACTTTTATTGCAAAAGGTTCTAGCCGCCGTAAAGCAGAACAAGCGGCCGCAGAACAAATTTTAAAAATATTGGAAATAAAATGACCGAATTAAATCAAGAACAAGAGACCTATTGTGGTTTTATTGCCATTGTAGGCCGCCCAAATGTAGGGAAATCCACCCTGTTAAACAAAATTTTGGGTCAAAAAATCTCGATTACTTCCCGCAAGGCGCAAACCACGCGTCACCGTATTGTGGGAATTAAAACGGAAGGCATCTACCAAGAAATTTATGTAGATACGCCGGGACTTCATATCGAAGAAAAACGAGCGATTAACCGTTTAATGAACCGCGCAGCAAGCTCAGCGATCGGTGATGTGGATCTTATTATTTTCGTCGTGGATGGCACACATTGGAATGCCGATGATGAAATGGTGTTAAACAAATTACGTAACGCCAAAGCACCTGTTGTACTCGCCATCAACAAAGTTGATAACGTCAAGAATAAAGATGATTTGTTGCCATTTATTACTGATTTAGGCAGTAAGTTTGATTTTGCGCACATTGTGCCGATTTCTGCACAACGTGGTAATAATGTGCATCAATTAGAGAAAATTGTTCGTCAGTCCTTACGTAAAGGTATTCATCACTTCCCTGAAGATTACGTGACCGATCGTTCACAACGTTTTATGGCGTCAGAAATTATCCGTGAAAAATTGATGCGTTTTACTGGTGAAGAATTACCTTATTCTGTGACCGTTGAAATTGAACAATTCAAAGTAAATGAGCGTGGTACTTACGAAATTAATGGTTTGATTTTAGTTGAGCGCGAAGGCCAAAAGAAAATGGTGATTGGTGCTCAAGGGCAAAAAATTAAAACCATTGGTATGGAAGCGCGCGCTGACATGGAACGCTTATTTGATAATAAAGTACACCTTGAACTTTGGGTAAAAGTGAAGTCCGGTTGGGCGGATGATGAACGTGCCTTAAGAAGTTTAGGTTATATGGATGAATAAAAAACTTGAGTAATACTCTATACCGTCCTATTATTAGAAACATATTTATGTTTTTTAATAAAAACAAGGAGATGGTAGATGAGTATCTATGCCTTAAAACCCAAATTTCAGAATTTACTTCGGCCTTTAGTTAGGCAATTAGCGGCAAAAGGCGTAACGGCAAATCAAGTTACGCTAATTGCCTGCTTACTTTCTATTTTACTCGGTGTGGTTCTCGCACTATTTCCGACATTTTCTTCTCTTTTCTTCCTTATCCCTATTTGGTTTTTTTTGCGTATGGCGTTGAATGCCATTGATGGCATGCTCGCACGTGAATTTAATCAAAAAAGTCGATTAGGGGGGTATCTTAATGAAATTACTGATGTCGTCTCTGATGCAGCACTTTACCTTCCTTTTGCTTTTGTTGCGCCTTTTGATGGTATTCAAATCTCAAGTATTATTTGGCTTGCCGCGTTGAGTGAGTTATGTGGTATTTTGGGGCAAGTTCAAGGCAAAACGCGTCGTTATGATGGCCCAATGGGTAAAAGCGATCGTGTGTTTGTGTTTGGTGTACTCGGTTTACTCTATGCGGTGAATGGTAGCTTGCATCAACTTTTCTGGTGGGTAGCCAATATCCTGATTATCTTGCTCATCGTGACCTGTATTAAGCGAGTAAAAAATGGCTTGGCGGAAGTGACTGCGTAATAGGAGCAACTATGTTAGCGAGATTAATCGATTTTTTATTGTGTCGTTTTGCTTCTTTTATTACAGGCGTTCGACCACAAGCCGCAATTGCGGAACAATCTTCAGAAGGGCATCGTGTCTATTTTGCCAATCATAATAGCCATGGGGATTTTATCTTACTTTGGATTTCATTACCTTATGAAGTGAGAAAGCAAACACGTCCTGTTGCAGGCAAAGATTATTGGACGAAAGGCGCAATTCGCCGCTTTCTAGCCTATAAAGTGTTTAATATGTTACTGATTGAGCGTAATAGTCAAGATCCACAAGCGGCAATACGACAAATGAGTGAAGCATTAGTCAATGACTCCCTGATTATTTTCCCTGAAGGAACTCGTAAGATGGATGATGATTTGCCACTTCAACCATTTAAAAGCGGATTGTTTTATTTAGCAAAAGAAAATCCTGATTGTGAGTTTGTGCCCGTTTGGATTAGTAATATGAATAATGTTTTACCAAAAGGCTTTATTTTACCGATCCCATTGTTATGTGATCTTTATGTAGGTGAGCCATTAAAGATTGGGGCTGATGAAACTAAAGAGGTGTTTCTGACGCGCGCTCAATCGGCATTATTAAGTTTAAATGTCAGTGAAAAAGGCAAATCTTAGGAGCAAATGATGACAGAAATATGGCAACTCTTCGGTGGTTTATTTATCGCCTTAATTTTTGCTTCCTCAGTGGGATATATTTTAAAACGCAGAGCGGGCGTGGATACACCGAATAGCGTTATTGATAACCTGAATGCTCGCATCAATGCTTGGTGGGTGATGATTGGGATTATCTTTATTGCGAGTTTGTTGGGCTTTTATGGCGTAATAGGGCTCTTTTTGATTATTTCATTTATGGGATTGCGTGAGTTTCTTTCTCTATTGAATATTCGTCGAGGCGATCATCTTGCGCTAGCCGCTTGTTTTTATGTGATCTTGCCATTGCAATATTTTTTAGTCGCCATTGATTGGTTTAGCATGTTCACGATTTTCATTCCCGTGTATGGCTTTTTATTTTTACCGATTCTTTCGGCATTACTGGGTGACCCAGCGAATTTCTTAGATCGTTCTACGAAAATTCAGTGGGCATTGATGATTAGTGTCTTCTGTATTTCACATATTCCGGCTTTACTGACACTTAGTATTTCAGGTTATGAAGGAAAAAGTCTTTTATTAATGATCTTCTTAATCTTGGTAGTACAGTCAAGTGATGTGTTGCAATACGTTTGGGGTAAACTCTTCGGCAAACATAAAATTGCGCCAACCTTATCCCCATCCAAAACAGTAGAAGGCTTTGTCGGTGGTGTATTAAGCGCAAGTTTATTAGGTATGTTACTTCATTGGATGACACCATTTAATGCATGGCAGGCCTTTTTAATGAGTCTGTTAATTTGCCTAATGGGATTCTTAGGTGGACTCGTGATGTCGGCAATGAAACGTAGTATGGGCGTGAAAGACTGGGGGAATATGATCAGTGGCCATGGCGGTATTTTAGACCGTATGGATTCGCTTTGTTTCTCCGCACCAATTTTCTTCCATGTGGTGCGTTATTTCTGGGCATAGTTATTCATAAAATAAAAAAAGAGCGGTTAATTAACCGCTCTTTTTTATTATTGACGATAAGTCTCTAAGAATCGTGCCAATTTGCCAATAGCTTCTTCTAATTGACCGGTATAAGGAAGTGTCACCACACGGAAGTGATCCGGTGAGTGCCAGTTAAACCCTTTACCATGCACAAGAAGCACTTTTTCTTTACGTAATAAATCAAGCACAAATTTTTCATCACTATGAATGTTGAATTTTTGGATGTCGAGTTTAGGGAACATATACATCGCCCCCATTGGTTTTACGCAACTAATACCTGGGATTTGAGTCAGTAACTCATAGGCTTTATTGCGTTGTTCCAGCAAACGACCGCCCGGTTGAACAAATTCATTAATACTTTGATAACCGCCTAATGCTGTTTGAATGGCATGCTGCATTGGTACGTTTGCACATAAACGCATAGAAGCTAGCATATCTAAGCCTTCAATATAGCCTTTAGCATGTTGTTTCGGCCCATTTAAAATCATCCAACCTTGACGAAAACCTGCAACACGATATGCTTTTGATAAGCCATTGAATGTAATGGTTAATACATCTGGTGCAAGGGCTGCAATATGATGGTGGACAGCACCATCGTAGAGAATTTTGTCATAAATTTCATCCGCAAAAATAATGAGGTTATTTTCACGTGCAACTTGGATAATTTCTTCGAGTAACTCTTTGCTATAAACCGCACCCGTCGGGTTGTTCGGGTTGATCACTACGATAGCTTTAGTTTTGGCATTGACTTTCGCCCGAATATCATCAATAGCAGGGAACCAACCCGCTTCTTCATCACATAAATAATGCACCGCGTTTCCGCCCGCTAACGTTACCGCCGCCGTCCATAATGGATAATCCGGCATTGGAACCAATACCTCATCACCATCATTAAGAAGGGCTTGCATGGACATGGTAATCAATTCAGATACACCGTTCCCGATGTACACATCGTTTACTGTCGCATCATGAATACCTTTAGACTGATAGTATTGCACGATAGCTTTACGTGCAGAATACAAACCTTTGGAATCGCAATAACCTTGTGCAGATGGTAGGTTGCGGATCACATCGACTAAAATTTCATCTGGTGCCTCAAAACCAAATGGGGCAGGGTTGCCAATATTAAGTTTTAAAATTTTATTGCCTTCTTCTTCTAGGCGTAAAGCTTCTTTGTGAACCGGTCCACGAATATCGTAGCAAACGTGTTCTAATTTGTCTGATTTTGGAAATGAGCGCATTAATAACATCCTATGATAATTAGATTTTCATTCAAAAATTGCGTCTAATTTACGCTTAAATTCTCATCTTGAAAAGATTTAATAAAAAAATTTTTTGAATGTATTAAAGTGCGGTAGAATATGGGCTAATTTTTTGTGTATTTGATTATTTTTCATGGGCCCTTTGGAACAAGCTAAATCTGAGCTAATTCGCCAGTTTGAAACCTTGGCAACAACTGATCAGCAACCCGCTATTGTACGTCTTCAGACGAAGATGAAATTGGGTGTTGATCTTTTGGCATGGATGAAAGGGCAACTTGTTTATCCACAATTTTATTTACGTTTTCGTGATGAAGATAAAACCGTCGCAGCGGTGGGGAAAGTGCGGTCATTTTCAGATGTGAATTTGGCACAGCAATTTATCCAAGAACACAATTTCCCTTTAGTCGGTGGTTTACAGTTTCAAGGTGAAAGCCAGTTTATTTTGCCTCAAGTTTTAATTGAACAACAACATGGTGAGACCGTGGTTTCTGTGTTTGTTGAAACAAATGAGCTTAATCTGGCAAAAGCGGTATTGAATTCATTCGAAAAAACGACCGCACTTTTACCACTTAATCAATTAACCATCGAAAGCATGGTGCCAAAAGCAAACCAAGAAACGTGGTGCGATTGGGTCAATCAAGCACTCACTCGAATTCGACAAGGGGAATTAACCAAGCTTGTTTTGGCGAATGAAACCGTGTTTGGTCTTCAGGGTGAGTTAAACGGAAAAGATTTTCTTGCAGCAAGCCAAGCAAAAAATAGTGGTTGTTACCATTTTTTATGGGCAGATAATGCTGAACACTGTTTTGTAGGCTCGACGCCTGAACGCTTATTCGCACGAGATTATCGTCAGTTATTTACGGAGGCGCTTGCGGGCACAGCACCTGTTAGTGATAATCCAAGTGAAAATAATGAGCGTGCGAATTGGTTATTAAATGATGAAAAAAACCTCAATGAAAACTGGTTAGTGGTTGAAGATATTTCACAAAATATCAGTCACTTAGTGGAACAAATTACCGTTGATGATGTCGCATTAAAGTCATTACGCAAAGTGCAGCATTTGATTCGAAAAATGCACGCAAAATTGACCGCACTTTGTACGGATGCCGATTTACTGAAGGCAATTCATCCAACGGCAGCGGTATCAGGTTTACCACAGCAACAAGCGAAGAAAGCTTTGACTGAAATAGAAACCTTTGATCGTCGTTGGTATGCCGGAACATTAGGCGTGATGAATCAACATCTATCAGAATTTTGTGTCACCATTCGTTCGGCTTTTATCGAAGAAAACCAAGTGCGTGTATTTGCTGGAGCCGGTATTGTGGAAGGCTCACAACCTGTAGAAGAGTGGTTGGAAATTGAACGTAAAGCGGCAGGGCTCATTTCCCTGTTTGCAGAGAATAACGGAGAATAAGAAGAATGTCTGTAAGCGTATTTAATCGTTGTTGGTCAAAGGTGATCTTAGAAACCTTGGTTCGCCAAGGGGTGAGTCACTTTTGTATTGCGCCAGGTTCACGATCAACACCTTTAACGCTAGAAGCTGTGCGTTTACAAAATGCCTCTCGAGCAACGTGCCATAGTCACTTTGATGAACGTGGCTTAGGCTTTTTTGCGTTGGGTATTGCAAAATCCACGCAAGCACCTGTTGCCGTGATTGTAACCTCAGGGACTGCGGCAGCAAATTTATATCCAGCGATTATTGAAGCTCGCCAAACAGGCGTGAATTTAATTATTCTTACTGCCGATCGACCACCTGAATTGTGGGAATGTGGTGCAAATCAAGCGATCGTGCAACAAAATATGTTTGCTGATTACCCAGTGGCAAGTGTCAATTTACCGAAGCCTCAAGCCGATTATGCGGCAAAATGGTTAATTTCTACGTTAGAACAAGCTTGCTATAAACAAAAGCAACAACCAGGCGTGGTGCATATTAATGTACCTTTTGCTGAGCCACTTTATAATGCCCAAGATCAAGAAATTGACGGTCATCCATGGTTAATGCCAATTCAACGTTGGTTAAGTCAGCCTAAAAATTGGGTTGATCATCAACCATTGCAACAAGAAGTGTTAATGCATGAGAATTGGGATAGCTGGCGTACAAAACGTGGTGTGATTGTGGCAGGGCAATTAACGCCTGAACAAGCGATGGGGATTAACTCATGGGCAAATACCATGGGGTGGATTTTGCTGACGGATATTCAATCCGGTGTTGAACCGCTCATGCCTTATGCGGATATTTGGCTAGCAAACCAAACAGTGAAGCAAAAATTACTTCAAGCTGATATCGTGATTCAATTTGGTTCTCGTTTTATCAGTAAACGTATTAACCAATTCTTAGCGGAATTCCAAGGTGAATTTTGGGTGGTGGAGCAAAGTCAAAATGCAGTTGATCCAAACCACCATACGCAAACTCGCTTTAACGCCAAAGCTCATCATTGGTTGCGTGCACATCCGCCATTGCGTCAAAAGCCTTGGTTGCTCGAACCTCTGGCACTTTCAAAATTCTGTGCAACCTTTATCGAACAACAAGTCGGTGGCAATCTTAATGAAGCCTCATTAGCACATCATATTGAGCGTGTTTTACCTTACAACGGTATTTTGTTCTTAGGAAACAGTCTTTTTGTGCGTTTGGTTGATGCGTTAACTAAATTACCTGAAGGGTATCCGATTTTCACCAATCGTGGTGCAAGTGGGATTGACGGCTTATTAGCAACAGCTGCAGGTATCGGTATCGGTGCCGATCAACCAGTGGTAGCAATGATTGGCGATACGTCTACACTTTATGATTTGAACTCTTTAGCCTTATTTAAGAATGTCACTCAACCGACCATTATTTTTGTGATTAACAATAATGGTGGCGCAATCTTTGATATGTTGCCGGTGGATGAAGAGGTGAAAGAGCAGTTCTATCGCTTGCCACATAATGGTGATTTCTCTCAAGTCGCCGCAATGTTTGGTTTAAAATATGCCTTACCTTACACTTGGGCAGATTTAAGCTCCGTGTTAAAACAAGCTTATACTCGCCGCCGTGCGACATTAATTGAAATCAAAACAAACCCAAGTGATGGCAGCGCAACTTATAAGCGCTTGATTGAACAAATCAGCCACGCGGTGATTGGTGAATAATTTTTTTCCCCTCTTATATAGAGGGGATTTCTTTATATGGCATTATTATGATGAATCTTGTTTTTCTTCATGGCTTATTAGGTACAAAATCAGATTGGCAAAAAGTCATCGAAAATCTACCGCACTTTCGTTGTCTCTCTCTCGATTTACCCTTTCATGGAGAGAATAAAGCTGTTGCCGTTGAAGATTTTGAGCAAACCGCTCAGTGCCTTGAAGAACAAATTCAACATCTCATAAAAGATGAGCACTATATCTTAATCGGTTATTCACTCGGTGGACGAATCGCACAATATTATGCACTGCAAGCTAGAGTGAAAATAGGACATTTAAAGGCAGTCATTTTAGAAGGGGCGAATTTAGGTTTACAATCTGAACAAGAAAAACAAAGCCGTCTAGCCAATGATAACATATGGGCTGAGCGTTTTTTCCATGAAAAGCCTGAAATCGTGCTCGAAGATTGGTATCAACAACCTGTTTTTTCTCATTTAAATGAACAGCAACGTAAGTCATTAATTGAAAAGCGAAAAGCGAATTGCGGGGCTAATATTGGTCATATGTTATTAGCCACTAGTCTTGCCAAACAGCCTGATTTTCGAGAGAAAGTGCGGTCAAGTTTGCTGCCATTTTTTTATTTTTGTGGTGAACGAGATCAGAAGTTTCGTCAAATGGCAGAGGATAATCAACTTGATTTAACGATTATTCCTGATGCAGGCCATAATGCCCATTTAGAAAATCCAATATATTTTGCTAAAAAAATCGAAAATATTGTATTAAAAATTGCTCAATCTTAGGGGAAATGCTAGGATTTAACCCTTTAATTTTATTTAGCTCTTAAGGAAGCAAAATGTCCTCACAACTTCGTAATGATCCATTTAAGGTTGCTTTGGCATCCATGGTGGGTACTGCAATTGAATTCTTCGATTATTATATCTATGCAGCGGCTGCAGTATTAGTTTTTAACACGCAATTCTTCCATAGCGGTGATCCGCTTTCAGATGATTTACTTTCTCTTTCCACATTAGCTTTAGCATTTTTTGCTCGTCCAATTGGCTCCGCTTTATTTGGCCACTTTGGTGACAAGATCGGTCGTAAGAAAACCTTGGTCGCCTCTTTGGTTTTAATGGGCGGATCTACGGTCGTTATCGGTTTATTGCCGACTTATTCTCAAATTGGTATTTGGGCACCGATTTTGTTATGTATTTGCCGAGTCGGTCAGGGGATTGGTCTTGGTGGTGAATGGGGCGGCGCTGCTTTAGTAGCAACAGAAAATGCGCCAGAAGGAAAACGTGCTTGGTATGGTACATTCCCTCAATTAGGTGCGCCAATTGGTTTATTTGTCGCTAATGCGACCTTCTTCTTAGTGAGCTATTTCTGGGGGCAACAAGCCCTTGTTGAGTGGGCATGGCGTATCCCGTTTGTTTCTTCTTTAGCCTTAGTTTTAGTTGGGTTATATGTTCGCTTAACCTTACATGAAAGCCATGTCTTCGTTGAAGCGGAAGAAAAAGGGAAAAAATTAAAAGCACCGGTGAGTGTGGTTTTCACTAAACACTTTAAACCGATGGTGATTGGTACATTTATCATGGTGGCAACCTATTCCTTGTTCTATATTATGACTGCCTTTGCTCAAGCGTATTCTCGTACACCGGCAACGCTTTCAGAAGCGGGCTATCCTATGGGGTTAGGTATTCCTGCTAATACCTTCACAGGATTACTTTTAATGAGCGCGATTGTTTTTGCGATTTTTATCAGTATTTCAGGTCTTTATGCAGATAAAATCGGTCGCCGTAAATGGTTGATTTGGACAACAGTCAGTATTTTAATTTTTGCATTATGTATACCATTATTCCTTGGAAACGGTACACCAACTTCTGTATTTGCTTTCTTAGTAATTGGTATGGCATTAATGGGCATGACATTTGGCCCAATGGCAGCGTTATTACCTGAATTATTCCCAACGGAAGTACGTTATTCCGGTGCCTCTTTAGCCTACAACATTGCATCCATTATCGGGGCAACTATTGCAGCAATGATTTCATTAAAAATCAATGCGCTTTATGGCTTAATGGGCGTGGGGATTTATTTAGCCATTAATGCATTCTTAACCTTGTTAGCGTTATTAGCCTCAAAAGAAACGAAAAACGTCGATTTAACACAAATCTAGTGATAAATTGATAATGAAAAAGCTGATGTAAATCATCAGCTTTTTTTATTTGTTGAAAGGATGCAATAAAAAAGAGCGTATTGCTACGCTCTCAGTCGATAAAAGTGCGGTTAAAAACAGCGTGTTTTTAGCGTAATATATGAAAGAATTAATCTTCACCCCATACTTCTTTGGCAATTTCTTCAACGTAACGGACTTTGGCCCATTGTTGTGCTTCCGTCATGATATTCCCTTCTTCTGTTGAAGCAAAACCACATTGTGGGCTTAAGCAAAGCTGCTCAAGTGGAACATATTGAGTCGCTTCTTCAATGCGAGCTTTAATAGCCGCTTTATCTTCTAATTCAGGGAATTTTGAACTGATTAAGCCTAATACAACACGACCTTTGTGTGGATTATTGGCAAAGTGTTTTAATGGTTCAAACCCACCAGAACGTTCATCATCATATTCCAGGAAGTAGCCATCGTATTGGGTTTGGCCGAATAACGCATCCGCAATTGGATCATATGCGCCGGTTAGTAAATAAGTTGAACGGAAGTTGCCACGGCAAACGTGCGTTGTGATAACCATATCTACTGGTTTAGCGGCTAATACAACTTGAATATTTTCAAGCGCTTGTGCTTTATCCGCTTCAAATTCTGGTTTTAGGTGATTGTTACAGAGTGAACCCCAATACACATCATCAAATTGTAAATAACGGCAACCCGCATCATAGAAGGCTTTAATCGCATCTTTATAAGCTTGTTGAATATCTTTGGCAAATTCTGCACGTGTTGCATAAACGCCCGTATCCCATTGGATTGGATACATTAATTGGTTTGGACTAGGGATGGTATATTTTACAACGCCACGATCCCCAACAATGTCTTTTAATTTTTTAAAATGTTCAATAAATGGATGGTTTGGATTCCAAGAGACTTTACCGCAGCAACGTGTATTGTAAGGTTTGGTTTCCACACCATTAAATTTATAACCGTGTTCTGGGTGATAACCTTCGATGCCATTTAAGTTTTCTAAGAAATCGATGTGCCAAAACGCACGGCGATATTCCCCATCCGTGATGACTTGGATACCTGCATCTAATTGTGCTTGTACTAATTTAGCAATTTCTTGATCTTCAACTTCCGTTAATTGTTCACGAGAAAGTTCGCCTGCTGCAAATTTTGCACGGGCTTCTTTTAAAGGTTGAGAACGTAAGTATGAGCCCACAGTATCAGCGTGGAAAGGAAGTGTTTTTGATGTCATGTTTATATCCTTCTTTTAATTTTAGCATGATAATTTTAACGTAAGGATATTTCATGATCAAAGTAATGATTTTTTCACTCATGATGAAAATAATTAATACAGAGAAATATTAGCTTTCAGCAATTCCCATCGCACAAACGGCTGCAGAGCTCCATGCCCACTGGAAGTTATAACCACCTAACCAGCCGACAACATCCAACACCTCACCGATAAAATAGAGACCTTTAATCTTTGTCGCCTCCATGGTTTTGGATGAAATCTCATGAGTATCAACGCCCCCCATCGTGACTTCAGCCGTTCGGTAGCCCTCAGTGCCATTAGGAATAAATTGCCAGTTGTGGATTAAATTCTCTAAATTTTCTAACCGCACTTTACTTAAGTTCGCAATCACTTCATCTTTAATTAGACCTTGTTCTAACCAAAGCTCGACTAATTTTTTCGGCAATAAACGACTTAATACAGTTTTAAGCTGCAATTTCGGCGAAGATTGACGCATCTCATCTAGGTGATGACGAATATCGTTATAAGGCAATAAATCTAAATGAATGCTTTCACCAGGTTGCCAATAATTGGAGATTTGCAAAATGGCTGGACCAGATAAACCACGATGGGTAAATAGCATTTGATGAGTAAAGGTTTTGTGTTGATTCGTCGCAGCCACATCTAATGAAACGCCAGAGAGTGAAGAGTAGAATTTGTCACTTTCTCGCCACGTGAACGGTACAAGGCTTGCACGCGGAGGAATCACATTTAATCCGAACTGTTCTGCAATTTGATAACCAAAAGGTGAGGCGCCCAAGCCAGGCATAGAGAGCCCGCCCGTGGCGATAATCAAATTCTGACATTGCCATTCAACTGCATTTACCTTTAATTTGAATCGTACGCTAGGGTTGTTTTCAATGGCTTCAATATCACTCACTTCGCTGCGTAGTTGAATGTTGACACCGTATTTGTCACATTCTGCTCCGAGCATCTTCACAATATCTTCTGCACCGTTATCACAAAATAACTGACCTAATTCTTTTTCGTGGTAAGGAATGCCATACTCAGCGACTAAAGCAATGAAGTCCCATTGTGTATAACGTTTTAAGGCGGATTTGACGAAGTGTTTGTTTTGGCTGATATAACGGCCAGATGTGATTTCCATATTGGTGAAATTACAGAATCCACCGCCAGACATTAAAATTTTTCGACCAATTTTTTTACCGTTATCAAAAATGGTGACTTGTTTGCCCAGTTTGCCTAACTGGGCGGCACAAAATAAGCCGGCAGCACCGGCTCCAATGATAATATTTTCTGAATAATGAGACATAGCTTATTGTGAGGTTTGTCCTTTTTCAAAGTAGTCTATCATTTTGATTCGTTGGATGACAGTTCGGCGATCCACGGCAGCATTACCTGAATCTAATAATTGCTGCCAATAAGCTTTGGCTTTTTCAGCTTCATGATTTTTAAAGGCTTCAGTCGCCAATAATGTTATCACTGATATTTCATGTTTATCTTGTTTTAACGCCTCATCCATTATTTGCTGGATTTGTGGTGTGATATTTTGGCCGGCTTGATAATAAAGTGCGGTTGCTTTTAATCCTAAAATAGCCGGTGTTGTGCCTGAAATTTTTTCTGCATTGCTATAGGCGATGAGTGCATGATCAAATTCATCATTTTGCATATAAGCATCACCTAGCTGAGCCCAAAGCTCAGGATTATTCACATCTTCTCGAATTTTATTTTGAATTTTAAGCACCATATCTTCTTTTTGATGCACCATTGATGTATCTGCTTTTTTGTTGGCAAGCTCAAGCATCTCTTTTTCGCCTTGTTGAACACGCTCAAAACGATCAAGGGAGAAGTAATAACTTAAAGGAAGAATTAATAAAATAGCAAAGACCCAAATGGCGGATTTGGTTTCAAATTTGACCGTACTTTTTTCTTCTTTATGGGCAGTATGAGGTTGATTTTTGAGTTGTTTTGGCTCGCCTTCTGATTTTTTGGTGGAAAATAAAATTAACGCAAAAGCCCCAATTAATAGCAAAATAGGCAATAGCCAGAGTAGTGCCGTATTCCACTGGAAAGGTGGCTTATAGTTCACGAAATTACCAAAACGTGCAGTCATCGTATCGATAATTTGTTGGTTCGTTTTTCCTTCATCCACCATTTTATAGACTTCAACACGTAAGTCATAAGCAATCGGTGAATTAGACTCAACTAAGTTTTGATTCTGACATTGTGGGCAACGTAAGGATTTTGCCAGTTCAACAGCACGAGTACGATCGGCTTGGTTTTTAAACGCATAGGTATCCACCATTTCTGCGTGAGCAAAAAGGGTGAAAGTCAGTAAAAGTGCGGTCAAAAATCGGGTTAATTTTTTCATTTTACTTTTTAGTTAATTCATCAAGTTTTGGTTTGATCTCAGTGAGCCATGCCTCTCTATCCATATAGCCAGAATGACGATAACGGATCATGCCGTGCTCGTCGACAACATAGGTTTCTGGTGCGCCATCTACGCCCAATTGCATTGCAAATTCACCACGGCTATCGTCAATAGTGAGTATAAATGGATTGCCCATGCGCTCTAGCATCGCAATGCCATTTTGAGGTTTGTCACGATAATCGATTCCCACAATGGGCACTTCTTTTGAAATTTCCATCAAAAGAGGGTGTTCCTGTTGGCAATAGCCACACCAACTTCCCCACACATTAAGCAAGAAAGGTTTTTTAGGAAAATCTCTCGGGCTGAGAATTTGACTCGGTTCAAGCAAATTTGCTTGATAGAATTCCGGCACGGGCTTATTAATGAGCGCAGAGGCAATTTGTTTTGGATCTTTATGTAAACCAACAAAAAGTAGTAAGCAAACGCTCAATAATAAAATCAGTGGTAAAAACAAAATAAACTTTTTATTCATCGCGTTTTCTCTTCAAATTGATGACTGAACATAATGCGCCAAGTGCCATTAAAATGCCCCCGAGCCATAACCAGCGAATAAGCGGTTTGTAATGTAAACGGAATGTGAATTCGCCTTTGCCTAAGTTATCGCCCATTACAATATATAAATCGCCCCAAAAGCTAGCATCTAACCCTACTTCACTCATGGTCATGGTACGAACGTCATAATAGCGGCGTTCAGGTACAATTTCAGCGTAAGGTTTGCCTTGTTTTGATACGCTAAAGAAAGCGACTTCGGCGGTAAAGTTTGGTCCAATTTCATTGGAAAAACGATCGTAGTGGAATTCAAATTGACCTAATTGTTGGCTTTGTTGTGGCGCGAGTCTAACACCTAATTCACTGCCAAAGTAACTACTCATTACAGCGCCCATTGTGGCAATAGCCACGCCGCAGTGTGCGAGAATCATCCCGAAATAGGCCAGTCCTACTTTTGCCCAATTTTGCCATAAGGTGACGAATAATACCCAAATAGCGAGGGTAAGTAATATATAAGCGAAGAAATGGAAACGTAACGCACTGTCATTCTGCAGCGCATTCCAAATCATGCCATAAGTAATTACTGCAGCTGGAATAAGTAATAACAAGCGTTTGAAAAAGCGTTTTTTATCTGATTGAAACCAGTTTAAGCAAAGTGTGCCTGCCATGGCAAAAAGCACTAGTGTGAGCAAGGGCAAGAAAATGCTATTAAAGTAAGGCGCGCCCACAGAAATACTTCCCCAATTCATGGCTTGGAATAGCATTGGATAGAAAGTGCCTAAGAATGTGCTGACGGTTGCCACGGTCAATACGATATTTAAGCCTAAAATTGCCCCTGTTTTAGAAATAAGCGGAAATTTGACCGCTCTTTCATTGGTATTTGTGCGTAGGGCAAATAAACTGAGCGAGCCGACAGTCAGTAAGAAGAAAATGAGTAATAGCACATAACCACGGGAGCTATCTAAAGCAAAGGCGTGAACGGAGGTTAATGCACCTGAACGAACAATAAATGTGCCTAATACACTGAATGCAAAAGCGAGTAGGGAAAAGAGTGTTGTCCAGTAGCTAAACATCCCTTGTTTTTCAGTCACCATCAAGCTGTGTAAAAGTGCAAGTCCCAATAACCATGGCATAAGCGAGGCATTTTCTACAGGGTCCCAGAACCACCAACCACCCCAGCCTAATTCGTAATATGCCCACCATGCACCGAGCACGATCCCTAAGGTTAAGAATAACCAAGAAACGAGCACCCAAGCTCGCATAGCACGTGCGATCGCTTGTGCAGAACGATTAAAGATTAAGGCTGAAATGGACATAGCGAAGTTAACGGCAAAGCCCACATAACCCACATATAAAAGCGGCGGGTGGAAAATTAAGCCAATATCTTGCAGCATAGGGTTGAGATCTCGCCCTTCTACAGGGGCTGGGAATGCACGTCCAAATGGATTGGAGTAGAACAAAATGAAAATGGCAAACCCAAGGCAAATTAAGCCGAGTAAAGACAGAGTTTGCGCAGAAAAAGTGCGGTCATTTTTGCGAGAGAAAAAGGCAAAAGCCACTAACCAAAGACTTAATGTGAAAAGCCAAAATAAAATGGAGCCTTCATGTCCGCCCCAGGTGGCGGCGACTTTAAAAAATGTTGGTAGTTGAGAATTGGAGTGCGCTGCAACGTATTCCAAAGTGAAGTCATCCATTGCAAAAGAGTAGGCAAGAATACCGATTGAAACGCTCGTAAAAATACCGAAGCAATAACTTAATCCCCAAGCTGTGTTGGTGAGAGAGGGTTTATTTTGCCAAATACCAATTTGCGGCACGATGGAAAGTAAGAGCGCCGCGGTGGTGGCAAAGAGTAATGAGAGAAATCCGAATTCGGGGAGCATAGTATTCTTCAGTATTAATAGTTGTATTTGACAAAATAAGGTTAATTTTAAGCATGAAAAACATACGTAAAATTAACCGCACTTTAGTCTTTTAAATAAACAAAAGGCGTATTGTATACGCCTTTTGATTAAATAAGAAGTTTATCCTTACGCAACAGTAAGTTGTCCTGCATACAAAATGAAGTAACGTAAGCAGAGAACCCCGATTAAGTCGAAGATTGACACAAGGATAA
>CAUQGU010000001.1:0-85634 GCA_963517645.1 uncultured Haemophilus sp. | reverse complement strand
TTCTTGGCGGACAAAGCCCTAAAGTCCCTTACATCATTAGTATCGCGGGTAGTGTTGCGGTTGGGAAAAGTACCTCAGCACGTATTTTGCAATCTTTGCTAACCCACTGGCCGACTGAACGAAAAGTCGATTTAATAACTACTGATGGATTTCTCTATCCATTAGAAAAACTGAAAAAAGACGATCTGCTACAGAAAAAAGGCTTCCCTATCTCTTATGATACGGCCAAATTAATTCGTTTTTTAGCTGATATCAAATCAGGCAAGCCATCGGTGAAATCGCCTATTTATTCTCATCTGACTTACGATATCGTTTCTGATAAATTTGATATTGTCGATCAACCGGATATTTTAATCTTAGAAGGGTTAAATGTTCTCCAAACGGGTTCAAATAAAGCCAATCAAACCTTCGTGTCTGATTTTGTGGACTTTTCTATTTATGTTGATGCTGACGAAAACTTACTCAAAGAATGGTACATCAAACGATTCTTAAAATTCCGTCAAAGTGCTTTCACCAATCCGGATTCCTATTTTAAACATTTCGCCAATCTCTCTGAGCAAGAAGCCATTGAAACAGCCAGTAACATTTGGGATAACATTAACGGATTGAATTTAAAACAAAACATTCTGCCGACTCGTGAGCGCGCCAATCTCATTCTTAGAAAAGGTGAAAATCATGAAGTTGAATTAGTGAAATTAAGAAAATAAAAAAGAGCGGTCAATTTGACCGCTCTTTTTCTCACTGCCTTACGACATCCTTCCATTCTCAATGCCAATCACCTGATCGCAAATAGCCATGGTGGATTGGCGATGACTCACGAGAATAATCAATTTTTCTGCTTTCACGTTCAACAATGATTTCAAAATCATCGCTTCGTTTAAGCTATCCAAATTACTGGTCGGCTCATCGAGTAAAATAATCGGTGCATTGTGTAAGAATGCACGGGCAATACCGATACGCTGTTTTTCACCATCAGAGAGGTTGCCGCCCAATTCCGTCATTTTCGTTTGATAACCTTCTGGTAAGCTCAAAATGAAATCATGAATTGACGCTTTCTTCGCGGCTTCCATAATTTCTTCTAATTTTGCATCACGGCGCGCAAGTCGAATATTTTCCTCAATGGTTTCGTTGAAAATATAGGTTTGCTGAGTAATGTACGCCATATTGTCACGCAAACTACGGGTGTTGATATTTGGCAAAGTTTCACCGTTAATTTTAATGCTACCCGATTTAGGATCGTAAAAACGCATCAGCAGTTTTAACAGGGTACTTTTACCGCTGCCACTTCTGCCGTGAATACCTAAGATTTCCCCTTTTTTTACTGACAAGCTGACATCCGATAAAATTTGTTCTTCACTGTAAGCAAAGTTGACGTTCTCTACATCAATGCGAGAAACCTCTTTCAAATCGACCGCACTTTCTACGTCTTTTAATTCGGGTTCTTCTGCTAGCAAGCTCAATACTCGCTCACCTGAAGCCAAGGTTTGTAACAAGTTGCTTGAAAGGTTACTTAACGCAATAACCGGGCCATAGCTAGACATCAATAAAATCACGCCAATTAAAAAGGCAGAAAAATCAATTTTATCTAGGCTAAACAAAATTAAGCCGGTGAATAACATAATGATGTTAAACGCCGATACCGTCACTTCAGTGTAAACTCGCACTTTCGCTTCTTGGTCTTTAATGCGTTCAAAAGCCGTATCGATTTTTTGGCTGCGCTGTTGAATTTCATCTAAACGTTGTTTTGCGTAGCCGAAAAGTTGAATTTCTTTCATACCACGCACACTGTCGAGGAAGAAGTCATTCATTTCCCCCACTAGCTCACGATAGCGTCTGCCATCTTCACGCGCCAATTTGGTGGTAATAATGGGTAGAATCACGCCCACTGTTAAATAAGCGACTAATGCCACAACCACAAACCAACCTGAAAGATGTGCAAAGACCAGCAATAAAATCGCAGAAGTAAAGAACGCAATCATAATCGGTGCAATAGTGTGCGCATAGAACACTTCGAGCAATTCGATATCATTTGTCACCAAGGACACTAATTGCCCCGCTTGTTTATCTTGCAACTTCACAAAAGCCAAACGGCGCAAAGAGGAAAACACTTTATCACGCAATAATGCCAATAATTTAAAAGCAATATAGTGCCCTGACATTTGCTCTAAATAACGCAATGCGCCACGAGCCACCGCTAACACGATAAGTGCGGTCAAAATTCCAGAAAAACTTAAATGGGTGTCAAAGTTTAATAAATTTACTAAACCCATCGCTCCAAGCACCATGATAAAGATAGCGGCAAGAAAACCGAGCGTTCCCATGGTGATAGTAAACGCCATGATATGCGCCAGTGGGGTCACTAGTTTCAACAAATGCCCCATCACAACAAAACCATTTTTACGCATTTGCCACCTCTCTAATTTGTTCTAAATCTTTTTGTTGTTGGAACATTTCAGCATACGCACCTTGTTTTGCCATAAGCTCTTTATGTGTGCCTTGCTCAATTAATTTGCCTTGTTCAAGCACATTAATGCAGTCGGCATTCACGGCATTGGCCAAGCGGTGAGAAATCATCACAATGGTTTTTTGTTGTTTAAATTGTTGAATGAACTGCAAAATAATTTCTTCGCTTTCTACATCAATGTTACTGGTCGCTTCATCAAAAATATAAAGCTCGGCATTGTGTAATAAAGCACGCGCTAAGGCTAAACGTTGGATTTGACCGCCAGATAAATTCGCGCCACGGCTTAATAACTGCATATCTAATCCGCCATTATCTCGAACGAATTGCGCCAAATTGACTTGTTCTAAACACGCGTAAATTTGCTCATCTGTGGCATCAATTTTTGCCATCGTCATATTTTCACGCAGCGTACCTTTAAACACATAACTGCTATGGCTCACCAAAGAGACTTTTTCATAAAACGAATGACGATCAATCTCTTGAATTTCTTGACCGTTGAATAGAATTTTGCCTTGTTGCGCCTTATTAAAGCCCATTAGCAATGAAACCAAAGTGGATTTACCACAACCACTTTTACCTACAAATACCGTAAGCTGATTTGGTAAGATGCTTAAATCTAAGCCAACAATCGCAGGTTTCTCTTCGCTGTAAGCAAAATGCAGATCTTGAATATCCACTTGAATAGCATTTTTCGCTGCAAAATCGACCGCTTGTGCTTGAGTTTCCACTGGCGTATCTAACAATGTAAAGATCTTATCTGATGCCGCTTTACCATTCATCGCCACATGGAAGAAAGAACCCAATAAACGAAGTGGAATAAAGAATTCAGAAGAAAGCAGAATAAATAAAATGACGCCTAATATGGTTAATTGATCCGCTTGGAATTGCAACAAGGCCGTTAAAATCCCGATCGCTGCCCCACCGTAAGCAAGTAAATCCATCAGTGATACCGAGTTAAGCTGCATAGTGAGCACTTTCATGGTAATTTTGCGGAAATGTTCTGCTTCTTCATCCATTGCTTTCGCTTTATAAGCATCATCTTGATAGATTTTCAGCGTAATTAAACCTTGTAGGTTATCTAAGAAACTGCTGCCTAATCCCACATAAATGGACCAATATTTTGCCAAGAGTTTTTTCGCAATTTTATTCACCGCAATAATCGACATAGGAATAAGTGGCACGCAAATTAGCAAAATCACGGCTGTTTTAAAGCTGAAAAAGATCAGAAAAGCGAAGAGTGTGAGCGGGGCAAGCAAGCTATAAAAAAGCTGAGGTAAATAACGCCCAAAGTAGATTTCAAGCTGCTCCACACCTTCTGAGGCTACTTGAATGATACTTGACGTGGATTGTTGATTCACTTGGTTAAGTGACATCGAAGCCAATTTACGATAGATGAGGCTACGCAGCTCATGTTTTACTTTCGTACTAGCAAAATAAGAAGCCTGCACCGATTTTTTACCCGCAAAGGCACGCAATGCCAAAGCTGCAACCAAAACGATGCCCAAAATGACTGCACTTATCGGGCCCAATTCGTTAAAATAAGCCGCCTGTAAAATATAAGAAAACACGACGGCACTGATAATCCCACCAATTAACGCCACCCAATTCCATAACACCGTGATGCCAATCCATTTTTTACTGTCGGCCACCGTGTTAATTAGGCGTTTATCTATCATCATAATGATTGCTCCTAAAACAAAAAGAAGTACGCACATTACTATGCGTACTTTGCTATAAACAATTTAATAATTAAAAACGAATTTCAATAGAGGCTGCAAAGTTGCGGCCAGGTGCATAGAAGCGTTCAAGACCTAATCCATTTCTATCAATATTATTTGTTGTACTGTGTGCATTAATACCGCGCAAAGCATCCCAAGTATGATATTTTTTATCAAAAAGGTTATATACCCCAGCTCTTAATGTAATATCTTCAGTCACTTTATAGAATCCAAATAAATCAACTAAATAAACAGATTTATTAAGATATTTATAGTTTTCAATAGATTGATATAACTCTTCTTTTGAACAATAATCACCTAACCAAGGATCGTTGGTCCATGATAAACAACGCGTTTTAATTTCAAATGTTTTCGCATCTTTTGCTTTTTTACCACCTAAATAGGTTAATCGACTAAAAATACCCCATTTACCATTTGGATCTTCATAATCAAGCCCCAAAACAGCTTTTAGCGGTTGAATTGAAAGCATGCTGGTTGAATTAGATAATTTGCCTTTGCTATAACCTAATGCACCATATAGTTTTAATCCCTTAGGAGCTGGAAGAACAGTATCTAAATTAAGACTTCCTTTTACCTCTATACCACTTACCCGGGCATTATCGACATTAACCATTTGTTGCATTGGCGTTTGGTAAATCCGTCCATATTGAGTTTGTTCAATGATGCTTTCTTGTTCAAACAAGAAATTCCGATAACGAGTTTGATATAGGTTAATATCAAGCATACCTTTTTCATTTTGTGCCTTAGCAAAAAGCGTATGGTTGATGCTTCGTTCTGACTTTAATCCTGGATTAGATTTCCATGTACCATAAGCATTAGTAAAGCTGAAATATAATTCAGTAGCAGTAGGAATCCGGTAACCAGTACTTAGTTGATAACCGAATTTCCACGTATCTGTCGGTTGTATTCCTAACCCAAGAAATCCACTCCAATTTGAGAAGCTACTTTGAGAAGGTTCACCTTCAGCTAAACAAGCCTTACTACAAGCCGCATTTAAAGCTTTAGGAGAAAGTTTAGCATAATCATAACGAAGACCGAGATTTGCTGAGAGTGTTGGCTTCCAACCGCTTTCAAAACGAAGGTTCCATGTAATTTGATCTTTTAAAGACGCGCCATACATTTTCGTTTTTACAGGTCTTTGAATGGTGTACCATTCATCTAATCCATACTCATTAGTGTCATGATTAATATTTTTAAACTCACGTTCACTTATATAAGTTTTAAAAGAAAAAATATGATCCCCTCCCCACTTAAACGGCATACTTTCTAATTCAGCAGAAACTCGTTTAAATTCAGTTTTCATGCGACGGTCAAAAACTTCACCTAATTTTTTCTCATTTGTTAGCCAATCGCGCAGTCCTTTATAGTTGACTGCTGCCAAATCTGTTTTTTGATAATCAAAATCCAATTTACCAAATGACAAGTAGTTAGACTCTGGCGTATAAAGGTAGTATGCATTGATATTGATACGTTTATTTTGGTCATCCGCTTCACGCCAAGCACTTCCGAAAGAAGTATAACTGCGTTCATCTACATATCGGCTACCTTTTTGACCATTAACACCGATACCAACCTTATGGTGAGGCGTAATTTGATAACCAACCTTAGCTAGATAACTATGAAAACGGTGGGTAGCAGGATCTGGATGTTGGCTTTTCGAGTAGTTAAACTCAGGGCCTTCTCCCTTACTTTTCATTTGATGACCCGTGCGTTGTGAATACATAAAAATGGCATCCACTTTATCGCCAATATATCCAAAACCTAATGTTCTAACCCATTCACTATTCTTACTACCATATCCACCACGCAATAAAGCTCCAAATCTATTATTAGGTTTAACAATATCTTGCGCATCTAAAGTATGGTAATTAACTCCTCCACCTAAAGCACCACTACCGGAATTAAAGGCATCTGATCCTCGAACGATATCAATATCTCTAACCAACTCTGAATCAATACTCAAGCGCGAAGAGTTAAAATTCCCATAACGCGAATATAAGGTATTTTCTTCACTATCTGGTAAATTTACCCCATCTACACTGATACCAACACGGTTTCCTTCTACACCACGGATAGAGAAACCTTTTAAAAATCGGCCATTATCACTAATACCAACATCAGTTGTATAGCGCACTAAATCTCGATTATCTCGAATGAGTTCTTTTTGAATAGCTGCAGCACTTTTATGTTCAACTGCTGATTGAGTTTGACGCTCAGCATTCAATTCACCTTCAACGTTAATCGTCTCTAATTGTTCCTCAGCAAAGATAGATGGAGAAATAGATACCGCAGCAATAGGTAAAATCCCATAGGTTACTGCCCAAAATTTATTCTTTTTCATATCGTTATCCTTAAATAGCAAAATTGGCAGAATTATAAAAAAGAATAAAATAAAAAAATAGATACAATTGAGAATTGTTTTTATTTTTGTGATCTAACTCAAAAAAATACCGCACTTGGTTTCCCTGAGTGCGGTCATTTTTAGTAATATTTTTGAATGTTAGACTAAACGTCTAGGTTTGCTCGCAACGCATTCATTTCGATAAATTCACGACGAGGCTCAACTTCATCACCCATCAATGTGGTGAAGAGTTGGTCTGCTGCGACAGCATCTTTAATCGATACTTTTAACATACGACGAGCATTTGGATCCATGGTGGTTTCCCAAAGTTGCTCAGCGTTCATTTCACCCAACCCTTTATAACGTTGGATTTCTAAGCCACGACGAGATTCTTTCATTAGCCATTCAACGGCTTGTTCAAATGATTGAACGGGTTGAGTTTTTTCACCACGAGTAACGTAAGCGCCCTCTTCTAGCAAGCCATTCACTTGCTGACCGAATGCGGTAATCTTTGCAAATTCATTGCCCGTTACAAAATCAAAGTTGATGAAGTAATCGGTATCAATACCATGTTTACGCACAGTAATGACTGCTTCATATACTTGGCGTTCACTGTTAAATTGCGTTCTTGCCGAATATAAATGTGCTTCCGTTTCTTTTGCGGTTAAGTACGCAACAAAAGCATTCGCCCAATTTTCGACTGCACTTTCATTACGCATTAACTCAACGGTTAATTGTGGTTGATAAACCAAACCTTGTAACAATGGCTCTGGATAGTAACGACTTAAACGAGTAATTAATTTCTGAACATTGTTATATTCGCCTACTAATTTCTCAAACACTAAATCATTCATTGCCGGTGCATTAGTACTGATATGTAACGCTGCACCATCTAATGCAAGCATTAATTCATATTGCACCATTTCGTCGTTATCTTTGATATAACGCTCTTGTTTACCTTTTTTCACTTTATAAAGTGGCGGCTGAGCAATATACACGTAACCACGCTCAATTAATTCCGGCATTTGACGATAGAAGAAGGTCAACAATAAAGTGCGAATGTGTGAACCGTCCACGTCCGCATCAGTCATGATAATGATGTGATGATAACGTAATTTATCCGGATTATATTCATCGCGGCCAATACCACAGCCTAGCGCCGTAATTAATGTACCCACTTCTTGAGAAGAAAGCATTTTGTCAAAACGTGCTTTTTCAACGTTAAGAATCTTCCCTTTTAGCGGTAAAATCGCTTGGGTTTTACGATCGCGACCTGATTTTGCCGAACCACCCGCAGAATCCCCCTCCACGAGGTAAAGCTCTGAAAGAGCTGGGTCTTTTTCTTGGCAGTCTGCTAATTTTCCTGGAAGCCCAGCAATATCTAATGCACCTTTACGACGGGTCATTTCACGTGCTTTACGAGCCGCTTCACGTGCACGTGCAGCCATAATAATTTGATTTACAATGATTTTCGCATCAGCTGGATTTTCTAATAGATATTCCTGCATACGCTCATTCATGGCAGATTCAACCGCACTTTTCACTTCAGAAGACACTAATTTGTCTTTTGTTTGCGAAGAGAATTTAGGATCAGGCACTTTCACCGAAATAATCGCCACCAAACCTTCACGCGCATCGTCACCTGATGTGCTCACTTTCTCTTTTTTCAATAACCCTTCGCTTTCCATATAGTTATTTAAGCTACGAGTTAATGCACCACGAAAACCGGCCAAGTGTGTACCACCATCACGCTGTGGAATGTTATTGGTAAAGCAATAAACGTTTTCGTTTACGCCATCATTCCATTGCAATGCAACTTCCACGCCAATACCGTCTTTTTCAGCTGAAAAATAGAATGGTTTGGGGTGAATTGGATTTTTATTTTTATTTAAATATTCAACGAACGCTTGAATACCACCTTCGTAATGGAAGTGATCTTCTGTGCCATCACGTTTATCGATTAAACGAATCGATACACCAGAGTTTAAGAATGAAAGCTCACGTAAGCGTTTTGCTAAAATTTTGTAATCGAAAGTTGTAATCGCAAAGATTTCTGGACTTGGCCAGAAACGCACGGTTGTACCCGTCGCTTGAGTTTCACCAATAACGGTTAAAGGCCCTTGAGGCTCACCTAAGTGATAGAATTGCTCGTACACATGACCTTGGCGACGAATGGTTAATTGCAATTTATCAGAAAGTGCATTTACTACCGAAACACCCACGCCGTGCAAACCACCTGATACTTTATAAGAGTTATCATCGAATTTACCGCCCGCGTGAAGCACTGTCATGATTACTTCTGCTGCAGAAACACCTTCTTCTGGGTGAATATCCACTGGAATACCACGGCCATCATCTTGTACGGAAACAGAATTATCATCATGAATGGTGACAATAATATCGGAACAATAACCCGCAAGGGCTTCATCGATCGCGTTATCCACCACCTCAAACACCATATGGTGTAGGCCTGTTCCATCATCGGTATCCCCAATATACATTCCCGGACGTTTCCGAACTGCATCAAGCCCTTTTAAGACTTTAATACTTGATGCGCCATAAGCATTTTCTGTAACCGGTGTTTCTGACATAGTTTTTCTCTATTTTGTAATGAAAATTGTGCGGAATTATAGCAAAAAACTGACTATTTTGCGAAATAAAAGTGCGGTCACAATTTTTGTTATTTTTTATTTACTATTTGACATCTCTATTTTTCCCCTTATATTGACCACCTCATTTTTTGTATAGAAATGAGTTTTGTTGTATTAAAAATTTAAGGATCATTAAATGATTTCATTCCTAAAATCTAATCCAGGTACGCCTGTTCCTGATGCGGAAATTAGAGAACGTTATAATCGCTTAAGATGGCATGCATTATTTGGCATCTTTATCGGTTATGCGGCATTCTACATTTTACGTAATAACTTCCTTCTTTCTTCTCCTGAATTAATTAGCGATTTTGGTTTTACCAAAAAAGATATCGGTTTTATTTCCGGTACTATGTTAATTGTTTATGGCTTAAGTAAAGGTTTCATGTCTGCAATCGCAGATAAATCAAATCCGAAACACTTTATGATTTTCGGCTTAATGATGTCGGCAGCGGTAAACTTAATGATGGGCTTTAGCGCATCATTCTGGGCGTTCTTATTCCTTTGTGTACTTAATGGTATCTTCCAAGGGATGGGGGCTGGTCCAGCTTACATCGTACTAGCAAGCTGGTTCCCGCGTAAATCTCGTGGTGTAACAACAGCTATCTTCAATATCTCTCACAACGTAGGTGGTGGTTTAATCGCACCAATTGCGGGGGCAAGTATTGCTTGGTTAGGTCAAGAGCATTGGCAAGCCGCACACTTTGTTGTACCTGTAGCAATTGCCACTATTGTTGCTATTATTTTCTACATCTTCGGTGCGGGTCGTACTTACAATGAAGGCTTACCACCAGTTGGTAAAATTCTTGAAAATGAGAATGAAGAGTTAGTTGTTACAAAAGAAGAAAACGTCAACTTAACCACATGGGAAATCTTCCGTGATTACATTATGAAAGATATTAATGTATGGTTTGTTTCTTTCATTGACGTATTCACTTACATGATCCGTTTTGGTGTATTAACCTGGCTACCACTTTATTTATTAGAAACTAAAGGTTTCACTAAAGCTCAAATGGGTACAGCATTTGCTATCTTTGAATGGGCAGCCATTCCTTCTACACTATTAGCAGGTTGGTTAACTGATACTTATTTCAAAGGTCGCCGTATGCCACTTGCTATCATCACCTTATTCGGTGTGGGTGCAGCAATGTTTGTTTACTGGGGCGGTAGTGACTTATTAACCGTAACCATCGGTGCAGGTATTATTGGATGCTTAATTTATGTTCCAATGTTCTTATCTTCACTTCAAACTATCGAGCTAGTTCCTTCTTTCGCAGCAGGTTCAGCAACGGGTTTACGTGGTTTATTAAGTTACATTTTAGGTAGTTTCTCTGGTACTGCGTTATTTGGTATTTTGGCTGATAAATTCGGTTGGGATGCAGGTTTCTACCTATTATTATTTGCTGTAGCAGGCTGTATTTTCTGTTGCTATATGACACATTTAGGTGTGTTACGTTTAGAGCGTAAAAAAGCACAAGCAGCAAACAACGCATAAAAACTCATAAGATAAAAAAAGACGAGTTTATTATTTAAACTCGTCTTTTTTATTGCATTAACACTTATTTCCAAATGTGGTTATTTAACCCGAGTTCTTTCACCATATCTGTAAAGCCTTTGATACTCGAAATATAATCACGAATCGTATTGTCTTCTAACAATGACTTTTCAAAGGACGGTTCAAAACTATTCTTTCCTAAATTAAGGGCAATAATCACTTCTCGGTTACGAAGTACCATCGAAATAGGGCAATTAAATTTCTCTTTCAATCCACAAAAACGTTCCATTAACTTAGGCGATAAAGCATATCTGGCTAAAATTTGATCTTCAGTAAACACATCAAAATAGCGATTAAAAGACGGATTATCCATCAATGCAATCTTACCTTCTTTTCTTAAACCCGCTTCCTTCTTATCGCAAACATAAACCCAGTGAGCCAGTTCTTTAGGAAAAGTGGCTTTAAATAAAATGCCTTGAAAATTCTGAGCACCTAATGCCTTAACGGATTTCTCTTTCAACGACATGTTAAATGCTGAAAAATCACAGATTTCAACTTCAGTTTGATTAAACTCACCAAAGATTAAATCCTCACTACGGAACGTTGCGGGACCACTATCATAAACGGAGAGGAAATCACCAATATTCAGACCTCTATTTGCGTTAAATTGGAAACCGAATTCTTGGACAATCGTATTAATCACGCGAGTCTTAAATTCTGCGATAAAACGCTTATATTTAAAAAATAAATGACGAAAAGAATAAATGAGCACACCAAGGATTAAAGCTGTACTTAATAGATATCCATTCCCTATCGTTCCAATGAGGAAAAATAACCCAACGCATAGCATAATAATCCACTTATTGATGAGCGATTTTATGGCTAAACGTTCCTCATCTAACTTTTCCAATCCAAGAAAACGAATCCCTTCAATCTCTTTTGGTGTATTCATGGTTTTTCCACTTATTGTTTAAATAAATTACCCACATTAGGGACTTCAGCTTCATTCTGAGGAATATCAAAAAATGTCCCTTTTTGGAAATTAAACAAGTTTGCAATTAAATTTGACGGGAACATTTCCACTGCATTGTTATACTCTTCAACTGCTGAATTGTAAGTACGTCTTGCTGCAGAAATTTGCTCTTCCACATCACTAAGTGTGGTCTGAATTTGCAAAAGATTTTGATTGGCTTTCAGATCCGGATAATTTTCTAGACGAACCTGTAAATTACGCAATAAACCCGAAATCTCATTATTGAGTTGGAATTTTTCACTTGTAGAATGGGCTGATTTAGCACTTTCGCGTAACGTCACGATACGCTCAAGCAGGCTACGCTCATGCAACATATATTCCTTGGCGGTGGCGACAAGGTTTGGCAACAAATCATAACGACGCTTTAACTGAACATCCACACTGGCTTCAACACTACTCACCTGATTACGTTTTCTAATCAATTTGTTATACATTGAAATAGTGAAAGCTAAACCGAGAAGGACAATACCTACAACTATATTCATCATTATTTCTCCATAGAAAATTTTCCCTACTCAGTATAGGGAAAAGCACAATAAAATCTATTCGCTTAGACAATATTTTGTTGATAAAAATCAATAAAACCAAGAATTTAGTTTTATCCACTTTACCCATTCATATTAGCCAGAAGTGCGGTCAATATTCATGAAGTTTTTCATAGCCCAAATCCTTACTTTATTATTATGATTTAGTGTACAAAAAATGTACTCCAAGTGAAGGCAATATCAACAAATAACAACCATTCTCAATAACCAAGTAAAAACAATCACTTACCCACTTATTTTGTAAGGAAAATAAGGGTATTTTTGATTACGATCAAATAAATTTCCCGCGTCAGGGCATATCATAGCTAGATTAACCATACAAGTAACGTGCCAATTGGAGTGATTATATGCAACGAAGTGATGGATTATTTTCTGCTTTAGCAGAAGTTTCTCGTCGGGATTTTATGAAGTTATGTACCGCACTTGCGGCGACTATGGGGTTAAGTTCAAAAGCGGGTGCAGAAATGACCGCTGCGTTAACCGAACCTAAACGTCCACCAGTATTATGGATTGGTGCGCAAGAATGTACGGGTTGTACTGAATCCTTGCTACGCGCGACCCACCCAACAGTAGAAAACTTGGTATTGGAAATGATTTCCTTAGAATACCACGAAACCCTTTCTGCAGCCTTTGGGGAACAAGCTGAAGATAACAAACACAATGCAATTAAACAGTATTATGGAAAATATGTTTTAGTCGTAGATGGATCTATTCCGGTGAAAGACGGCGGCGTCTATTGTATGGTAGCAGGTAAACCGATTGTAGAACACATTCAAGAAGCCGCTAAAGGGGCTGCCGCGATTATTGCGATCGGTTCTTGTGCGGCATGGGGTGGCGTACCTTCTAGCGGTGGTAACCCAACTGGCGCAAGCAGCTTATCTGAAGTCTTACCAAAAGGTACACCAGTGATTAATATTCCTGGCTGTCCACCCAATCCACACAACTTCCTTGCAACTGTCGCTTATATTCTTACTTATAAGAAACTACCTGCAATGGACAAATTAAATCGTCCATTATTCGCTTACGATCGCTTAATTCACGAAAACTGCTATCGTCGTCCGCACTTCGATGCTGGACGTTTTGCCAAAGAATACGGTGATTACGGCCACCGCAACGGTTGGTGTTTATATCATCTTGGTTGTAAAGGGCCAGAAACTTACGGCAACTGCTCTACCTTAGAATTCTGTGATGTCGGTGGTAATAACTGGCCGGTTGGTATCGGGCACCCTTGCTATGGTTGTAACGAAAAAGGTGTAGGCTTTACCAAAGGTATTTTCCAATTAGCCGGGGTAGAAAACCCAACACCACGCGTTGAAAAACCGGATGTCAACAACACCGAAGGTTCAGGGGCGACCATGACAGCCATCGGTTTATTAGGCGGTGCTGCGGCAATACTTGCCGGCGTGAGTGTGGTGACTTTACGCGAATTAAGCATTCAACATAAAGCCCGTGTCGAAGCCAAAGCGGCAGAAAAAGAACAACATACAGGTAAATAACATGGATAGACGAAAATTTCTAAAAGCCGGTGTGCTTGGCGGAATTGCTTCCACCTTGCCTGTGTCGAGTGCGCAGGCATCGGACGCGGTTGAGCCCATTCCCGGTGCGCTTGGAATGCTTTACGACTCTACCCTTTGTGTAGGTTGTCAGGCATGCGTGGCGGAATGTCAAAACGTGAACCACACACCGGTAAACCCAAAAGGTGATCAAACTTGGTCAAATAACGACAAACTTACGCCGTTCACACGTAATATTATTCAAGTATGGACCGATGGTGACGGTAAAAATAAAGACCAATCGGAAAATGGCTATGCTTACGTGAAAAAACAATGTATGCATTGCGTTGACCCAAACTGTGTTGCGGTTTGCCCAGTTCAAGCCCTTACCAAAGATCCCAAAACGGGTATCGTAAAATATGATCCCGATATTTGTACCGGTTGTCGTTATTGCATGGTAGGTTGTCCATTTGATGTGCCAAAATACGACTACGACAATCCTTTCGGTGAAATCAGCAAATGTGAGCTTTGCAACCAAAAAGGCGTTGAACGTTTAGATAAAGGCGAATTACCTGGTTGCTGTCATGTTTGTCCAACTGGCGCCATTATTTTTGGTACACGTGAAGAATTATTGGCTGAAGCTAAACATCGTTTAAGCTTATTACGTGGTACTGAATATGATTACCCACGTCAACACGTCAATAGTACAGATAAATACCGTGCTACCGTACCGGCATATCAATATCACATCTACGGTGAAAAAGAAGGTGGTGGTACACAGGTGCTCGCCTTAAGTGGTGTACCTTTTGCTAACCTTGGTTTACCAGACTTAGATGAAGTCGCGACAGGTTCTCGTGCGGCGCATTTACAACACTTCTTGTATCGCGGTTTAGCATTGCCATTAGTCGCACTGGCTGGTTTAACCTTTATGACTTACAAAAATATGCATGGCGATAAAATCGCTGAGCGTATTGCAGCACAAAAAGAAGCCATGCGTCAGGCACGCAAGGAAATCGAAGAAGCGGAGGATGAGCATCATGAGTAATCCACGTCCGGTAGGCGGTCGCCTTGTTTCTGCCGCAATTCTCTTTTTTGCACCACTTGCCGTGCTTTGCGTTTTATTAATTTTAAAACGTTTAGTTTTTGGTATTGGTTCCGTGACCGCACTTAATGGCGGTTATCCTTGGGGTTTATGGATTGCCTTTGACTTACTTGTCGGTACAGGATTTGCCTGTGGCGGTTGGGCTCTCGCTTGGACCGTGTATATTTTCAATAAAGGGAAATATCACGCTCTTGTTCGCCCAGCATTGCTTGCAAGTTTATTCGGCTATTCCCTTGGTGGTTTATCTATCACCATTGATATGGGGCGTTATTGGCATTTGCCGTATTTCTACATTCCAGGCCAGTTCAACACGAACTCTGTTCTATTTGAAACAGCATTTTGTATGACGGTGTATATCATCGTGGTGACCCTAGAATTCGCCCCTGTATGGCTTGGTTTCTTCGGCTTGAAAAAATGGTTTAATAAACTGAATAAAATCATGTTTTTCATTATTGCCTTGGGTGCCTTGTTACCAATGATGCACCAATCTTCAATGGGTTCCTTGATGATTGTAGCTGGTCACAAAGTCCATCCGGTATGGCAAAGCTATGAAGCGCTACCAATTCTCTCCTTGCTGACAGCTTTCATTATGGGTTTCTCTATTGTGATTTTTGAGGGTTCTTTAGTTAAAGCGGGTCTTGCAGGAAAAACACCAGATGAACGTCATTTATTTACTCAATTGGCACGCGTTACCGCAGGATTAATTTTCTGTTTCTTAGCGGTGCGTTTTGGTGAGTTGATTTATCACGACAAACTGCAAATGGTTGTAGGTTTCGATAAATTAACTAAATTTGAAGCATGGATGTTCTGGATGGAAGTCTGGTTGATGGTATTACCATTACTGACCCTCTTCCTTGGGGAGAAAAAATCCGATTCCCGTTGGTTATTTATTTCGGCATTAAGCATGTTACTCGGTGCGGCATTATGGCGGATGAACTACTCGCTTATCATGTACAATCCGGGCAACGGCTATCAATATTTCCCATCTGCGGAAGAATTGCTTATTTCAATCGGTTTCGTATCTATTGAAGTATGTGCCTATATTTTAATCATTCGTTTATTCCCTGTATTACCGGTATTTAAAGAAAAACATACCGAAGACTCAGAAAAAATTATTGCCGAAAAAGCGGCATTCAGCAAAAAAGTTAGCGGAGCAGAATAATGTCAGAAAAAAAACGTATCTCAATTGACCCAATTACCCGTATTGAAGGTCATTTACGTATTGATTGCGAAATTGAAAACGGTGTTGTCACCAATGCTTGGTCTTCTGGTACCATGTGGCGCGGTATGGAAAATATCGTAAAAGGTGCCGATCCACGTGATGCATGGATGATTATGCAACGTATTTGTGGCGTATGTACCACGGTACACGCGATTATCAGCGTACGTGCCGTAGAAGATGCTATCGGTGCGAAAGTCCCCGTCAATGCACAATACATTCGTAACATGATTCTGGCTGCCCACAGCATTCACGACCATATCGTGCATTTCTATCAACTCTCCGCGATGGACTGGGTGGATATCACCGCTGCGCTAAAAGCTGATCCTGAAAAAGCAGCAGACATGCTAAAAGGTGTCTCTACATGGTCATTAAACAGTGCTAACGAATTCCGCAACGTACAGAAAAAAATCCAAGCATTAGTGGATAGCGGACAACTTGGTATTTTCGCTAACGGTTACTTCGGTCATGCAGCAATGAAACTTCCACCAGAAGTCAACCTCATTGCCGTCGCGCACTATTTGCAAGCGCTTGAATGTCAACGTGATGCTAACCGCGTGGTGGCATTACTTGGTAGTAAAACACCACATATTCAAAACTTGGCGATTGGTGGCGTAGCAAACCCAATTAACTTAGATTCCCAAGCGGTACTAAACCAAGAACGTCTCATGTTCGTGAAAGCTTGTATCGACCGCTTAACTGACTTCATTAACCAAGTGTATAAAGTAGATGCGGCAGTATTTGCGGCTTACTATCCTGAATGGTTAAGCTTAGGTAAAACATCAGGCAACTACTTATCTGTACCAGAATACCCAATTGATGCAGATAACTCTAAATTCATGTTAAAAGGTGGTTATATCGAAAACGGCGATTTATCGACTTTCCGTGCAATCGACCAACAAAAAGATGAGTTCGTTGTAAAAGGCATTAAAGAGAGTGGTAAACACGCTTGGTACGAAGATGATGAGCCATTAGAACCTTGGGCAGGCTTAACTCGTCCGAAATATACCGGCTGGCAAGATGATGGTAAATACTCTTGGGTAAAAGCACCAACCTTCTACGGTAAAGTTGTCGAAGTGGGTCCTCTCGCCTATTTAATGTGTGGTTTGGCTGCGAATGACACGCCAACTGTCAACCACTTCAATGAATTAAAAGGCATTTATGAAAAATTGACTGGTAACACGTTAACTACCGATCAATTACATTCTACCCTTGGACGTATTATCGGTCGTACCGTGCATTGCTGTGCGATCAACGACATTTTAAGCGCTCAATGGCAAATGCTCATTGATAATATCGCTAAAGGTGATATGACGGCGTATATCAAAACAGATATTCCAGCAAGCGGTGAATTCCGTGGTGTTGGTTTCGGTGAGGTACCACGTGGTATGCTTTCTCACTGGGTTGTCATCAAAGACGGTCGCATTGAAAACTACCAAGCCGTTGTACCATCTACATGGAATGCGGGTCCGCGTAATGAACAAGACCAAATGGGTCCTTATGAGCTTTCCATTATTGGTACACCGGTGGCTGACCCAACTAAACCGTTAGAAGTGGTCAGAACCATTCACTCTTTTGACCCTTGTATGTCCTGTGCTGTGCACGTAGTTAATACCGAAAACGGCGAAGTGACTGAAGTGAAGGTGTTGTAATGAAGCCGTTAATTCTTGGCGTCGGCAATATTTTGTTAAGTGATGAAGGTGTCGGTGTGCGTGTTGTGCAGGAGCTTGAAAAACGCCCTGAAATTCAACCGCACTTTGACATCATCGATGGTGGTACTTGTGGCATGGAATTACTGGATGCGATGGCAAATCGCGAGCATTTGATTATTGTCGATGCCGTGCTTGCTAACAAACAACCAGGTGAGATTATCGTGTTGCATGACGAGCAAGTGCCAACCTTTTTCTCTCGCAAAATTTCGCCACACCAACTCGGCATTTGTGATGTTCTTTCTGCAATGAAATTAACGGACGAATTTCCCAAACACCTTTGTCTCATCGGCATCCAACCAGAGTCGCTAGAGTCTGGAATTGGTTTAACGGAAACGATAAAAAACGTGTTGCCAAAGGTTTTTGAAACGTTAAATCAAGTCATTAAGGAATATGGCTTAACGCCCGCTATTTAGAATAGCAAGGAATTTAATAGCCAATCACTCATAGCACGCATCTTTTGATGCGTGCTTTAATTTGATTAAGTTTTATGTGAAAAATAAACCATGTATCGACACGAAAAAACACCTGACAAAAAGCAAAGCTTTTTGAACGTTGGCTTTGCCAACGGCTCTGAAGGAGCGAGTAAATCTTCAGGATTTACGAGTAAAAACTCTACCGCACTTTTAACCTCTGTTACTGGCTTTGAAGAAAACCCAACGGAGATTTTCCTTGCCGAAATGCAAAACATTGTACCTGAAATGCAAGATCTCCCTTTTTATCACAAAGGCGTCGAGTGTTTCTGCCCTAAATTTGTTTTATTCGAAGATCAATGGATCGGCACAGTATTAACCCCGTGGATGATGAGTGTGGTGATTCTACCTGGTCCTCAACAACAATGGGAACCACGTGAATTAGGCGATAAACTCACTGTGCAACTGCCTTACAAAGCACTCACTTTCACCGTTAGTAGTCTTGAAAATGTACCACAATATTTAAGTTGCTCCTTACATTCACCACTCGACCCAAATCTGACTAACGAGCAAGCAGTTCAACTTACACAAGATTGTTTGCGTATGGTTTTATCCATCCCAACCGCACAGCCGACATTTAATTCTGATCGCCGTAATCTATTTAAGGCCATGATCAAATAAATGTTATCTGCAAACAGTTAATAAAAATGGGCAAAGTAAAATAACTTACTTTGCCCATTTTGCTTTCCATCCCACACAAAGTGCGGTCAATTTTTGCTTAATTTTTCAAATTAATACAACACACGCGCTTTGATTGTGCCTTCAATCTCACGAAGTTTCGCCAATAATGGTGATGCATCATCTGTTTCAACATCCACAACCACATAACCAATTTTCGGATCAGTTTGTAAATATTGTGCTGCAATATTGAGATTAGCTTCAACGAAAATTTGGTTCAATTTGTTTAATACACCAGGACGGTTTTCGTGAATATGAAGTAAACGTTTTGTACCAACGTGTTCTGGCAAGGATACTTCAGGGAAATTCACAGAAGAAAGGGTTGAACCGTTATCTGAATATTTCACAAATTTACCCGCTACTTCAAAACCAATGTTTTCTTGCGCTTCCGCGGTTGAACCACCGATATGCGGGGTTAAGATCACATTATCAAATTTACGTAGTGGTGAAACAAACTCTTCATTGATTGATGCAGGCTCAACAGGGAATACGTCAACCGCTGCACCACGAACTTTACCTTGTTCAAGCGCAGCTGCTAAAGCATCAATATCCACTACCGTACCACGTGCTGCATTGATCAAAATAGAATCTTGTTTTAATTGCGCAATACGTTCAGCACTCATTAAATTACGAGTTGAAGGTAAATCTGGTACATGAAGCGAAATCACATCGCAAGAACCTAATAACTCTTCAAGTGTGTGTAATTGTTTTGCATTACCCAATGGCAATTTATTTTCAATATCGTAGAAATATACTTCCATCCCTAGAGACTCCGCAATAATACTTAATTGCGAACCAATATGGCCGTAACCCACGATACCTAATTTTTTGCCACGTACTTCATGAGAACCCACTGCCGATTTATTCCATAAACCACGATGCACATCGGCATTCGCTTGAGGAATATTGCGCATTAAGAGCAAAATCTCACCCAACACTAATTCAGCCACAGAACGTGTATTAGAGAACGGTGCATTAAATACTGGAATCCCACGCATTTTTGCTGCATTAAGATCCACTTGGTTGGTACCGATACAGAAACAGCCAATAGCAATAAGCTTCGGTGCAGCTTCAATCATTTCTGCAGTTAATTGGGTACGTGAACGTAAGCCGATAAAATGCGCATCTTTAATCGCTTCTTTTAGCTCATCACCATCTAAAGCTTTTTTGTAAAAGTCGATATTGGTGTAGCCCGCCGCATGTAAGGTATCTAATGCACTTTGGTGCACGCCCTCTAATAGCACAAATTTAATTTTTGATTTGTCGAGTGAGACTTTGTTTGTCATGTTTGCTTCCTTATTTTTATTAATCAATAATTTTTGCGCCGTCTGGTGTACCAACAATCACAATATCTGCCCCACGTAAGGCAAAAATACCATTTGTTACTACACCTGCGACATTATTCAATTCTTTTTCCATTTCCACTGGATTTAAAATAGTGAAGTTATGTACATCTAAAATCACGTTGCCGTTATCAGTCACCACGCCTTCACGATATTCAGGTGCGCCACCAAGAGAGACTAATTTACGACCAACTTGTGAACGTGCCATTGGAATCACTTCTACTGGCAATGGGAATGTGCTGCCTAACACATCCACTTGTTTACTAGAATCCACGATACAAATAAATTTTTTCGCTAAAGCGGCCACAATTTTTTCGCGAGTCAGTGCCGCACCGCCGCCTTTGATCATCATTTTTTGTGGATTGATTTCATCTGCGCCATCCACATAAATATCTAAACTTGATACATCGTTAGCACTAAATACTTCAATGCCCTGTTTACGTAATAATTCTTCTGAGGCTTTAGATGCTGCTACCGCGCCTTGAATTTGATCTTTTAATTCACCTAAGGCTTCAATAAAACAATTCACTGTTGAACCACTTCCCACGCCAACAATGGTATCGGGCTTAACATATTTTAACGCCGCACGTGCCGCTAATTTTTTCATTTCTAATTGGTCCATTTTTCTCTCCCTTTTAAATCGTGGATAACAACGTAAACGTTTGCCTTACTTTAATACGACACTATTAAATAAACAAGTGTAAAAATTTATTCGTGATGATGAAAAAATTTTATTCATCGAAAAAAAGCGCTAACAGCTCGTTCAAAAACAATTTCCCGTGTTCGGTGATCTGCCAAGAATCCAGTGTTTCGACGATATAATTCTGTTGAATGGCAAAATCAATTTGATTTTTGACCGCACTTTGCGAAAGCCCCGTATAATGCTCAAATTCTTGTTTTGGCACCGCTTCCAGTAAGCGGAAGCGATTCATAAAAAACTCAAAAGCGCGGTCATTTTTTTCCACGTTTTTTTCTTCATAAAGGTACTCACCTCGCAAATACCCTTTTGGATGCTTTGTTTTAGAAAAACGTAAAATTTTTCCATCTGAGAAAGTGAGTTTTCCATGTGCGCCACAGCCTATCGCCAAATAATCCCCAAATCGCCAATAATTCAAATTATGCTGACACTGAAAGCCCGGTTTCGCATAAGCGGATGTTTCATATTGCTGATAACCGGCTTCGGTTAAAAGTTGGTGACCTTGCTCAAAAATATCCCAAAGCTCATCATCATCCGGCAATGTAGGCGGACGGTAAGCAAACATGGTATTGGGTTCAATGGTGAGTTGATACCAAGAAAGGTGTGGCGGAGCAAGCTCTATGGCTTGTCGCAAATCATCTAAAGCCTCCTCAAGCGTTTGATTTGGCAAGCCGTGCATTAAATCTAGATTGAAACTTTTTAACCCAGAAACTTTCGCCAAACTGACCGCACTTTTAGCTTCCGCCGCATTATGAATACGTCCTAAACGTTGTAATTTATCGTCATTAAAACTTTGAATGCCCATGGAAATACGTGTTACACCCGCATCCACATAACCTTTAAAACGCTCTGCTTCCACGGTGCCAGGATTGGCTTCCATAGTTATTTCAATATTCTCGGAAAAAGGAATGCGACGTTGAATTTCTGCCAATAACAACTTGATACTTTCCGCTGAAAATAAACTCGGCGTGCCACCACCAATAAAAATTGAATGGAGTGGACGATTTTGAATACTAGCCTGATATTTCTCTAAGTCTGCCTCAAGATCGGCGATCAGATGTTGCACATATTCTTGTTCAGGAATTGCGCCTTTCTGTGCATGCGAATTGAAATCACAATAAGGGCATTTCTGCACACACCAGGGAATATGCACATAAAGGGAAAGAGGGGGAAATTTTTGCATAATTAAAAGTCAAAAGGGCTTGTTTTCACAAGCCCTAAAAATGAGTCATTAATTGACCGCTCTTGCTGTTTTAGTCGCAGCTTTACGGCGTGGTGCTTTCGCTTTCGTTTCCACTTTTACGAACTCAATGCCTTCGGGTGGATTTTCTAACGCTAAGCCTAACACTTCATCAATGGTTTCTACCGCATGAATCGCAAGATTTTCTTTTACGTTATCTGGAATTTCTTCCAAATCTTTCACGTTATCTTTTGGAATCAATACAGTTTTAATACCACCACGATGTGCCGCAAGTAATTTTTCTTTCAATCCACCGATTGGTAATACTTTACCGCGTAAGCTGATTTCACCAGTCATCGCGACATCGGCACGCACTGGGTTACCCGTTAAGCAAGAAACTAATGCGGTACACATTGCGATACCTGCACTTGGACCATCTTTTGGTGTAGCACCATCTGGCACGTGAATATGAATATCACGTTTTTCATGGAATTCAGAATTGATACCCAATTTTTCCGCACGTGCACGGACTACAGTCATCGCAGCTTGGATAGATTCTTTCATCACATCGCCCAATGAACCGGTGAAGGTTAATTTACCTTTACCTACCACTGAAGCGGTTTCAATGGTCAGTAAATCACCGCCCACTTCTGTCCATGCAAGGCCTGTTACTTCGCCTACACGGTTTTGCGTATCCGCTTTACCGAATTCAAAACGTTTCACACCAAGATAGTCATGCAAGTTATCTGAATTAACGGTAATGGATTTCACTTTTGGATTGACCAATAAATTCTTCACCGCTTTACGACAGATTTTAGAAATTTCACGCTCTAATCCACGCACACCAGCTTCACGGGTGTAATAACGGATAATATCTAAAATGGCGTTTTCTTCGATAGTTAATTCGCCTTTTTTCAATCCATTACGTTCAATTTGTTTTTGCAACAAATGACGCATCGCAATATTGAGTTTTTCATCTTCGGTATAACCAGAAAGACGAATAACTTCCATACGGTCTAGCAATGGACCAGGAATATTCATGGAGTTTGAGGTTGCCACAAACATTACATCAGACAAATCGTAGTCCACTTCAAGATAGTGATCATTGAAGGTAGTATTTTGTTCTGGATCAAGCACCTCTAACAAGGCTGACGCAGGATCACCACGCATATCCGAAGACATTTTATCGATCTCATCAAGCAAGAAGAGTGGGTTTTTCACGCCAACTTTTGCCATTTTTTGAATCAATTTACCCGGTAATGCACCAATATAAGTTTTACGGTGACCACGGATTTCTGCTTCATCACGTACTCCACCTAATGCCATACGCACATATTTACGACCTGTGGCATTCGCAATAGATTGACCTAGTGAGGTTTTACCTACCCCTGGTGGCCCGACTAAGCAAAGGATTGGACCTTTGATTTTGTTTAAACGTGCTTGCACCGCAAGGTATTCTAAAATGCGTTCTTTCACACGTTCTAAACCGTAGTGATCCGCATCTAAGACTTGTTGTGCTTTTGCGATATCTTTCTTCACTTTAGTGCGTTTATGCCATGGCACTTGAAGCATCCACTCAACATAGCTACGCACCACCGTTGCTTCCGCAGACATCGCTGACATCATTTTGAGTTTTTGTAACTCACTCTCTACTTTTTCACGCACATCTGCTGGCATACCTGCAGCTTCAACCTTTTGACGAAGTTGTTCAACTTCATCAATGGTATCTTCACTTTCACCTTCGTCCATTTCTTTGCGAATCGCTTTGATTTGTTCGCTAAGATAATAGTTACGCTGGCTTTTCTCCATTTGTTTTTTAACACGGCCACGGATGCGTTTTTCAACTTGAAGAATATCCGCTTCAGATTCCATCATACCGAGCAAGTATTCTAAACGCTCTTGCACATCTGCCAGTTCTAACACACTTTGTTTATGACGAACAGTTACTGGAATATGCGCAGCCATGGTATCCGCTAAACGATCGGCATCATCAATGCGTTGAAGTGCCCCTAAAACGTCTGCAGGAATTTTTTTATTGAGTTGAAGATAGCTTTCAAATTCATTTAAAACAGCTGCCTTCACCACATCTAATTCTTTTTCATCACCAAACGTGGTTTCAATCGGTGTGACTTCCGCTGAAAAATGGTCTTCACCATCATTTAATTGATTAATTTTCGCGCGTTGTTGCCCTTCCACCAACACTTTCACCGTGCCGTCTGGCAATTTTAATAGTTGAATAATATTCGCAATCGTCCCGACATCGAATACATCATCAACGGTAGGTTCTTCCAAATCCGCTTGCTTTTGTGACACCAATAATAATTGTTTGCCCTCATTCATGGCTTCATCAAGGGCACTAATCGATTTTGCGCGCCCAACAAAAAGTGGCATCACCATATAAGGGAAAACGACAACATCCCGTAATGGCAACACAGGAAGTGTACGTTGTTGAGTTCTTTTGGCGTTCATAATTATCTCTCTTACATCAATTCTATAATTTTATTGAATATGGGGATGAGTTGCATAAATTCAAGGTAGGATTTGGCATATTAAGGACAAATCGAGAAATAGGCAAGTAAAGAACCACCTTTATTGATGCTTAATTGGAAAAACCATGGAATACAGGTACAATAAGTGCGGTCAAAAATCAGCATGATTTTACCCAATAAAAAACGTTTGAAAAAATAACCGCACTTTATCCATTATGACAGCAAAACAAACTATTACTTTCGCGACCTTTCAAGAATTACTGCCCGATTCTTGTAATCATCCATTAAAAAAACAATTAAGGGATAAAGCCCGTTATTACGGACGTAAATTTTTATTTAAAAAACAATGTGATGCTTTGGTTGATTTCTTAAATGATAATCAAACCTGGATTCCGCTTTTTCAACAAAATCCATATCGTTTTAATGCATTGCTTGCCACCTATTGTGACAAACGTTTTTCTGCAACCGATCGACTCAATGCCATTACCAATAATCTGCTAATGCTTGAAGAAAAAATGGGCGTAGAATTTTGTAAAAAACTACTCCAAGAAAAATCCCTTTTATTAGCACAATTAACGGATCAACTTGGTATTTATTTCAACATCAACCAGATTGACCCTTTTGAAGGTTATTTTTCCATTAACTTAAAAGACAATGATGGGCGTAGCATTTATGATGCTTCTTTCACCTTCTTAAAACCAAATAAATTACTCATTGCCTCCATTCAAGGTCCTTCTTATGAAGAGGCGCAAGAAGCTGTGAAACAAGCCACAAAAGAATTACACGGTGTTCGTCCAATGTTTATGTTGATGAATGTTTTCCGCTTGTTAGCTGAAAAATGGCAATGTGAATTAATCGGTATCCCTCACACTTCACAAGGTAAATACCGTTTATCTGCGCGCAGTAAAATCCTATTCAACTACGATGAATTTTGGCAGGAAAACCAAGGTCAATTAAAAGGTCAATATTGGCAATTACCGCTTGAAAGTACCCGCAAACCGCTGGAAGAAATCGCTAGCAAAAAACGTTCTATGTACCGAAAACGTTATGAAATGTTGGATGATTTGAGTGAAAAAATTACTCAATTTGCCTAAATAAAATAGACTTAAGCCAGGTTTAATTACGATAAACCCTGGCTTAGGTAAACGTTTGCTAACCCTGCTATCATTGTATTCTTTCAAAATCATCCTTTGCTTTTTTGTTCTTTTTGTGTAGAATACGCGCTCGGCTTATTGATTAATCCGAACACAAGGAGTTCTCCATAATGGAAGCATCAAAGAAAAAGATGAAATTCCCTTCCGCATTTAGCATTCTCTTTATTATTCTTCTTATTGCTATTGGTCTTACTTGGCTTATTCCCTCAGGGTCCTACTCTAAACTTTCCTACGACAGCACCGAAAATCACTTTATTGTCAAAACCCACGGAATTCCCGATCAAAGCTATCCAGCAACAGAACAAACCCTTAATCAACTCAATATCAAAATTCAACTTTCTAATTTCACCAACGGCATTATCAAAAAGCCGATTGCTATCCCCGATACCTATCAACGCATTGAACAACACGAAAAAGGCATTACTGATATGATTCACGCCATGGTGGATGGCACCATTGAAGTCGCGGATATTATGATTTTTATCTTCATACTCGGTGGTATGATTGGTGTGATAAACAAAACAGGAGCATTCAATGCCGGATTAATGTCTCTCACCAAGAAAACGAAAGGAAATGAATTCTCTGTTGTCTTTGCTGTCTGCGTGTTGATGCTGTTAGGCGGTACGGCTTGTGGTATTGAAGAAGAAGCAGTAGCCTTCTACCCAATTCTTGTTCCTGTCTTTTTAGCCTTAGGTTATGATTCGATTGTCTGTGTTGGTGCCATATTCCTCGCCGCCTCAATGGGAACGGCATTCTCTACAATCAATCCCTTCTCCGTTGTCATTGCCTCAAATGCTGCGGGTATTCCATTCACGGAAGGAATGGGATTTCGTACATTGGGACTTATTCTCGGTGGTGCGTGTGTGATTGCTTACATGTATTGGTATTGTAAAAAACTGCGTGCTAATCCTGAATTTTCTTATACGTATGACGATCGCCAAGCCTTCTATGATCTCTATATGAAAGATATCGATCCCAATGCAACCGTTGAATTTACCTTTAGAAGAAAACTGATTCTGATTCTATTTAGTGGCGCCTTTCCTCTCATGGTATGGGGGGTGATGTTTGGCGGTTGGTGGTTCCCTCAAATGGCGGCTTCCTTCCTGGCCATCACAATCATTATTATGTTTATCAGCGGACTGCCTGAAAAGGATGTCGTAAATGGCTTTACGCACGGTGCTTCTGAATTAGTTGGCGTCGCATTGATTATCGGACTTGCCCGAGCAGTTAATATCATTCTGGAACAAGGAATGATTTCAGACACGATTCTCGATTATATGACTCATCTTGTTGGAGGAATGAATGGCGGCATCTTTATTATTGGTCAGCTCATTGTCTTCATTTTCTTAGGATTGGTTGTACCTTCATCTTCAGGCCTTGCCGTACTCGCTATGCCAATTATGGCCCCACTGGCTGATACTGTTGGCATTCCAAGAGATATCGTCGTATCAGCTTACAACTGGGGTCAATATATTATGTTATTCCTTGCGCCAACAGGATTAGTCCTTGTCACGCTACAAATGCTTGGTATTCCATTCAATAAATGGCTGAAATTTGTCATGCCAATCGTGGGCTGTCAATTTGTTATCTCATCGATACTTCTTCTCGTTCAAGTATTTATGTATGCATAATAAGCAATAAAATAAAAAGCCACGCAATCTAGCGTGGCTTCTTTTTATCATCTAATGTTATTTGACAAACTCATCAAACTCTAACTCATAATCATCACCATCTCTGGTGTATTTGATATAACGTGGAAATTGTTCACCTGAGAATTTCTTCACCATAATGTCTTTGTTACCGGTTTTAAATGAATAGGTAATTTCCGTAATAGTTTGCTTGTTATATTGGATTTGTTTTTCCACTTTCTTCACATTTACATTTTCCATTGGGTAAAGTTTTTTACCGTTTGTAATTTGGAAACTGGTTGGCAATTTATCGTAATAGCTCAACTGAAATGCCATGGTGAATAAGTCAAAAGTCGGTAATGTTAGCGGTTCAGTTTCTAACCCATTTTTCACTTTACCGTATTCAATGGTTGTTGGTGAAATTTTAGAAATGGCATAAGGTTTACCATTACGCACATCTTGATAATTCACCATTTTAAATTGGCTCGCGGTTTGTGAACCACGAGAAGTAAACACAATGTTGTACAACGGAATATTAATTTTCGCATTGACTGAATACTGTGAACCATCAGCTTTAAAATGCACATATGCCGGCATTAAATAATTGGAACTGTATTTAATATTATAATCCACCGCAGACCATGCTGTTGGCACATAAGCAATTAATGCAGCAAAAAGGATTTTAAATAACTTCATTGGTTTTCCTTATATATAAAAATAGGTTGCCCTTTAGAGTATCACAGTGAGAAGAAGTTCCCCATTAAAAAAACCACCTTATCTGCAGACAAGATGGTTTTCATTTATGTTAGCTTTATGAGAGATTATAAAACTGCACCCGCCATTAAGAAACCGAATAACACAGATAAAGCAATTGCAATCACACCCGGCACTAAGAATGGGTGGTTGAATACATATTTACCGATACGAGTTGAACCAGTATCATCCATTTCTACTGCCGCAATTAAGGTTGGGTAAGTAGGAAGAATGAATAATGCTGATACTGCGGCAAATGCTGCAATCGCGGCTTCCGGAGAAACACCTAATAAAATTGCAGTTGGATATAATGCTTTTGCAGTTGCAGCTTGTGAGTAAAGTAAGGTACTTGCGAAGAACAAGATTACCGCTAAACTCCAAGGGTATTGTTGTAAGAACTCAGCTGATACCGCTTTAATTTGATCGATATGACCTTCAACGAAAGTATTACCTAACCATGCTACACCAAGCACACAAATTACTGCTGACATACCTGATTTAAAGGTTGCTGCATTGGTAATTTTTGCGGTATCCACTTTACATGCCATAGTGATAATCGCTGCAGTCGCAAGCATGAAAGAGATAATCGCGTTATCACGAGAAAGAATTGGGTTTTTAATTAAACCAACTGTTTTACTAATTGCAGTTGCATAAAGCATGACCACTAAAATCGCGATAAGGAAAATTGCAACAGAACGTTTTGCATAAGGTTTGATCTCAATTTGCATTTCACCACGCATAGTAATTAAACCTTTCGCGAGACGATCTTGGTAAATTTCATCATTTTTCAAATCTTTACCAAGGAAGTTACAAATCACCGCAGTAATCATACATGCTGCGTAAGTAGTTGGGATCCAAATACCTAATAATTGTAAGTAACTTAAACCAAAGTTTTTCTCTAATTCAGCTGAAAGGAATACCACCGCAGCAGAAATTGGAGAGGCTGTAATCGCAATTTGTGAAGCGATAACCGCAATAGAAAGTGGACGTGAAGGACGAATGCCTTGTTCTTTTGCCACTTCAGCAATCACTGGAAGTGTTGAGAACGCTGTGTGACCAGTACCCGCAAGTACAGTCATAAAATAAGTCACCGTTGGCGCAAGGAAAGTGATGTATTTCGGATTTTTACGTAGGATTTTTTCAGCCATTTTTACTAAGAAATCCATACCACCCGCAACTTGCATTGCTGCAATCGCCATGATTACAGACATGATAACTGAAATTACATCAAACGGAATGGCGCCCGGTTTTAAGCCAAGTAGTGAAAGTGCAACAACACCCATACCACCCATGAAACCGATACCAATACCGCCTAATCTAGCCCCTAGGTAAATAAAGAGTAGGACGACTAAAAGTTGAGCCCAAATCATAATATTTTCTCCATATTAATTTTAAAAATAATTCCGGAACATATATTAACAACAAACTAGTGCATTATCTATATTTATTACTTGGATTAGTCTATTTTATCCGAAAGTGCGGTTAAAATTTGATTCAAATTCTGACCGCACTTTCAATGACTTTCCTAGAAATCCTCAAAGTATTGTTGAATCACTTTTGGATCTTTTGTTTGTGTTAAGGCTAATTGTAATAACACACGTGCTTTTTGCGGATTCAATGTACCTGAAGCCACAAAACCATATTTAGAATCATCCACTTCGGCATCACGTGTTGTGTAACCTGTTGGCACGCGAGATGAACGCACCACCACAACACCATCTTTCGCCGCTTTTTCTAAACGTTCTAAGTGTGCGGCATTCACATTACCATTACCCACACCCGCTGAAACAATGCCTTGATAGCCCGCATCCAATAATGAATTTAATGGCTCAATTGGTGCATTAGAATAAGCATAAACAATGCCTACTTTCGGTAAGCTGTCTAATTTATCTACGTTAAATGGTGTGTTTACGGTATGTTTGCTTTCAGGTGAGCGTTCGTAATCCACTTTACTGTTATGGATATAACCCAAGGTACCATAGTTTGGTGAATGGAACGTTTGTACTGCGGTAGTACTCATTTTGGTCACATCACGTGCACCTAATACTTCACCATTCATCGCCACTAATACGCCACGACCTGACGATTTTTTATCCGTTGCCACGACGACGGCGTTATAAAGGTTTAACGGACCATCCGCACTTTTTTCTGTCGCAGGACGCATTGCACCCACCAATACAATTGGCTTTTCACATTTCGCAGTAAGATCTAAGAAATAAGCGGTTTCTTCCATGGTATCGGTACCATGAGTAATCACAAAACCATCAGTATCTTTACATTGTGCATTAATCGCTTTGGCTAATTTTAACCACACATCATCGCTCATATCTTGTGAACCAATTTTCACAATTTGTTCACCTTTAATATTAGCTAATTGCTTAATTTCAGGCACAGCATCAATTAATGCATCAACATTGAGTTGCCCCGCTTTATAAGCAGAAGAAACTGCAGTTTCACCACTTCCGGCAATCGTGCCACCTGTCGCTAAAATTGTAATGTTAGGTAATTCCGCAGCTTGTGCGACCGAAAAACCTAATCCGAGCATCATAAGTGCCGTTAATTTTTTTAATTTCATGTGCGTCTCCTTTCACGTTTAATCGTTTAAGTTTGGCTATTCTCTACTTAATTAGACGTAGAATAAACACAAAGATAATATATTTATGATCCTGATCACATTTTTATTGATCCGATTGTATAAGCTTTCGCCAACGTTACGTTTCCTTGATAATTTTTTTGAAAGATAACCAAAGTGCGGTTATACTTAAGCCTTTATTTCATGTGAAGATAAACTCTTATTCATTATCAAAATTAAGTTGAGAACAACATGCAAGAATTTATGCCTCAAGCAATTGAATTTGCTCAAAAACACACTTTTTTAACGATCGCATGGTTTGCTGTCCTTTTTATGACACTTTTCACCTTTTTTAAAAGTGCGACACAAAAATATCGCGTCATCACCAACCCTGAAGCGGTTCGCTTAATGAACGATGAAGAAGCCGTGGTGATTGATTTACGCCCTATTGATGAATTCCAACGCGGCCATATCATTGGTAGCGTCAACTTGCTTCCAACTGAAATTAAAAATCAAAATGTAGGCAAAATTGAACATCACAAAGAAAAACCGCTTATCATTGTGGATGTTAACGGTGTTTCTTCTGCTACATCCGCAGAACTTTTAACCAAACAAGGCTTTGAAAAAGTTTATGTGTTAAAAGACGGTTTAGCGGCTTGGGCGGGTGCAAATTTACCATTAGTAAAAAAACATAAGTAAGGATCCTCTATGTCTGAACAAAATCAACAACCTGAAGTAGCAGCTGAAGAGCAACAAGAAGCAGTACTTCAAATTCAACGTATTTATGTAAAAGATGTTTCTTTTGAAGCACCAAATCTTCCTCATATTTTCCACCAAGAATGGAAACCAAAACTCGGCTTTGATTTAAGCACTGAAGCCGTTCAAGTGGGTGAAGATTTATACGAAGTCACGTTAAACATCAACGTAGAAACCACCATGGAAGACTCTGGTGATGTGGCGTTTATTTGTGAAGTAAAACAAGCTGGCGTATTTACAATCAGCGGTTTAGAAGATGTTCAAATGGCACACTGCTTAACATCTCAATGCCCAAATATGCTTTTCCCTTATGCACGTGAATTGATTTCTAACTTAGTAAATCGCGGTACATTCCCGGCATTAAACCTTTCTCCAGTAAACTTCGATGCGTTGTTCATTGATTACATGAACAAGCAGCAAGCAGCAGCCGAAGCGGAAGAAAATCAGGAAACCCAACATTAATTTGTGATAAGGGCAGGCGATATCGTCTGCCCTTTTATTTTAAAGGTGATTGAAATGACCCCATCCCAATCTCCAATTACCATTCTTGGTTGCGGTTCTTACGGAACAGCACTCGCTATCTCATTTTCTCGTAATGGCTCTCCAACCTATCTTTGGGGGCACAATCCCGATCACATTCATCAAATGCAACAGGAACGTCAAAATCGCCGTTTTCTGCCAGATATTGAATTTCCAGAAAGTTTGCATTTAGAATTAGATTTGAAAACAGCCCTTGATCAATCGAAAGACATTTTAATTGTGGTGCCAAGCCATGCTTTTGGTGAAATTCTGTTAAAAATTCGACCGCACTTAAAACCTGATCATCGTTTAATTTGGGCAACCAAAGGATTAGAACGCAACACTGGCCGATTACTGCAAGAAGTAGTGGAAGAAACCTTAGGTAAAGCAATTCCGACGGCGGTGCTTTCTGGTCCTACTTTTGCGAAAGAATTGGCTCAAGGTTTGCCAACGGCGATTACGCTTGCCTCTTGTAATGAAAAGTTTGCCTTAGAATTTCAAGCGAGAATTCATTGCAGTCAGCATTTCCGAGTGTATGTAAACCAAGATATGATCGGCGTTCAATTAGGTGGCGCCATTAAAAACGTGATTGCGATTGGTGCTGGTATTTCAGATGGCATGGGATTTGGCGCCAATGCGAAAACGGCATTAATTACCCGTGGGATTGCGGAAATTACTCGCTTAGGCATGTCCATGGGCGCCAATACGCAAACCTTTATGGGTATGTCTGGTTTAGGTGATTTAGTGCTCACTTGTACCGATAATCAATCCCGTAACCGCCGATTTGGTTTAATGCTTGGAAAAGGTATCAATAGCCAACAAGCCATGGATGAAATTGGTCAAGTGGTGGAAGGGTTTTATAACACCAAAGAAACTTATTTATTAGCACAACGACAAGGCGTGGAAATGCCGATTACAGAACAAATTTACCAAATGCTCTTTTGTGGTAAAAGTGCACAAGAAGTCGCACTGAGCTTATTAGGTCGTGAACGAAAAGGCGAATAAGGAGAAAAAATGACGTTAGAAGTATGGCAACACATTCGCCAAGAGGCAAAAGAATTAGCAGAATGCGAACCAATGCTCGCAAGCTTTTTCCATTCCACCATTTTAAAACATCAAAATCTTGGCAGCGCCTTGAGTTATTTACTTGCGAATAAACTGGCTAACCCTATCATGCCGGCCATTTCGCTGCGTGAAATTATTGAAGAAGCCTATCAAGCCGAGCCCAATATCATTGATTGTGCTGCTTGTGATATTAAAGCTGTGCGCCACCGTGATCCCGCTGTGGAGTTGTGGTCCACACCATTGCTTTATTTAAAAGGTTTTCACGCTATTCAAAGCTATCGCATTACCCATTATTTGTGGAACCAAAATCGAAAAGCACTCGCGCTTTATTTACAAAATCAAATTTCAGTGGCTTTCGATGTAGATATTCACCCTGCCGCCCAAATTGGGCACGGCATTATGTTTGACCATGCTACTGGTATTGTCGTCGGCGAAACCTCAGTGATTGAAAATGATGTGTCTATCTTGCAAGGTGTTACCCTCGGTGGTACAGGTAAAGAATCCGGCGATCGTCATCCAAAAGTACGAGAAGGCGTAATGATTGGGGCGGGCGCAAAAATTCTCGGCAATATCGAAGTGGGCAAATACGCCAAAATCGGCGCCAATTCTGTTGTACTTCAACCGGTGCCTGAATACGCTACTGCAGCAGGTGTACCTGCTCGTATTGTCGGCAAAGACAAAGCGGCAAAACCCGCTTTTGAAATGAATCAATATTTTATTGATGATGATATAAATTTGAATATTTAAGACCAAAATATGATTAACAAAGACACCCAACTTTGCATGTCTCTTTCTGGCAGACCGGGCAATTTTGGTACAACATTCCATAACTATCTGTATCAAAAATTAGGGCTTAATTTTATCTATAAAGCCTTTACCACCACAGATATTGAAAGCGCAGTCAAAGGTATTCGTGCACTTAGTATTCGAGGCTGTGCTGTTTCGATGCCATTTAAAGAAAGCTGTATGCCATTTTTAGATGAAATCTCGCCTTCTGCGCAAGCCATTCAGTCCGTGAACACCATTGTGAATGATCAAGGGTTTCTTCGTGCTTACAACACCGACTATATTGCGATTGTTAAACTTATCAAAGAATATCAATTAGATAAAAAGAGTCGTGTGATTGTACGAGGCAGTGGTGGTATGGCTAAAGCGATCGTCGCCGCCTTTAAAAACAGTGGATTTGAGCATCTGAAGATTTTTGCTCGAAATGAAAAAACAGGTAAAAATTTAGCCGCACTTTATGGCTATGAATATATCCCATCTTTGGATAATCAATCGGCAGACATTTTAGTCAACGTTACGCCAATTGGGATGAAAGGTGGAAAAGAAGAATTTGATCTCGCCTTTCCTGAAAATCTTATTCAACAAGCTCAAACCGCTTTTGATGTGGTGGCAATTCCTGCTGAAACACCGTTTATCCAATTTGCTCAAAAACAAGGTAAACAAACGATTTCTGGTGCAGAAGTCATTGTGCTACAAGCCCTTGAACAATTTGAGCTCTACACAGGTATACGCCCTGATGAGCAATTAGTCGCTGAAGCGGCTGCTTTTGCCCGAAAAAATAGTTAAAAAAAGAACCGCACTTCTAAAAAGTGCGGCTCTTTTTATCTGAGTTTTACACTAACAATTTTCTTGCTGCTTCCACTACGACTGATACTGCTTTGTCTTCCGTATCTTTCATGGTGGCTTCATTTGGAATTTCTTGTTGCGTACGGTTCACAATCACACCTGCCACCATACCAGCTCGTAAGCCAAGAGCGTTACACATGGTGAATAACGTCGCTGATTCCATCTCATAGTTCATCACATTGAGATCTTGCCATTGTTTTAACAAGCCTTGGTAATCACGATATACTTTACCGCTGTAAGTATCATAACGTTCTTGACCTGGATAGAAGGTATCTGAAGACGCTGTAATTCCTACAAATGGCTCAATTCCTTTTTCTTTAGCTGCATTGAAAAGCGCCGTGGTACATTCAAAATTTGCCACTGCTGGATATTCAATTGGCGCAAAGTGACGGCTTGCACCATCAAGGCGGACTGCGCCCGTTGTAACAAGAACATCACCTACATTGATATGTGGTTGAATTGCACCTGTTGTACCAATACGCAAGAATGTACGCACGCCAAGCTGAGCCAGCTCTTCCACACAGATAGACGTAGAAGGGCCACCAATACCGGTTGAACACACCACCACCGGTTGACCATTTAAATAGCCTAACCAAGAAGTGAACTCACGTGTACTTGCAAGAAACTCAGGGTTATCAAGTTTTTTAGCAATACGTTCGCTACGTGCAGGATCCCCTGGTACGATAGCGAGTGTTGCACCTTTCAGTTGTGCTTTAGTCAGGTTTAAGTGAAATACATCAGACATAACAATCTCCTTTTTATCATTCTTGCCGCAAAGTGCGGTCAGATTTTCGTTATTTTTTCAATGCGCCTAAAATACCACGCATGATTTGTTTGGTCACTTCATTACGAATATTGCGACCCACTGATTTTGCCACGCTATTCACAATTTGTTCTGTCGGAGAAAGTTTATCCCCACGTTTTTGTGTTCCAAAAATCATACGGCTTAAGCTACCAAATAAACCGCTTTCTTCCTCTTGTTGCGCTTGTTCGGCTTGTTTTTGTTGTACTGCCGCTAAATCCGCTTGAGCATTTAATACTTCGAAGGCAGACTCATTATCCACGTAATCTTTATAGAATGCATAAAGATCATCGTCTTTCACCCAAGCAGCTCGCTCTTCTTCAGTAATCGGGGCTAGTTGGCTTTTCGGCGGATAAACATAAGCCACTTCAACTGGCGTTGGCATACCTTTTTCATCTAAGAATGAAATCAATGCTTGGCCCACACCTAAAGTTGAAATGGTTTCAACCACATTGACAGCAGGATTTGAACGGAACGTTTCTGCCGCCGATTTCACTGCTTTTTGATCACGTGGTGTGAAAGCGCGTAACGCATGTTGTACACGGTTACCTAATTGCCCTAACACGGTATCCGGTAAATCTAATGGGTTTTGGGTCACAAAATAAATCCCTACACCTTTAGAACGAATCAAACGAACCACTTGTTCCACTTTGTCCACCAACACACTTGGTGCACCATCAAAGAGTAAATGCGCTTCATCGAAGAACATCACAAATTTTGGTTTATCTGGATCGCCGACTTCCGGTAATTGTTCAAATAACTCAGACATCAACCAAAGCAAGAATGCGCTATACATTCTTGGGGAATTAATTAATTTTTCAGAATTTAAAACGTTGATCACGCCACGACCATCACGGGTTTGTAGCCAATCTTCAAGATTTAATGCTGGCTCACCAAAAAGATTGGTCGCCCCTTCATTTTCAAGGGTCAGTAAAGCACGTTGAATCGCGCCCACACTCGCAGCTGATACGTTACCATATTCTACTTGGAACGATTTGGCGTTCTCTGCTACAAATTTAAGCATTGCGCGCAAGTCTTTTAAATCGATGAGTAGCAAGCCTTTATCATCTGCCACACGGAATACAAGGTTTAATAAGCCTTCTTGGGTTGCATTTAAATTTAATAAACGGGAAAGTAATAATGGTCCCATTTCAGAAATCGTGGTACGAAGCGGAATACCGGTTTCACCGAATACATCCCAAAATGACACAGGATAGCCATTTAAATAACTCTCGCCACCTAAATCAAATTGCTCAATGCGTTCCGCCACTTTGCCACTGAATGTGCCAGCTTTTACTAAACCGGACAAATCGCCTTTTACATCCACTAAAAAGACTGGTACACCATCATCACTGAATGCTTCCGCCATTTTACGTAATGTCACGGTTTTCCCTGTCCCTGTCGCCCCTGCGATCAGACCGTGACGGTTTGCCATTTTTGCGGTAATGCCAAGGGTTTGACCTTGCTCGGTACGCGCGAGAGAATATTGCATAAAGATTCCTTTGTTTTGTTGGTTTTATTTAAACGAATAATAAGGAAAAAACGAAGTGCGGTCAAAATTTAAGTGATTTTACGGTATAATTTATCAAAACTAACTCAAAGCAGGAAAAATAGATGTCAAACGCAAAAATTCTTATTATTAAAACAGGATTAATAGAAACCTTAACGTTCCCTGATGGTAGCTCATATGAAAGCGCGATTCGTAAAAAACCAGTACCAATGGTAAAAGTACACACGCTGGGTGCAGAAGGTAACGATATAGGCTTAAAAGCCCATCACGGTGGTGTTGATAAAGCCTTGTTTTTTATGTCTGATGTGTCTTTCCCTGCTTTAAACGAGCTACTTGGTGAAAACTTTGATTTTCACGGTAGCGCGATTTATGGTGAAAACTTTGTGGTATCCGGCTTACATGAAGATAATGTCTGCATAGGCGATCGTTACAAAATTGGCTCTACTCTGTTAGAAGTGTCTCAACCCCGCAAACCTTGCGAGCGTTTATCTCATAATACCAAGAATGAGAATACAAGAGAGTTTATTCGTCAGTCAGGTTGGACAGGTTGGTATGTTCGCGTAATCGAAGAAGGTGAAATTCATCAAGGCGATGAACTTATTTTGCAACATCGTCCTTATCCCGAATGGACAATTCGTCGTTTAAACACGCTACTTTCTACCCCTTCAAGTGTGGCAGAATTAGAAGAAGCCTTAGCCATTGAGGAATTAGCGCCAGCATTTAAACGTTCTATTCATTCACAATTACGTAATTTACAAAAGGCAGCCTAAAATGTCGGCTAAAACGACCGCACTTTGTCCGTGCCAATCTTCGCTTTCTTACGAAGATTGTTGCGGACGCTTTCATTCACGCAATATGTTTCCAGAAACAGCGGAACAACTCATGCGTTCCCGCTATTCAGCGTTTGTGCTCAAAAATATTCCCTATATTGTGCAAACCACGGTACCAAGCCAACAGCCGTTATTAGATCAAAAAGCGCTACAAGATTGGGCTGATGAAACACAATGGCTCGGTTTAGAGATTGTCAAAACAGAAACCTTAACCAAAATACAAAGTGCGGTTGAATTTAAGGCTCATTTTCAAGGTAACGAACAGCCGCAAGTGCATCACGAACATTCTATTTTTGTCAAAATCGATGGTCGTTGGTATTTTGTTGACCCCACTGTGCCACTCCCAAGTAATAAACAACCTTGTATTTGTGGTTCAGGGAAGAAATTTAAACATTGTTGCGGAGGCTTGCTCTAATGACCTTAACGTCTTTTTTCGCATTATTCTGGCAGCGTTCTCAAGAAAATAAATTAACGCAAGCTGCCGGTTCACTCACCTACAGCACCATGCTCGCCATTGTGCCATTAATTATGGTCGTGTTTTCGATTTTCTCCGCCTTTCCTGTTTTTAACGAAGTAACCGGGGCATTGAAAGAATTCATCTTCACCAATTTCGCCCCTTCCGCGAGTGATGTTGTGGGGCAATATATTGATGAATTCGTCCATAACTCCAAGCAAATGAGTGCCGTGGGGATTGTGAGTTTGATTTTAGTCGCATTAATGCTCATTAACTCCATCGACCGTACACTTAATGGCATTTGGCAAGACACCAGTAATCGCCCGATTTTTACGTCATTTGCTATTTATTGGCTCATTTTAACGCTCGGTCCACTTTTAATCGGTACCAGCATTGCCGCAAGTTCCTATGTCAAAGCCATGTTCGAGCAATCGGAAACGCTCTCTTTTGGCCTAAAACTGCTCAGTTTTGTGCCATTTCTTTCTACTTGGTTTATCTTCACGCTCATTTATATGGTCGTGCCAAATAAGAAAGTGAGCATCAAACACTCTGCAGCAGGTGCATTAATTGCCGCGATTTTCTTTACCTTAGGGAAACAGGCCTTTGCTTGGTATATTACAACATTCCCATCTTACCAATTAATTTACGGTGCCATGGCAACACTACCCATTATGTTATTGTGGATTCAAATCAGCTGGACAGTGGTGTTATTCGGCGCACAATTAGCCGCAGTACTTGCAGAAGAGCGGTCAATAGATCAAACGAATTTAGAGGAAGTAAAATGATTGCGTTAATTCAGCGTGTGGCACAGGCTAAAGTAGAAGTTGAAGGTCAAATTGTGGGGCAAATCGGCAAAGGATTATTGGTTTTATTAGGCGTGGAAAAAGAAGATGACCAAGCCAAAGCGGATAAACTCGCTGAGAAAGTATTAAATTACCGTATTTTCAGCGATGAAAATGACAAAATGAATTTAAACGTGCAGCAAATCGGTGGTGAAGTGCTTGTGGTATCGCAATTCACCCTAGCCGCTGACACGCAAAAAGGCTTACGACCAAGTTTCTCAAAAGGTGCCGCACCAGCATTGGCTAACGAATTGTATGGCTATTTTTCGCAAAAATGTGCAGAAAAAGTCACTGTTGCCAACGGACAATTTGCGGCAGATATGCAGGTGAGCCTCACCAATGATGGCCCGGTTACATTTTGGTTAAATGTCTGAATAAATACAAAAATTGCTATTTTTTTCAAAGCAAAGGAAACTCTTTCTTTGATCGCATTGTCGTATTAACGCTCAAATGCATATAACAATTTCAAATCCCATCCATAATTGCGTTGGTAATCCCCTTATTTTATGGGTAAACTAAGTCGGCTTGATGTGGATCTTCTTAAAGTTTAGCTTGTAATAAAATGAAAAAAATTTCGTTAAAAATAACCGCACTTTTGCTTGGATGGATGAGTTTTTCAGCCCTTGCAGAACAAACCGTGGATATTGAGATCCGCGGAATTAAAGGTGAACGCGCCATTCGCAATACTGATATGAATGTCAAACTCATTGATAAAGGTGAGATGGACGGCTCAGATCGGTATAAACAATTAGTTTCAGATGCTGTCGATAAAGGCCTTCGAGTCTTCGGTTATTATGGTTCTTCAGTCACCTTTGAATTGAAAAAACGCAAAGGTCAACGAGACTTACTTATCGCCAATGTAAAACCCGGTGAACCAAGCAAAATTGCCGGAACAGAAGTTGAAATTATAGGCGAAGCGGCAGAAGATGAAAACTTCACAGCACTCCGTAAAAACTTGCCAAAACAAGGTGAGTTAGTTGAGCATCAAAAATACGATGACTATAAAAGCAGCATTTCAAACCTTGCCCTTGCTCGTGGTTATCTTGACGGAAAATTCCAAATTTCTCGCTTAGAAATCAGCCCTGAAACCCATGAAGCATGGTGGCGTATGCTGTTTGATAGTGGCGTGCGTTATCATTACGGCAACATCACATTCAACCATTCCCAAATTCGCGAAGACTATTTGCAAAATATGCTCAACATTAAATCGGGCGATCCTTATTTAGTCAGCGATTTATCTGAATTAACTAACGATTTTTCTTCTACCAACTGGTTTAGCTCAGTGCTTTTACAGCCTCATGTCCGCGAAGAAGAAAAATTAGTGGATATCGAACTGTTGCTTTATCCACGCAAGAAAAACGCAATGGAGCTCGGGGTCGGTTTTGCAACCGATACGGGCCCTCATGTCCAAATTGGTTGGACAAAACCTTGGATTAATAGCCGAGGTCATAGTTTCCGTACAAATCTTTACGTCTCTGCGCCAAAACAAAACTTTGAAGCCACCTATAAAATGCCACTGTTGAAAAATCCATTAAACTATTATTATGAATTTTCAACCGGTTATGAAAAAGAAAATAAAAATGATACGGATACCAAATCGCTCACTTTTGCTGCATTACGTTATTGGAATAATAAAGAGGGTTGGCAATATTTTGCGGGTCTTCGTGTCCGTTATGATAGCTTCACCCAAGCTGATTTCACTGATAAAACGCTCCTTGTTTATCCAACTGGAGGTTTTAGTCGTACTCGTTTAAAAGGCGGTCAATTCCCAACATGGGGAGATACCCAAAAAATCACGGTCGATTTAGGAAATAAGCTTTGGATGTCAGAAGCCAATTTCTTTAAAGTTCAAGCTTCCACAGCGTGGATTCGTACTTACGCAGAAAATCACCGTTTTATTACCCGTGCCGAAATTGGCTATTTGAATACTGCGGATATTCGTAAAATTCCACCTGCATTACGTTTCTTTGCAGGTGGAGATCGCAGTGTGCGAGGTTATGGCTACAAGAAAATCTCACCGAAAAATAAAGAGGGGAAATTAGTCGGCGGCTCTCGCTTAGTAACAGGTAGCCTTGAATATCAATATCAAGTTTACCCAAATTGGTGGGGAGCCGTATTTGCGGATACAGGTTTAGCCGCAGATGCTTACAAAGCAAATGAGTTACGCTACGGTGCAGGTTTCGGTGTGCGTTGGGCATCGCCAGTTGGCGCTATCAAATTTGATATTGCGACGCCAATTCGAGATAAAGATAACAGCAAAAACATTCAATTTTACATTGGCTTAGGTGCTGAAATTTAGGGTATGACTATGTCTGAACAAGAAAAACAACCAGATAACCAAACCATGCACCCCATTAAAAAGAAAAAGACCTGCCGTAAAATTTTATGTGTTGGAAGTGCGGTCATTTTTGTTCCTGTTTTAGGCTTAGTTATAGCACTGTCTTTTGATAGTGGACAACGTGCACTCATTCAACTCGCCGATAAAATGCTCGATAGCTTATCTATTGAGCAAGTCAGCGGTGGCTTACAAGATGGTTTAGTCTTAGAAAATTTACGTTTTCAAACAACCGGCGTCGATGTAGCCCTTCCTAAAACGCGCTTACAACTGAATTTAGCTCGTTTACTTTCGGGTGATATTATTGTTGATGATCTCAGCTTAACACAGCCGAAAATTGCCATTGATACCAGTGTTATGCCGCCTTCTGAAGAGAAAGAAACAGAAAGTGGTCCAATGGAAAAAATCCATTTACCGGTTTCTGTACAAGTGAAAAATGTGGCGATTACTGACTTTGATATGAAACTCGATAAAAGCAATATTACGTTTTCGTCATTTCAAAGTGCGGTCAGTTTAAACAATGAATCAGGCCTTACTCTTGAGCCCACCACGCTTTCAGATGTGCTTTTCTCAACGGTCTCCCAAACTCAACCGAATCCCTCTCAGCCTGAGAAAAAAGAACCTGCTAAACCCGTTGATTGGGCGCAAATTGAGCAAACACTCACACCGGCTTTTTTAGGTAATTTAAATGCGGTGAACTTGCCTTTTGATATGCACATTCCCAGTGTTTTGGGTAAAAACTGGCAATATCAATCGCTCAATGAAAAAGGTGAAGAAACACAAAAAATCACTGTGCCTAAAGTGGAATTACAAGCAGATGCCACCGATCACTTAGTGAAATTACAAAAACTCGAGATTGATAGCTCGCTTGGTACGCTTTCAAGCCAAGGACAACTCCAGCTCAATGAAGATTTTCCGGTTGATCTCACATTAAAATCAGATCTCCAAGCATTTAAATCAAAAGACAAAACCATTCTGCCTGCTAGCAAGGTTGATCTCAATTTATCAGGTTCCTTGAAAAAAACGACCGCACTTTCGTTAACCACACAAGGCGTACTTGATGCCACCTTAACGGGTGACGTGAAACTGGCTGAAGATAAAATGCCATTAAATCTGCAGTTAAAAGCGAAAAAAGGTCAATACGCTTTTGCAGATAGCCTTGCACCACTCAAAATTAACGATGTTGATATCAAGCTTACAGGCGATTTATTGAATTATCACGCAGAAGTTGTCGGTGGCGTGGAAGGTATGGATCATATCCCTCATACCCATGTTGATTTGAATGCGGACGGAAAACTCTACGAAGTCACCCTCAACGAATTAAAACTTGCTGCCCTAGATGGTACCGCTCGTTTAATCGGTTCCTCAAACTGGAAAGAGGGCGCACAATGGGATGTGACGGCTGATTTAAACAAAATGAACATTCGTCCTTATGTGCCTGCTATGCCAGCCGTATTATCGGGCAAAGTGAGCTCACAAGGTTCCGCTGATTCCAATCATTGGAAAGTGGATGTGCCTACCGTGGATTTAACCGGTAGTCTTTCCTCTCGCCCATTAAGCTTAAAAGGTAGTGTCTTTTTAAGTCATGAAACCTTATTAAACATTCCTGATTTATTGCTGAACTATGGCGATAACCGCATTGCGGCAAAAGGTACATTAGGTGATAAATCAAACTTAGATTTAGATATCAACGCACCAAGCTTACGTGGTCTGTGGCAAGATTTAGCGGGTTCCGTGGTCGGCAAAGCACAAATCTTAGGCAAACTTACTGCGCCAACCATTAACACTGATTTAACGGCACAGAGCTTGCACTTCCAAGGATTAGACTTATCTAAAGCCGTAATTAAAGGTAATGTTGTGAGTGAACCGCAAGTGAAAGGTGAACTTAACGTCAAAGCGGAAAACTTCCGTTATGGCGATAGCATTAAATTGCATAATATTGATTTGAATGCATCGGGTGATGAAAAACATCATACGCTCAACTTAAAATCAAAAGGTGAACCTGTTGCAGCTGATTTACAAATCACCGGTAATTTTGACCGCCCTTCTCAGCAGTGGAAAGGTAATTTAAGCCAAGTGAGACTAAACTCACCTATCGGCGATTTTAAAGTGAATCAAACCGTTCCCGTGACTTATGACAATAAAAAAATCCAAGCCACCATTGGTTCACACTGCTGGATTAACCAAGACTTAGATCTGTGTTTCCCTCAACAATTTACGGCAGGGAAAAACGGCGAAGTCCCTTTTGAGCTTAAACGCATTAATTTAGATTTAGTGAATAGATTGATGGGACAAGACACGCTCAAAGGCCAGTTACAAAGCCGAGGTAAAGTGGCATGGTTCACAGATAAACCATTACAACTGAATGTGGCAGTAGAAGGTAATAACATTGGTGTGGCACAAAAATTAGATTACCGCACCTTTAAGCTAGATATTCCTAAATTAAGTGTGAATGCCGATATTCAAAATAACAATTTAACCCTGAAATCAGACATTAACGTTCAGAATCAAGGTCGAATCGGCACGGACTTAAAAATTAATGATTTAAGTAAAGGCCGTCAATTAGGCGGTACCTTTACCATTGAAGGGTTACGTTTATCCTTAGCGAATCAACTTTTCTCTAGCGGTGAAAGCATAGATGGTGAAGTGGTCTCACGCTTAAGTTTCGGTGGCAATTTAGAAAAACCATTATTAAACGGTAATTTTGATATCCGCAATGTGAAAACAAAACTGAAAAGCCTGCCTTTTGATGTAACTGATGGTCAAGTGGCAATCCGCTTTAATGGTACCTCTTCAACCTTAAATGGTCATGTTCAAACACCAGATAGCAAGCTAAATATTAACGGGCAAGCTAACTGGGCGCACATGGATAACTGGACGGCAGAAGTCAGAGCACAAGCGGATAACTTCAAAGTCGATATTCCGTCTATGGCGAAATTAAAAGTCAGCCCAAATGTGGTTATCAAAGCGTCACCAAAACTCTTAGATTTAAGCGGAAACGTGGATATTCCTTGGGCAAGAATTGCTATTGAAAGCTTACCGGACAATGCTGAACCAGTGAGTGAAGATGAAGTCATTTTAAATGGCCCAAGAAAAAGTAAAGAAGAACTCATTAATCGCCAATTTGCATCAGAAACCAAATCGGGTATGCAAATTCAATCTGATTTAAAAATTAAAATCGGCGACGATGTACATTTAGATGCCTATGGTTTAAAAACGAATTTGGATGGTTTACTTTCGGTGAAACAGGATAAAGGTAAGCTAGGATTATTCGGTCAAATTAACCTAAAAAATGGTCGTTATGCTTCTTTTGGACAGGATTTATTAATTCGTAAAGGACAAATCAGCTTCGCTGGTTTACCTTCACAACCGATGTTAAATATTGAGGCAATTCGTAACCCTGAAGCCATGGAAGACAGTAAAGTGACCGCAGGGGTAAAAGTGATTGGTATGGCATCTAGCCCACAAGTCACGATTTTCTCTGATCCAGCTAAACCTCAAGACCAAGCGCTTTCATATTTATTAACCGGCCGCTCATTAGAAAACAGCGGTGAAGCAGGTTCCAGTGGTTCTGTCGGTGCGGCATTACTTGGCTTAGGTTTGGCGAAAAGTGGTAAAGTGGTCGGCGGTATTGGTGAAGCCTTTGGTATTCAAGACTTAAACTTAGGCACTGCCGGTGTTGGGGATAGCTCCAAAGTACAAGTTAGTGGTAATATTGGTAAACGCTTACAAGTGAAATACGGTGTGGGATTATTTGATGGCTTGGCAGAAGTGACTTTACGTTATCGCTTAATGCCACAACTTTATTTCCAATCGGTTTCCAGCACAAACCAAGTGTTTGATTTATTGTATCAATTTGAATTTTAGGAAAGGACATGCATAACGACAAGCAACTGGCTCAACTCGCAGAACCTCATCACCGAGGCGAGGCCCGGGAGATTGCCGCCATTGATTTAGGCTCAAACAGCTTCCACATGATTGTGGCGCGCATTATCAATGGTTCGATTCAGGTGCTTTCTCGTTTAAAACAAAAAGTGAGGCTCGCTGACGGCTTAGATGAGCACAATGTATTAAGCCAAGAAGCCATTGAGCGCGGTGTAAATTGCCTTGCACTTTTTGCTGAACGCTTACAAGGTTTTGTGCCAGAAGATGTGAATGTGGTGGGGACTTATACCCTACGAAGAGCGGTCAATAATGACGAGTTTTTACGTCAGGCTGCTGCCGTTTTTCCTTATCCGATTAATATCATCAGCGGTCAAACGGAAGCCAAAACCATTTATGCGGGCGTTTGCCACACTCAACCCGAAAGCGGACGTAAACTGGTCATCGATATTGGTGGTGGCTCGACCGAAATGATCATCGGTGACGATTTCACCCCCTTAGTAGCGGAAAGTCGTCACATGGGCTGTGTGAGCTTTGCCAAAAAATTCTTCCCGAATGGCGAAATTTCCAAAGAAAACTTCGAGCAAGCTCGCCAAAGTGCGGTCAATAAAATTGAAGATTTAAGCTGGGAATATCGCAAACTCGGTTGGCAATCAGTGTTAGGTTCATCAGGCACGATCAAAACCGTCTATCAAGTGATTACTGCAACTCTTGACCCGAACGGCATCATCACGGCTGAACGCTTACAAAATTTAATTGACCGAACCTTACAAGCCTCTCATTTTGAAGAACTCAATATCGCGGGATTAAACCCTGATCGCGTGGATGTATTTGTGCCAGGCTTAGCCATTTTAAGTGCTGTCTTTGACGTATTTGGCTTAGAAAATATGCGCTACTCTGACGGCGCTTTGCGTGAAGGGGTGATTTACAGCTTAGAAAAAAACTTCCAAGTTTCAGACATCCGTACTCGTACCGCATTAGGGCTTGCCGAACAATTTAACTTAGATTTAGCGCAAGCCGATCGCGTAGCCAATAGTGCGAAAACCTTGATTGACCAATACACCCATTGGCAAAAACCTCATCTTGCTGATGAAATGAAAAATCTGTTGATTTGGGCAGCTCGTTTATTGGAAGTCGGCATTGTGATCAATCATCGCAATGTACAAAAACATTCCGCTTATATTCTGCAAAATATGGAATTACCGGGCTTTGATCGCGAGCAGCAACGCTTATTAGTGAATTTAGTTCGTTATCACACGGGTGCATTTAAAAATAATGATTTACCGATTTTTGCTCGTTATGCAGATGAAGATGTCCTTGTTTTACTGCTTCTTTTACGCATTTCGGTGATTTTAAATAAATCTCGCCAAGCAACAGATAGCACGGACAACATCAATCTTAGAATTGACCGTTCTTTGCAGACTTGGGAACTGACTTTTGAGAAACATTACTTGGATAATAATCCGTTAGTATGGAATGATTTGCGCTTAGAAAGCAATTTACTCAAAGATTTAGAACTCAGTTTGATTTTTAACTGATAGAATAGGGGCTTTCATGCCCTTATTTTTTATCTTGCTCCAACAGCAAGCTATAAATATTGGCGAGATAATAGCTCTGCTCGGCTTCGGGAATATCTTGCGGAATAAAAGAAAGCAAATCGCGGTGAATTTCCAAAACATCAGGGAAAATGACCGCACTTTGCATTTCATCATAAAAGGATTGATGAAGCGGGGAAACGCAACCGCCTCGTTTTAAGCGGGCAAGGCTGTTGGCAATATGCAATAAGAGTGTGATGACAGTCGGAATAGACACATCAATGCGCCAATGATGCTCTAGGCGACTTTGCAAAGTCAGAATAATATCAATAACGTCCTGATCAATCTGACCGCGAATTTTCCAACGGGTTAATTGTTTGAGTAACGACATAACATTCCTTTTTGAGATAGGATAACTTTACCGCTATTTCACAAAATTACCAGTGCACAGATCACAAAATTGAAACAAAGTGAAAAAATTTACGAACTAGGAAAGCAATAAATGATAGATAACAGACTTTTTGAAAAATATGATGGCTTGATTTTTGATATGGATGGCACCTTAATCGACACCATGCCAGTGCATGCACGCGCATGGAACCTAGTAGGGGAACAATTCGGTTATCGTTTTAATAGCCAAATTATGTATGATTTAGGTGGCGCAACCGTGAGCACTATTGCCTCAGCCATTATGCAAGATGCCGGTATGCCACAAGAACGTTTAAATGAAGTCATACAAGCGAAACGCAAACTTTCCTATGAATTGATTCCAACCGAATCAAAATTACTCCCGACCTTTGAAGTGGTGCGTCATTACTATCAACAAAAGCCAATTGCGCTCGGTTCAGGTTCGAACCGCCGAATCATTGATATGTTGATGCAAAAATTAGATATCAAACATTACTTTAGCGCCATTGTCAGCGCTGATGATGTGAAAGAACACAAACCCCACCCTGAAACCTTTTTACGCTGCGCAGAATTGGCAAAAGCTGAACCGTCACGCTGCATCGTCTTTGAAGATGCCGATCTCGGCGTAAAAGCGGGATTAAGTGCAGGAATGGATGTGTTTGATGTCAGAACGCGCGAGATTATTAGAGCCTAATGTGGGACATTTTCTCTTTCAGCTTTTGGGCTGATTTTTGGCAAACCCATGGCTTGTGGCTGATGTTTCTCAGCGCTTTCTTAAGTGCCACCATCTTGCCGGGTAATTCAGAAATTGTGTTTGTCTCCCTGGCTGCGCCAAAAGTATTGGTCGGATCATTATTAAGTGCGGATATTTTTTGGCTTGTTTTTATGGCAACCGCAGGCAATACGCTAGGCAGCCTCACCACTTATTGGATTGGTCGATGGTTTCCGAAAATCGACAGCAAAAATGACCGCACTTTATGGGCGATAAACAAAATACAACACTATGGCGCCATCACTTTATTATTGAGCTGGTTGCCTATCGTCGGGGATGTGTTTTGTGCGGTAGCCGGTTGGCTTCGATTGAATTGGCTAAGTTGTTTGATTTTTATGACGATTGGAAAAGGACTGCGTTATATAGCCTTGCTCTTTTTCAGTTTACCTTTCGTGTCATAGTCATGAATAGCCTTTGTGCATAACCTAGTTGTGGGCTAGAATAAAGACGAATTAATATTCAACAGATAAAAAAACGCCCCTTATCGAGTAAGGGGCAAATAACCTAAGGAACCAATTTTATTAAAACAACTGCAAGTTGCTTGTTCTATAAGACCGACACTAAAAAGAAAAGTTCAAAGAAATTGTAAAAAAATGTAAAAAAATTTACAAAAACTTGCAATTAATTTACAAACCACTGATTTTCAAGGAAATAAATATGCCATTACTCGACAGTTTTAAAGTAGATCACACCCGTATGAACGCACCAGCCGTGCGTGTTGCCAAAACGATGCGTACCCCAAAGGGCGATGACATCACCGTTTTTGATCTTCGTTTTTGCATTCCAAACAAAGAAATTCTTCCACCAAAAGGGATTCACACCCTTGAGCATTTATTTGCAGGCTTCATGCGTGACCATTTAAACAATGACAATGTAGAAATCATCGATATTTCCCCAATGGGCTGTCGCACAGGTTTTTACATGTCATTAATTGGCACACCAAACGAGCAACAAGTGGCTGATGCATGGTTAGCTTCCATGAAAGATATTTTAACCGTGCAAGATCAAAACCAAATTCCTGAATTGAATGAATACCAATGCGGAACTTACACCGAGCATTCTTTAGAAGAAGCACATGAAATTGCTAAAAATGTGATTGCTCGCGGTGTGGGAATTAATAAAAATGACGATTTAGCGCTTGATGAATCTTTCTTAAAATAAGGACACAACATGACAACCCTAGGTACAGCATTAACCCCGAATGCTATCAAAGTGATGATGCTTGGCTCTGGCGAACTGGGCAAAGAGGTGGTGATTGAATTACAACGTTTAGGCGTGGAAGTGATTGCGGTCGATCGTTATGAAAACGCCCCAGCACAACAAGTGGCACATCGTGCTTATACGATTTCCATGCTAGATGGTGCAGCCCTCAAAGCCTTAGTGGAAAAAGAGCGCCCAGATTACATTGTGCCGGAAGTGGAAGCCATCGCGACTGATATGCTAGTGGAATTAGAACAAGCAGGTTTTAATGTTGTACCTACCGCCAAAGCCACCAAGCTTACGATGAATCGCGAAGGCATTCGCCGTTTAGCCGCTGAAGAGCTTAAATTGCCAACTTCGCCTTATCAATTTGTCGATAACTTTGCTGACTTCCAAAGTGCGGTTGAAAAAATCGGTATTCCTTGCGTGGTGAAACCGATTATGTCCTCTTCTGGCCACGGTCAAAGTATTTTAAAATCCAAAGACGACTTACAAAAAGCCTGGGATTACGCTCAACAAGGTGGTCGCGCAGGCGCAGGACGCGTGATTGTAGAAGGGTTTGTTAAATTCGATTATGAAATTACCTTGCTCACCGTTCGCCACATCAACGGCACCAGCTTCTTAGCGCCAATCGGCCATCGTCAAGAAGATGGCGACTATCGCGAATCTTGGCAACCACAAGCCATGTCTGATGTAGCGTTGAAAAAAGCACAAGACGTAGCAGAGAAAATTACCACTGCATTAGGTGGTCGCGGCATTTTTGGTGTGGAAATGTTTGTGTGTGGTGATGAGGTGATCTTCAATGAAGTCTCCCCCCGCCCACATGACACCGGCATGGTCACGCTAATTTCTCAAGAATTATCCGAATTCGCCTTACACGCCCGTGCGATTTTAGGTTTACCGATTCCAGAAATCACCTTAATTAGCCCATCGGCTTCCAAAGCCATTGTGGTAGAAGGCCAATCGAAAAACGTGCAATTTGGCAATATCGCCGAAGTATTGGCTGAACCCCACACCAATATTCGTATTTTCGGCAAAGGCGAAGTCAATGGCCATCGCCGTTTAGGTGTCTTACTCGCTCGAGATATTTCCGTAGAAAAAGCATTGGAAAAAGTAGAACGAGCTTACGCAAAGTTGGATGTGAAATTATAAAGTTTGCTTAATATAAGCATCTTTGAAAATACGAAAAGTGCGGTCAATTTTTGAGAGGTTTTAAACGCTTTGGAAATTGACCGCACTTTCACGCTGAGACTAGCTATCTTACTGTTTCTTCCTTCACTTTTACTCGCTCTTCCCAAATTTCTCTAGGAATTCCATATTCCGTTATCTCATTTTCTTCAAGATCACTAACACCTCGAAGATAGAGCATTGGCCAACTATCTTCATCCGAAACATATGCAAATTGAATATTAAATTCCATATTATCAAATAGGGAAAACTTATATTGAGTCCATTCTTGAGATAAGGTTGATCTCAATTGTTTCATTAAATTTATAATTTCCCCTTCAATTTCATCAGGTCTTTGACCTAATGGGAAATAATGAATATCACCATTCGCAACAACCCATTCAGCTCCACCAGAATAATGTTCAGGATAAATAGAACCAATAAAATCAATCCTTACGGCTTCTTCAGGCATTATTGACCACAATAACTCCCCAATTTTCTGGTAAATTTCTTGTTCTTTCATATTAATCTCCTGTTGGGGTATGTTTCATAATTCTTTCAAATTGCTTACCATCAACTGAATAAGATACAAATCCCAACACCAAAGAATATCACAGAAGTATTGTCTAACTACATCCCATTAAGCATTATGGGATTCACTTAAAGTAAAACACCACAGATAACCTGCCGTTTTTTACAATATATTTGCTATAAAAAATAAGCGGTTATAGAATACCTGTAGCAAGCTGAAATTAATGAGATTAAGTTGGTATGAATAACGTACAAAAGAAATATTTTATTGGCCTAACCCATTTTTTGGGAAACGTTCTTGGCCCTAAATACGAAGTCGTATTTCATTCTTTTGATAAGAATAAGGCTCATATGGAAGCCATTGCGAATAGCCACGTTAGCGGGCGGACACTTTCCTCTCCACTTAGTTCTTTTGGTTCTAGTTTGTTGCAGGATAAAGTGTATTTAGATAAGGATTTTATCTTTAACTACAAAGCAGTGGCAGATTCCGAAAAGGTCATTCGAGGTGCAACTTATTTCATTAAAAACGGGGATAAATTAGAAGGCATCCTTTGTATTAATCATGATACTTCTGAGTTGGTTGATGTGATGACCAAATTAATTTCACTGGAAAACCTTGGAAATTTCGTCAATATTTTAGGTATTGATGCGGCCTTTGCCGAAGTGGAAGAGGCTGAAATAATTAATAAAGAAAAACTCGAAAACTCTATCGAAGATATCCTTTGTGAATACCTTGATTTCACTCTATTACATTCCGATAAACCACTCAGTTTAAGACAGCGGGAAAACGCCGTTCAAGTCTTATTTGATAAAGGCATTTTCAATATCAAAGGCGCCATTCCGATGGTGGCGAAATATTTGAAAATCTCAGAACCTAGCGTATATCGCTATCTCAAAGCAATCAAAGAGAAAGCATAAAAAAGTGTGGTCAATTTTCGAGAGGTTTTAAAACTCTTTGAAATTTGGCCGCACTTTATATCTCCAGGCTATAAAAGCAAACTTTCGCTAATTACCATTAAATAAAACCTCCATAAACTCAAAGAAATCTTTTTCCGATACTTCATCAGGAGAAATCATTTTGTTATATATAATATCTATATCTCTATTTTCTAATTTATATATTTCCAACCCTACCCAATGACTACTCCAGAGCTCAATAGTTGCTGTTTTTTTATTTGAATATAAGTCAAATCTAGTTAAATAACCAAAATCTCCCTCTTGCTCAAAATCAACTTGAACAACTCCGAATTTTTCAATCACCCTAGGGTAAATAACATTTTCAAAAAAATTAAATATATCCATTATTTTTTCTAGCACTCTTATATTATTAATTTACCTATCAAAATAGACACAAATTTTGACTTTTATTTTATCTTTGATGGTTCCCAGTTGTTTAAAATATCATAAATAAACTCTACATATTCTTTTTCAGGATGTAATTCTAAAAAACGTTTGCATGCCTTTTTAAAATACATAAAGCAGATTTCTTCAGATACATGAATCTGATATCTAGGATCACATAAGCCTCCAATCTCAAACCTTACCCCTTCGAAGTGATCTTCTGGAAACGGACTATTCATATCAGGGTAATAGCAATCTGCTCCCTCCTCACAGAATCCATCCTTTTCTACCAAAATAGAATAGATAGCTTTTAAAAAATCTCCCTCATGATAAACAATATTAAAGTAGGCTTTTATACTAAACTCAGGCTCATCTAACCTACCTGTTCCACCATAAAAAAAATTTAAAGGGCTATGAGAATCCTCTCCTTTGGCTGTATATAAGGGAATACTATTCTGGGTGTACATTTGTTACTCCTTTAGTATCTTTATCAAGATAATAACGAAATTTTTTCACTACCAATAGTGAAATGACACCTTTCCCAAGACTGATAATAAAATAAAAGTGCGGTTAAAAACACTCTGATTTTTAACCGCACTTTTTTATTTTAATCGTGTTATTAACCCACTACTTCAGGTAATACACCTAATTTAATTAGGAATGGGATACTCACGATAATAATCCCTAGAATTGAGACAAAGAATAGAAGCCCTGAACCACCCGGCACACGATAAGGTAAGTTTGGATGTTGATGGCGAGCTTTCCAAACCAATGCTGCCGGCAATACCACTGCATAGAAAGCAAACATTTGTCCTGCATAACCTAATGCAAGGATGAAACCTTCTGGATAGAAGAATGCAAAGAGCAATGGCGGAAGGAACGTTAAGAAACCTAAACTTAAACGGTTTGCAGAAAAATTGAATACACGTTTTAACAAGTCGTCAATACATTCTAGTAAACCTAGTGCGACCCCTAAGAATGAGGTAATCAGTGCTAAGGCAGAGAAGATTTTCACGACAGCCGCAATAATGGTGCTGCCTGTAATCACTCGAACGGCCTCAATCAATCCATTTAATGTTGGATCTTGATTAAGGATTTCTAAGAATCGGCTTTGACTTAACACGCCGTGAGTAGAAAATTGCCATAAAAGATAACCCACTAATGTGATTGCAGAGCCCATAATAATAGAAAATCTTAAGGCTTTTACATCACCTTCTAAATATTTATTTAAGCAAGGAATTGAACCGTGGAAACCAAAAGCGGTAAAGAAAACTGGGCTAGCTGAAATCAATAGCGCTTTATCAATTGGCATGGCCATTAAGTTATCGATTTTAATTTCTGGAATCATCAATCCAAGCACAATGAATAGCGCCGCAATCATCGTAATAAATAAGAAACGATTTAAGGCATCCACAAAGCTTGTGCCAATTGCTACGAAGATACCAAAGAAGATCGTAAATGCTAGGATGGAACCTTTCATTTTGAGATCAGGCGTCGCAAAATCAGGTAAAGTTGAAGCAAGAATTGCACCACCACCGGTTACATAGGCGGAAAGTAACGCATAAAGGAAAATCATTAATACGCTGGTTGCGACAATTCGTCCTGGTCGACCAAAATACTGTGCTGCAAGCGTGCCAATACCGGCATCATGTTCAGCGGTTTGATAAACCTCAACAAATAATAATGCGCTATAGGTGAGCAGAATCCATAAAAGAACAAGTAGAACAACTGTAAACGTGAAACCTATTCCTGCAGAGGTGAGAGGCATGGCAAGCATCCCTGCCCCAATCATCGTCCCTGAGGTAATCAAGGTACTTCCCAATGTTTTGTTCATAAGTTTTCTCCTTTCCGATTATCGTAGAAAGGCTAGTCACTTCCTTATTTGACAATACATCAAACTACAATGTCATTAGAATGTTTTCGCATTTTTCTCATTAACCAAATATTTTTTAGATACAAAAAGCCCTTACCCCGTTACTGAGGTAAGGGCGGTAGGCCTATTTTTGTTCAAAACGTGCAGTGAAGAAACGTAATTGTTTTGGTTCATACACGAAACGAAGCCCTTTAATATCCTCTTTATGTTTGAATAAATGGATAATACCATCAGCAACTAAATCCATGTGTGCATAGGTGTAAACACGACGCGGAATAGTAATACGTACAGTTTCAAGTTTTGGATGATGGTTTTCGCCAGTTTTGATATCACGACCAGCTGAAATAATACCACGTTCCATTGTACGCACACCGCATTCAACATAGATTGCTGCCGCTAATGCTTGTGCTGGGAAGTCTTCTTCTTGTTTCAAATGTGGACAGAAACGACGTGCATCTAAGAACACCGCATGACCACCAATTGGTTCAACAATCGGTACACCCGCTGCTTTTAATTTTTCACCGAGATAACGTACTTGTTTAACACGGTGTTCAATGTACTCTTCCTGAGTTGCTTCTTTCAAACCGATCGCCATTGCTTCCATATCACGACCAGCCATACCACCGTAAGACGGCATACCTTCGAACACAACAACCAATTCTTTCGCTTTCATGAACAATTCTTCATCATTCATACATAAGAAACCACCGATATTGGTTAAGCAGTCTTTTTTACCACTCATTGTACAACCATCTGCATAGCTGAACATTTCTTGAACGATAGATTTGATTGAGCGATCTTGATAGCCTGGTTCTTGTTCTTTAATGAAATAAGCATTTTCAATACAACGAGTTGCATCGTAGAACACTTTAATGCCGTGTTTTGCGGTTAATTCACGAACAGCTTTCATGTTTGCGATAGAAACCGGTTGACCACCCGCTAAGTTTACTGTTACCGCCAAGCACACATAAGCAATATTTTCAGCGCCTTTTTCGTTAATTAATTTTTCTAATTTTTTAACATCAATATCACCTTTGAATGGGATATCTAATGTCGCATCATGTGCTTCATCACGAATAATATCGTAGAAAATACCGCCATTGGCTTCTTGGTGGAAACGTGTAGTAGTGAAATACATATTACCTGGTACGTATTGACCTGGTTTAATCGCGATACGAGAAAGAATGTTTTCTGCACCACGTCCTTGGTGAGTTGGCACAATATGCTTGAAGCCAAATAAATCTTGAACAGTTTCTTGTAAATGATAGAAGTTGCGGCTACCTGCATAAGCTTCATCACCCATCATAATACCAGCCCATTGACGGTCACTCATCGCGTTAGTGCCGCTATCAGTTAAAAGGTCAATGTAAACATCTTCTGAATCAAGTAAGAAGGTATTGAAGCCTGCCGCTTTCATTGCTTTTTCACGTTCTGCTTTTGGTAAGATTGAAACAGGTTCAACACTTTTAATACGGAACGGTTCTGCTGGATAGTATGCCATAATAAATCTCCTATTATGTTAGGTTTAAAGTCCATGATTATTAACCCGCTACTAAAAACATCTATCATCGAGTTGCAAGTATAGTACTGAATTTTTTTCTGTAATACTGTGATCAAAGTCACAAATCAATAAAAATTTATCAAATTTATGTAAAAATATTTTAATTTAATAATTTTATATCAAAAAATCATAAACATACTGATTCTTAGAGCGATTGAACAAGCCAGGTTGGACTATCCCGTTTTCTCAACAGAACAAGTGGACGTAAAAGGAATGGTATTGCAGGCGGGATTGCAATAGGAAGGAGATATTTGGCGGAAGAAGTATCAAAAATACAAAAGTGCGGTCAATTTTTGAGAGGTTTTAAAACTCTTTGAAAATTGACCGCACTTTATAGGTTTACGCTATCTTTAAAAAGAAATTCACATACCATTTTAACGTTATTTTGAACACTATCATTTTTTCATAGTGTGCATACAATCCATAACTTTCAAACTTATGACCTCTCGTTCCTCATTTGTCTTATCAGGAAGATTTTTATATTTCTCATAACATGATGCAAAAGTTTTTTGTTCCTCATATGTCCTTTTAGGTATCACATCCCCATTCCAGAAACGAACAAAATAACTATTAGAAGAAACACATGCTGTCAAAATACTACAAAGCAAAAAAATACTGAGATTTATCTTACTCATTTTTTATCTCCAAAATATTTTTTCATTCCAACCGATCTAATCTCGTTTAAAAAAGAGAAGATAAATAGGCAAAGCAACCACCTGGAATTTTAGAGACATAAGTAAAGCCTCTTTCATAAGAACTGCATATTGCAAATTATTTCTTCCCATATCGAACTGAACTATCACCATAAACAAGAAAAATATGAATGCAACAGCTATAAAAAACTTTAATATTTTTAAAATCATTTTATCTTCTGTTATACAGTGCAACACATGAAATAAATAGACTAATAACTAATGATGGAATTAAAATAAGTTCTACATCCTCAAAACTAATATAAAAAGAAACGCCAAAATTAGTATGAATTAAAATATAAATATTTCTAACAACCATCATAGACACCAATAAAGTCATAGATATATAAATAAAACATCTAATAAAATTTATTAAAAATAACATAATCATTTATATTTTCTCACTTATTAAATTTTTTAGTAATAGTGACTATAACTTATAATACAATCTAATAATAATTAAGACGATCTTATTAAAAAATAGTTTCACTAAACTTAATGCTTTTTATTTTTTGTTCTTTTATATGATTTTATTGCAAAATCAATAAAACTAAGAGGTAAATACATAGCTAGTGTTGGGATCAATGCTTCTTTAAATACATCTGAATTCCAATACACTTCATTAAACTTAAAATATATAAATAGGGAGAAAATTATATCTCTAGAGATAAACAATAAATATAAAAGAGAAAATAACACTAGATTGCTAAACCATGAGTTTTTTCTAATCTTATTAAGCATGTTTTCCTCGAGAGATTCATGTGCGAATTAAATTATTAAACATGCATGGATTTTCAAATCAATGCACCCTACCTAGCTATTTTTCGTCATCAATACATTTTAATGTAGCAAGACTTGCTTTTCCCCTTTCCTCAGCTGTTCCTCTTGGTAAATTTTTAGTTTTCTCATAGCATAGATCAAATTTTTTCTCCTCCTCTGGAGTCATGTCAGATATAACATCACCATTCCAGAACCGAACAAAATGGCTATCAGAAGAAACACATGCAGTCAAAATACTACAAATCAAAAAGAAACTGAGATTTATCTTTTTCATTTTTTATCTCCAAAATATTTTAACCACTCTAATCTCGTTTAAAAAAGAGAAGATATATAGGCAAAGCAACCAGCTGAAATTTTAGAGACATAATTAAAGCCTCTTTTATCAGGAGAGCATACTGTAAATTCTTTCGTCCCGCATCTAATTCAGCGATCACCATAGCAAAGAAACATAGTAATGCAACAAATATAAAAAATTTTAATATTTTTAAAATCATTATTTATTTAGGTAGTAAGTGTATATTATACCCATCTCCTTTCCTCTAACTAATATTAATTTTATATATTAAATATTTATACAAACTTAAAATAAAAAACCTGAAATGATATATTCTAAAAAATTAATGTTAGTATAAAAAACTAAATCAGTTTATTATTCATAACAATATTTAGATCTCGTAAAAACTCATCTTTCTCAACATCTTCAAGATCCATAATTAAATCATCAAGACTATTTAAAGATAAAATTTCTTCTATATCAGAAAAGATAGAATAATGGGCTATTTTATTTCTCCCAGACAATCCTGTTATAGCGATAACATATAACATCAATTTTTCTATAGGGAGCTGAAAAGCATTTTCATACGTATCTAAAGCTGCGCCCCATTCATTTTCATTAATAGTCCAATCATGAATATAACCGCTATTAAACTTTTCTTGACACCAAGAAAAAGCATCTTGAAAGAAAATGCTTTTTAAAAAAGAATAATTTGTTCTTTTATACATAATTAAATTCCTTACTTAGGGATAACCACGCTGCCATTATTATCAAAAATATAAATATTTATCAATTTCAAGATTATTACTCTCCAGTTTAATACTGTTTACCAACAATCATACCAAAATTTGTTCATTCTTAAACCAATTGAACACGCCGTTTAAACTAACTAATTTTCCAAACAGTCAAAGCAATCGTAAAAGGAATGCTTTTACACGCCGGATTGCATAAGTGCTTAGGCAAGCAATCCCGACAAAAATAGAGGAGTAGATTTATGAAATCTAAATTGATGAAAGGGTTAGTGATTGTTGCATTAGCAGGAAGCTTAACCGCTTGTGAAATGGACAAACAACAACGTCATACTGCAACAGGTGCAGCAATCGGCGGCGTAGCCGGTGGTTTATTAGGTGGTGATATTGCCACAACACTCGGCGGCGCGGCATTAGGTGGTGTAATAGGTAGTCAAGTGAATAAAGGCGGAGACTACGATGACAGAGAATATCGCCATCATAAAAAACATAAAAAACATCACCATCACAGAAGACATCGTGATTGGGATGACGACTGGGATGATTAATTCAAAATACAGATAAAAATGACCGCACTTTTGAGATACAAATCAAAGTGCGGTCGTTTTTTAGGGATTATTTATGAATTAATAAGGATTACCACCAGCCAAGGAGTTTCATCCATAATCCACCCACACCAAACCAAATCACTAATGAAAGGATGGAAACAATAAAGCTCACGCCCCACCATTGACCGGTTGAGTTATAACCTGAACCGTATAAAGCAGGGCCAGGACCACCGGCGTATTGTGTTAAACTCATGGATAATGTTGAGGTGTAACCTAAACCAATTGCAGCAATGATTGGTGGTGTACCCACAGCAATAGCCGCAGCCACGAAAGCGAGATACATTGCGGAAATATGCGCCATGGCTGAAGCAAAGAAATAGCGGGTATAGAAGTACACCAACACTAAAATAGTAAAGGCAATTGGCCAGCTGAAACCACCCACAGATGAAGAAATGTGGGTAGAAATCCAAGTAATAGCACCGTATTTATTGAGTGCATTTGCCATCATGACCAATACTGCAAACCAGAACATCGTATCCCATGCGGTGGTTTCTGCTACGATATTTTTCCAGCTCATAATATTGGTTAATAATAAAATCACTAAACCAATAAACGCTGAAATTGTTGCTGGGATATGGAAGACTAAATCACCCACAGTCCATAGGAATAAAAGAAGAATAAAGTCTAGGGCAAGAATCCATTCCGCTTTGCTCATTGGGCCCATGCTTTTTAATTCTTCACGTGCCATTTCTGCCATTTTAGGCGTATCTTTTAATTCTGGCGGATAAATTAAATACACGAAATAAGGCAAGACGATCAAGCTCACAATACCCGGTACAATCGCCCCTAAGAACCATGTCATCCAAGTGATTTCCACACCTTGGCTTTTCGCGAGTTCTGCAATTAACGGGTTACCCGCCATGGCGGTTAAGAACATGGTACAAATAATGGTATCGATTTGAGAGACAGCAATCGCTAAGAAAGCACCTGCACGACGAGCAGTTGGACCCGGTTTGGACTCATATGCATCAGCAATAGATTGCATAATAGGGTACATAATACCGCCCCCACGCGCAGAAGCCGAAGGAATACCCGGACCGATAACGACATCAGCCAACGCCATACCATAGGCCACACCCATCATTTTTTTACCAAAACGACCAACGAAGTACAGCGCGATACGTTTACCTAAACCGGTTTTAATCACCGCGCGAGATAAAAACATAGCAATAGCAATCAACCAAATTGTGCCGTTTGCAAAACCGGATAACATGCCGACATCACCTTGTTTTGGCGAAATTGGCGTAAGCCCAGTCAAGCCACTAATCACTAAGGCAACGAGCGTTGCAGCACCCATAGGCATGGCTTTAGCGATAATAGCCACAATGGTTGCCACAAACAGTGATAGCATTCCCCATGCTTTTGCGGATAAGCCTTCTGGCGTTGGGATTAACCAAATCCCTAAACCAACGATGACGGCTATCAGCAGCCCTTGCCATTTAAAGCCAAGTTTGACTTCTACTGCTGGAATTTTACTTTCCATAGGATAACTCCTAGATAAATGAACAAAAAATAATTCATCACGTATAACGGCCGTGACGCAATCGATTAAATAAACGAGTATAAAGATACCACTTATTTAGTACGAGTAAAGATTTAAGCGCATTTTTTTAATAGAATTGAGTAAAAATTTGATATAAATAAAAAATAAACCGCACTTTGATGGATAAAATCAAAGTGCGGTTTATTTTTAGGTTAGAAAGTGAATGATTAATACATGCCTTCTCGCTCTTCACGGGTGCTGATGAAGATATTTTTCACCTGTGTATAAGCGTCAAGCATCATTTTATGGGTTTCACGACCTATACCAGAGGTTTTATAACCACCGAAAGGAGCTCCAGCTGGTAAACGGTTATAACAGTTCACCCAAACTCGACCAGTTTCAAGTGCACGTGCAACTCGTAGCGCACGGTTAATGTTATATGTCCACACCGCACCACCTAGGCCATAATCACTGTCATTTGCCATTTTAATTACATCTGCTTCATCCTTGAATTTGATTACCACAGCAACCGGACCAAAAATTTCTTCTTGTGCCACGCGTTTTTTGTTATCAGGCGCTAAAATTAAGGTTGGTTGGAAAAATTCGCCTCGAGCCAATGCAGGGTCGGTTGATTTACCTCCACCAAGGATGATTTGACACCCTTCTTCTTTAGCAATATCAACATACTTGCTAATAACCTTAACTTGATTTCCGTTTACTTGCGCCCCCATTTGCGTGTCATCTTCCCAAGGTAAGCCGACTTTAACTTTCTTAAATTCTTCTTTTAGTGCCGCGATAAATTTATCGTAAACGCTTTCTTGTACGAAAATACGTGAACCGGCACAACACACTTGCCCTTGGTTGAAGAGAATTCCTTTTTGTGCGCCCTCCAATGCTTTATCAAATGGCATATCGTCAAAGAAAATATTGGCTGATTTACCACCCAATTCCAAGGTGGATGGAATCAACATTTCAGCAGCAGCTATACCAATTTTTCTACCAATTTCGGTGGAACCGGTGAATGCCAGTTTGTTAAATCCAGTATGGTGCAACATGTATTCGCCAGATTTAGAACCCTTACCAGTAATGACATTGAAGACACCTTTCGGTAATAAATGATTAATTTTTTGAGCTAAGGAAAGTAAGCTCAATGAAGTAGAGGAAGATGGGTGAATCACGACGGTACAACCTGCTGCCAATGCAGGTGCTATTTTCCATGCAGCCATTAAGAACGGAAAGTTCCATGGAATAATTTGACCAACAACGCCAATAGGCTCGCGTAAAATCAACGACAAATCTTCGCTATCCAGTTGGTTTGCGACACCTTCTTCGGCGCGAATAACACTGGCAAAATAACGGAAATGATCTGATGCCAACGGAATATCTGCTGCGCGTGTTTCTCGAATCGGTTTACCGTTATCCAACGTTTCTTGTAAAGCGAATAATTCAGTATTTTCGTCAATAATATCTGCAATTTTATTCAAAATTGTAGCTCGTTCCGTTGCGCTGGTATTTTTCCAGGTTTTAAAAGCCTCTTTCGCAGCATTCACTGCAGCATCGACATCTGCATCCGTAGCGTCAATAAAGGTGGCTAAGGTTTCACCATTTGCAGGGTTATATGCTGTTAAGGTATTACCCTCAGAGCCATTTGTCCATTCGCCGTTGATCAATAAACCATAGTGTTTATCAAAGACATTAAGATCTTTTGTCATCTATTTTCTCCTTTTTTCTACGTTGTGAATCAAAGTAATACCTGATCTTTTTACACCATCAGGTCTTTAATATTTTGTCCGTAAAAGAGGACTATGGGTTGATTTTAGTACAAGACAAGACTTAAAACTGGGAGACAGATCACATTTTGGTGGTGAGAAGGAAAGGTAGAGAAAATTGATTTGATAGGTGAAAAAAAACAAAGTACAGAAAAACTTATTGAAAAAAGACCGCACCTGAATGGATAAAATCAAAGTGCGGTCGTTTTTTATTGGTTTTACACAGCGTGTTTAGGCTGTTTGAATACCGTCACTTCAGGTGCTTTGCCGGTAAATTTTTCAACCTGAACAATACAGGTATTTGGTGAGTTACCTTGTGCAAGTTTTGATGTGCCTTCATCGCGTGTTAATACATTCGGGCAACCATTTTTACACAACGGTTTTTCACTTTCACCTAAATCCATTGGGTCATACCATGCACCTTCATGAAGAGCAACAGTACCTTTGATGATATTTTCTGTCACAATCGCACCAGCAAGCACTTGACCGCGTTTGCTATGAACACGAACAATATCACCGTCTTTAATACCGCGAGCAGCCGCATCTTCAGGATGAATCATCACAGGCTCACGATCGTTTATCGCATATTTTTGACGTAATGAAGTATGCGCCAATTGGCTGTGTAAACGATAGTAAGGATGTGGCGTTACTAAAGCTAACGGATATTCTTCTGTCACATTACCCGCAAATTCTTCTGGCTCCATCCAGCTTGGGTGACCTTTACAGTCGTTATAATGCATTTTCTCAATAACATCAGAGAAAATCTCAATTTTACCTGACGGCGTGCCAAGCGGATTGAGTAATGGATCTTCACGGAATTCACCATAACGTACCCATTTCTTCGCGGCTTCTCCCGCTTCAAAGCTTAACGGTTTATTTTCTGCCCAAAATTTATCAAAACGAGGCATTGCAACACGGTTTGCACGTGCGGCAGTAAAGGCTGCATTGTAGAATTCTTCCAGCCATTCCATTTCCGTTTTACCTTCAGTGTATTGTTCTTCCACACCTGCTCGTTTTGCGAGTTCAACGAAAATATCGTAGTCATTTTTCGCTTCAAATTGTGGCGGAACCACTTGTTTCATCGGGTAAATGCTCATCATGGAGTAGTCACCCGCCATGGTTAAGTCATTACGTTCATAACTGGTAGTTGCGGGCAATACAATATCTGCCATGCGCGCAGTTGGTGTCCAGTTCACTTCATTCACAATCACCACTTCCGGTTGTTGGAAAGCTTTCACTAAGGTATTGGTATCTTGATGGTGAACAAACGGATTACCGCCTGCCCAATATACTGCTTTGATATTTGGGTAAGTAATTTCAGTACCGTTATACTGGATAGTTTTACCCGGATTGAGTAATACATCAGCAATACGTGCCAATGGGAAAGCTGATTTAGACGTATCATCTAACCAAGTTTGCGCTCCTGGTTTACTTGATGGGGTAGCTGTAATAGAGCCAATAATACCGCCTGTCGCTGTTGGTACCCCGCCATTTGAATAATGATAACTCAAACCAAAGCCACCGCCAGGCAAACCAATTTGCCCTAACATAGATGCAAGAGTGACTAACATCCAGTGGCTTTGTTCACCATGGCGTTGGCGTTGCATACCCCAACCGCCCATTAACATGGTACGTTTGGTGGAGAAATCTGCTGCAAGTTGCTTAATGGTTTCTGCTGGCACACCACAAATTTTTGCCGCCCATTCTGCCGTTTTTGGTTGACCATCTGTTTTACCTAATAAATATTCCTCAAATTTAGCGTAACCTGACGTATATTTTTTCAAGAAATCTTTATCGTGTTTGCCTTGTTCAACTAAAGTATGCGCAATACCAAGCATTAATGGTACATCCGTTGCTGTATTTATTGGAATCCATTCTGCATTTAGCATTTGGCAGGTTTCACTTTTTTGTGGGTCGATACAAATTATTCGTTTGCCCGTAGCTTGGAATTTTTTGAAATATTCAATCCCTTTTTGGTCGGTAGACATCCATGCAATACGCATAGTAGTGAGCGGATTAGCTGACCAAAGCACGATAATATCACTATTTTCCAACACAGATTCCCAGCTGGTTTGTTGTTCATAGACTTCGATAGTGCCGAGCACATGTGGCATAATTACTTGCGCCGCACCCGTAGAATAATCCCCTTTGTGTCCCACAAAACCACCAGTGGCATTCATATAACGACGCAACAAAGTACGAGAGGCATGTAGTGAACCGCAGCTAAACCATCCGTAAGAACCAGCAAAAATGCCTGTTGAACCATATTTTTCGCGCACGCGTTTAAGTTGGTTGTGTACTAGATCCAAGGCCTGATCCCAAGAAACGCGTACCCACTCATCACGCCCCCGTATTGTGGTATCACTTTTTCCTGGGTTAGCTAAAAAGCCTTTACGCACCATTGGATATTTCACGCGAGTTTCACTGTATAGCTGATCGGCAACAACAGTTTGTAATTCATTCGGTACAGCAGGCTCAATAGCAGGACCGGATTTCACGACCTTACCATCTTCCACAACCACACCAAGCGGTCCCCAGTGAGCCGCAGTAACTACTGTTTTCATTTCAGCTTCTTTTGCTACCGCACTTTTTGATACAACGCCCACCATACCACCAGAAAGGGCACTGCCTGCCACACCTAAAGATGTTTTTTTCAGAAAATCACGACGTTGTTCATTTACGTTATTCTTTTTCATTTCAGCCTCGTTTTAGATAGTTAATTCATTATTGTTTTGCCATATCTTTGGCGTTGCGTTGCAGATAGATAGTTAATGCACGTACTTCATCTTTGTTCATTGATGTACGGTCTTTCATAGAATTCACCACACCAATCCATTGGTTAGCGGTGTAATGATCTGCACCAATTGCTGCGTGACAACCACTACATTGAGTTTGATTTAACTGATTGCCATATTGATTAAGTGCGGTCAGATCTGATGACATTTTTTCTTTTGCGACATTCACCGCAACATTGATTTCTTTCCACTCAGAATCCGTTACTGCATCATGCACTGTTTTGGCGACTTGAACATGGTTACGTGCATCTTCATCCATTAAAGCAAGTGTGATACGTTTGCCTAATTCTTGATAAACAACCGCTTCAGCTCCTACTTGTTGCCAACCATGTAAAGTACCTTGAACTTGATCGCTATTTACTTTCCATTGCATTAATTCTGCATAAGGCATGAGGCGAACCTCATTTCCTTTATCATTAGTCGCTTTCACCATTTCAGTAGCAAAAATGGCTGAACCATCAGAGAGAGTACCACCTTGTACTGCTGAGGATTTTTGTGCATTTTGATCGCCATGCACTTCAGGAAGGAAATGAACAATGCCCTTATGACAATCAATACAGGTTTGGCCATTTGTTTGGGCATCTGTATGAGTTTGTTTTGCTAATTTAGTTTGTTTTGAAAGCTCCATTGCATCAAAACTGTGACAGCTACGACAGGTTTCTGAATCATTGGCTTTCATATCATTCCATACCATTTGAGCAAGCTCTGCACGGTGGGCTTCATATTTTTCTTTATTCTCAATCTTGCCTTGTGCTTCATACCACAAGTCTTTTAAAGCAATAAATTTAGCTTTGACATAATGCCAACCTTCTTTTGGAATATGGCAGTCTGAACATTGTGCTCGCACGCCTTTTGCATTAGCAAAGTGACTCGAACCTTCCCATTCTTCTTTTGGATAGCTCATTGAATGACAACTGACACAAAACTCCGGTGAACTTGTTTTATGCATAACCCACTGCGTTCCCCATAATGCCACAGCGCCGACACCAGCCAAGCAAAGTGTGGTGACGATTTTCTTCATTTTTGACATAGACACTCCAACGATACAAACGACAAAAAATATAACTATAAATAAGTATTATGAATTGTAGGGATATAGTAAGAAAGAAACTATGATCTTGCTCAATAAAAGGTTAAACACTCATGAGATAAAAATAAAAAACATTATATAAATCAATATATAATGTTTTATGTTTAATCTAATTAGGAAAATTTAAGAATGAAGAAATTGATTCACGCGTTCAAGCACGGCTTTTCTCACGTTATCCTTTTCAAAAAGGATTTCATGTTTTGCCTGAGGTACAAGCATCGATTCTGCATGCGGGAAAAGTGCGGTCAATTTTTCAAGATTTTTGTTATCCACAATTTTTTCTTTTTCTGCTTGTAAAATAAGCACAGGTGTTTCCACTCTTGGAATGATTTTAGGGAGCGCTTTGATTGCATTTAAACACAAATGTACCCAGCGGAAAGTTGGGCCGCCTAAGTGAATAGCAGCGCGTTTTCGATTAATTCGGTTCATCCATTTCATTCGCGTTTTAGAATGGCTAAGTTCATTAAGGTTTAAATCTGCCGGTTTGTAATGTCCTTTGCCAAAAACATAGCGATGACCTTGACCAAATGCCATCATTGTTGCAATGATGACTTCATCTCGTAATGGATGTTTCATCGGAACACCAAAGAAAGGCGAAGAAAGCACAGCCTTTTTAATATGATGATCATAATTGGCTAGATAATAGGTGGAAATCAAAGCGCCGAGGGAGTGGGCGAGAATATATTGCGCTTGATAAGCATAAAGTGCGGTCGTTTTTTCAATGATTTTTGCCATATCATCGGTATAAAAACGAAACTCATCTAAATGCCCTTTTTGAGGAATAATACGCTGTGAATAGCCTTGTCCTCGATGATCGAAAAGCAAAACATCATAACCTTGTTGGTAAAAATCATAAGCCAACTCAGTCCATTTGAGCATATTTTCTGCTCGACCATTCACCAAAATCATCAATTTTCTGACCGCACTTTCAGGCTGAACCAAATGACGATAAGCCAATTTGATATTTCGTTCGCCAGAAAGATATTGCGTCGGAAATTGCTCAAAAAAAGGCAATAACTCTGCAAGGGCAAATTGATGAAAATGAGGTTCTCTGATCATAATTTTCTAATGAAAAGGGCGTAGTAAATACGCCCTTTGTAGTGAAAGTAAAACTTATGCCACCAATTGTTTTAAGATACGGCGAACTGGCTCTGCAGCACCCCATAATAATTGGTCACCTACAGTGAATGCCGCTAAGTATTCCGGACCCATTGCCAATTTACGTAAACGACCAACTGGTACGCTTAATGTACCTGTTACTTTAGCTGGGGTTAATTCACGTAATGTGGTTTCTTTGTCATTTGGAATCACTTTCACCCATTCGTTGTGAGATGCTAAAATTTGTTCAATTTCTTCTAATGGTAAGTCTTTTTTCAGTTTGATGGTAAACGCTTGGCTATGGCAGCGTAATGCACCGATACGCACACATAAACCATCAACAGGAATTGGATTGTCGCTTAAACCTAAGATTTTGTTGGTTTCTGCATAGCCTTTCCATTCTTCTTTAGTTTGTCCTGTTTCTGGGAGAAGTTTGTCAATCCAAGGGATTAAACTACCACCTAATGCCGCACCAAAGTTATCAGTTGGGAAGCTATCAGAACGCATTTCTGCAGTCACTTTACGTTCAATATCTAAAATTGATGAAGCAGGGTCTTTTAATTCACTTGAAACCGCTTGTTCTAATAAACCCATTTGTGAAAGCAATTCACGCATATTTTTTGCGCCTGCACCTGAAGCCGCTTGGTAAGTTGCGACTGATACCCATTCCACTAAATCTTTCTCAAATAAGCCACCGATAGCCATCAACATTAAGCTCACGGTACAGTTACCACCTACGAAAGTTTTAATGCCTTTTTTCAAACCTTCAGAAATCACGTGTTGGTTTACAGGATCAAGCACGATAATTGCATCATCTTTCATACGTAGTGCAGACGCTGCATCAACCCAATAACCATCCCAACCTGTTGCTTTTAATTTTGGATAAACTTCATTGGTATAATCGCCACCTTGGCAGGTCACGATAATGTCTAATTTTTTAAGTTCTTCAATGTCGAATGCACTTTTAAGTTCACCCGCTTCTTTACCTGCAAATACAGGGGCTTTTTGACCTGCTTGAGAAGTGGTGAAGAAAACTGGATTAATATTGGCAAAATCTTGCTCTTGCACCATACGATCCATTAATACGGAACCGACCATTCCGCGCCAACCGATAAAACCGACGTTTTTCATGAGTTTTTCCTTATTTTATGTTGTGTTGAATAGGTCTATTAATTACAGGCTTTACGCCACAAAATCAAGTTTTTTTAGAAAAAATGAGGCTTTGTTTAATTTTTCTCAATAAAAAATCCCCTTTCGGGGATTTATTGATTATTTATCTGCTTTTTTCGTGGTTTTCTTTACCGTTCTTTTCGGCTCAGATTTACCTTCAGATTTGACCGCACTTTTCTTTGTTGTGGTAGACTTTGTTGCCTTCTCTTTTGTCGTTGCGGATTTAGTTGATTTTTTCTTTGGCTTTTCAGCTAAATTTGCCGTTTTCCATTCCTCAAATTTTTCAAATAATACTTTACCCATTGGGCTTGGATCACCTGTAAATAAGGTTTGTAAGCCGTTATTTTCAATGATATGACGGCGAAGTTCTAAACGTTCTTGATGGTTTTCTGCTAAACGAATTGCTCGTTCAATATATTCATCTACCGTATTTGCAATTAACCATTCCGGTAAACCTAAACGTTTGAATAAGCCTTCATCGATATGCTCGTGGACTTCTGCACCCGTTTTACATATGCCTACTAAACCTAATGTCACCATATCAATAATGCCATTCGTGTTACCGAATGGGAATGGGTTTACCATCATATCGCAGTTATGCAAAATACGAAGATATTGATCATAAGGTGCATGTGGATGAGCTGTCGCATCATTGCCTAAATAAGATTTAATAAAACGCTCAACATAAGGATGCGTCACACCACTGGATTGACCTAAAGCAAAGTGGAAATGCACTGTTACATTAGCACGATCACGAATAGCCTTTAATGCCGCCAAGAAATAGGGATTAAGCTTCATTGTGGTGGAAGCAATACCAATATTCACCACTTCAGGATTTTCACGTAAGCGATATTCTACGTGTTGCGGTGCAAGTGCTGAAGGCACATAAGGTAAGGCATCTTTCGGTAAACGCAATAATTGCTCACTGAAGCATTTTTCAGACCCCACATAATCATCTTCTACAATCACATATTCAATAAAATCAGAATGTGTCGTAGCAGGATGGCCTAAAGCAATTACTTGAACTGGCGCAAGACGCGTGTTACTTGCAAAAATAGTGGTTAAATCCATCCCAATACTTGGCATATAAAGAACGGCTGCACCATTTTTCTCACAAATCTCTTTTAATTCATTCAATTTACTAAAAATATTATCGCCTTTTAATAAATGGAATTCATCAAACACCGCTTGGCCTGCCGCATCTACTGCTTCATTACCCACACCAATTAAATGAAAACGCTCACGTGCAGCAATCATTGAGGTGGAATGCGTACGATAAATTGAATGGGATGAATGGAAATGCTCCAATAACACCACCATGACAGGTTTGCCATTACGCTCACCTAATTTCGTGACATCGCGATCTGTCCATCCACCTTGCAATAAATGACGGCGAATAACTTGGTTTAATGCTTTTTTCACCCAGTGTTTATTTTCAGCAATATCGTAGCTGCAATGCATATACACATCGTGTGAAATTGCACTTGGTAAATTATTTAAGTTTTCAATCGTCGCTAATTTTTCAGGGAACCATTGTAAAAGCGTACCACGCTTAGAGAACGCTTGATCGGTACCGATAAAACGGGGTGATTGTAATGCAAAACAAAGAGATGCACATAATTCAGGATCTAAATTCCATAAAGCATCAAGATTAACATTCACATTAGATTCTGGCAGGTAAAAAATACAGAATTTAATTAATGATGATCTCGCATTATCTAAATGAAAATCGGATAAATTAGTCTTATCTGGATTGCGGTTATAAGTCTGCAACACATGATCCGCATTTACAAATGGCGATGATGCGAAAATCATGTTAATCCAACGTTGTAAGGTAAAGAAACGTTGCGCCCCACCTTCAGAAATATCTAATTTAGGATCAGAAAATAGCTCGCTCATTGCTACCGCTACACGGGTACAAAAATGCTTAATTTTATCTTGTACTAATTCATCATTTAATTGGCTAGGATAATCAATTTCAATGCCTTCAATACCACCAAAATTAGTATCAATTTTGCTTAAAATATCGAGCAATTCTACGCAAGCTGCTTCATAATTTTTTGCTGCAACCTCTTGTTCAAAACGGATAACACTTGGTTGTTTTTGTGTTTCTGCCATTTCTAAATTCCTTTGGTAAAAAATAAATAAGATTAATAATTAACAGGTTCCCCATAGATCATATTCATCTGAATGGGTAATGGTTACTTTAATAAACTCGCCTACTTTCACAGGCGTGCCACTTAGATTTTCAATATAAACTAAGCCATCAACTTCTGGCGCATCAGATTTTGTACGGCCAATGATACCTTCGTCATCAATTTCATCTACGATTACATCAAGCGTTTGGCCAATTTTTTGTTTTAATCGTTCAGCCGAAATTTCTTGTTGTAACTGCATAAAGCGGTGGAAACGTTCTTCTTTTACATCTTCAGGCACTTGATCAGCCATTTCAGTTGCAAGTGCGCCTTCTACTGGGCTAAATTTGAAACAGCCCACGCGATCAAGTTGTGCTTCTTTTAAGAAATCCAATAACATTTGGAAGTCTTCTTCTGTTTCACCTGGGAAACCTACGATGAAAGTTGAACGCAAAGTTAAATCTGGACAAATTTCACGCCATTGCTTGATACGCTCTAAAGTGCGGTCAATTTTTCCTGGTCTTTTCATTGCTTTTAAAATTTTCGGACTTGCATGTTGTAATGGAATATCCAAATAAGGCAACAATAAACCTTCCGCCATTAATGGAATTAAATCATCCACATGAGGATAAGGATAAACGTAATGTAAACGCACCCAAATACCTAATTTACCAAGCTGTTTACACAAGGTCATTAAGTCATTTTTAATTGGCATACCATTCCAGAAGGCCGTTTTCACGCCACCTTCTTTACGTTGCGTATCCATCGCATAAGCAGAAGTATCTTGTGAAACAACTAACAATTCCTTCACACCCGCATCAGCAAGACGTTTTGCTTCATCCAATACTTGAGTAATAGAACGGCTTTCTAAATCCCCACGTAATGAAGGGATTATACAGAATGTACAACGATGATCACAGCCTTCTGAGATTTTCAAATAAGCGTAGTGTTTTGGTGTTAATTTCACCCCTTGTTTTGGTACAAGGCTGGTGTATGGATTATGCTCAGGTTTTGGTACGTATTTATGTACTTGTGCCATTACTGTTTCATAACTGTGCGGACCGCTCACTTCCAATACTTTTGGGTGAACTTGGCGAATTTGATCTTCTTTCGCCCCTAAACAGCCGGTCACAATCACGCGTCCATTTTCTTCCAACGCCTCTCCAATGGCTTCTAGGGATTCCTGCACAGCACTATCAATAAAGCCGCAAGTATTCACAATGACCAAGTCCACATTTTCATAACTTGGCACAATGTTATATCCATCGGTACGTAATTCTGTCAGAATACGTTCAGAATCCACTAAATTTTTAGGACAACCTAAACTTACAAAGCCAATATTCGGCGTTGATTTTTGCATAAATTTATTCTCAGCTATCATCATCTTTCAAAACTTTAGATTTTACTCAATTTCAAGCCGAAAGGCGATAAGTTAAAGGTAAATTGATTGTAAATTTGCCCATTAAAGTCCTTTTTTCAGGTAGAATAATGCCCGTTTTTTTATTTACTCATATTCATTATTAACATGGAAAATTCTTTTCTTTTTTCGACCGCTCTTGAACAGACGGCTTATTTACTTATCCTAGGGAAAATGCTACTCGCACTTGTACTTGGCGGGATTATTGGCTTAGAACGTGAACTTAAACACAAACCGGTTGGGGTCAAAACCTGCGCCATTATTGCGGTGACAACTTGTGTACTGACGATTGTCTCCATTCAAGCCGCAGAACATTATGCGCAAGTTTCAGATAATATCCGAACTGACCCTATGCGACTTGCCGCACAAGTAATCAGTGGCATCGGTTTCTTAGGTGCAGGGGTAATTTTGCACAAGAAAAATGATGCTATTTCAGGCTTAACCACAGCTGCCATTATTTGGGCAGCAGCGGCTATCGGTGTGGCAACAGGTGCAGGCTTTATTTTTGATGCCATTATTGCCACTTTAATGATTTTAATCGCCATCCGTATTAGCCCTATTGTACAACGTTATGTTCGTCGTAAAACCTATAAAAAACGTACTCGCTTGGCTATTCAACTAAGTTCTGCGAACGGCATCAGTAAAGTGACAGATTTATTACTGAAACATAATTACCGCATTGAAAATATTTCGGTAAAAGACCAAGCAAGTGGCGAAGTTCGCTTGCAAGTACGATGCTACAACATTGATAATGAAATGCTAAAAGATGTCTATACGCTGTTAAAAACAGAAGATGAAGTTTTGAGTGTGGATGTAGAAAATTAAATAGCTAATTTGTATAACCTATAAATAATCAAAGAAATAAACTACAACCTAACATTTTTATAAATTAAAGTACTTTACCTAAAAGTAATGTTTTTTAAAAATAATATTCATATAGGTTATAGTAACATAATAACTATTGTATTATTAATATGTAAAAAAAATAGCTCCTGTTATTTGATAATAACTCTAAATTAATAAGTTATAGAATATAAAAATAAAAAACAAAATAAATACAAATCTAAAGAAATTTACAAAAAACTCTATAAATGAAATCTCATATAAAGAATATTTAGAAAAAAACCTGTACTTATTTAACATAAGTACAGGTAAATTATTTATTTAGATTTGTATATCAAAACAGCTCTATCATCAAAGGTATAGTTACCTTTTACTACTCCTTTTGTTGATGGGTTTTCAATACGTAATGGATCATTTTTTAATTCTTCTTTCAATTGATTTTCATAACTATCCACAGTTGCTTCTTTAGGATAAGTCTCGTATCCATCTGAAGATAATTCAATTACTTTAGGAGTTTTATCAAACTTCCAAGTTTTTAGTTCTGATTCTGGAATATTAAAACCATCAATCGCCCAATATTGGAAGGCTTTTGGTGCATCTGGGTTATTTTGGAATTCAGATTGTCTTTTAAGCAATGGAAGAATATAAAAACGACCTAAATCATTTTCTTCTATTTGCTCCGGTGTTAATTTTAAATCTTTTAAAATTTTCACTCGCAAAGCACTATTTAATACATCTACGTATTTAGGTTCATCATTATAATTAATACCATCAATTCTTGCCTTTGAATCGCCAATTGCAACAAGTTCATTAGAATCTAAGTTATACCAAATTAATGTTGCAGTCGGTCTAAACAATGGATTCTTTTCAAAATCCATATCTGGATTCTTAGCATAAAATTCTTTAAATTTCTCATTAATTTTTTGCAAAACTACTAATTTATCTGTATTAGGAGGAAGTGATTGGAAAACATCTTGAATGATATCTCTGCTAACTCGACCTCCTTTTTTGCCGTCATATTTCTTACCAGATTTATCAGTCGCTCCATCAAAAACGGCAAGATAGTGATCATTGAAAAATAATCCATCTTCACAAATTTGATTATTTTTCTCACCAGCCCCTCCTTTACCTTGAATAAAGTAATCAATAGAACCACTTTTTACTGATGTCTGCACAAGCTTATCGTAAGTCAGATTATCCTGTGCGAACACACTTAATGAGATAAAAGGTAACACTAACAATGCTTTTTTCATCATTTCCTCCTTAGATAGGAATTTTGGTTATTTATTGAAATATACTTTTTTTAATGCCATTTCTAAACCACGAAATTCAGCTAAACCTTTTAAACGTCCAATAGCAGAATACCCTGGATTTGTTTTCTTATGTAAATCGTCTAACATCTGGTGTCCATGATCTGGTCTCATAGGAATCAATCGAACCTCACCATTATTTAAACGACGATACTCTTCTGTCAATAATGCTTTTACTACGTTAAACATATCTACATCCCCCTGCAAATGAGCAGCCTCATGGAACGTTAGTGGATTATTCTCTCTTTCTGTCGAACGCAAATGAGCAAAGTAAATACGATCGGCAAATTGCTCTGTCATTTTAACTAAATCATTATCTGAACGAACACCATAAGACCCAGTACACATAGTAAAACCATTTGCTGGAAGCGGTTCTACTTCAACAAACCATTGCATATCCTCTATAGTAGATACGATACGAGGTAACCCTAATATTGGACGAGGAGGATCATCAGGATGAATGGCTAGTTTGATGCCAACCTCTTGTGCAACCGGCACAATTTGATTTAAAAAATAGGCAAGATGAGTGCGGAATTTTTCTGGTGAAATATCTTTATAACGATCTAATTGCCCTTGGAACTCTTCCAAAGTATACCCTTCTTCTGCACCAGGAAGACCTGCAATAATATTATTAGTTAATTGCTTAATATCTGCTTCCGTCATCTTTTCATAATAACGTTTAGCTGCTTCCTGTTCTTCCTCTGTATAACTTAACTCTGCATTAGGACGTTTTAGAATATGCAATTCAAAAGCAGAAAAAGCTATATGATCAAAACGTAGAGCCTTAGAACCATCAGGCAATTCATAAGCTAAATCTGTACGAGTCCAATCTAAAACAGGCATAAAGTTATAACAAACTGTATCAATACCACATTTAGCTAAATTACGAAGAGTTTGTTTATAATTATCAATCCAAATCTGATAGTTACCAGTTTGTGTTTTTATTTCCTCATGTACTGGCACACTCTCAACTACAGACCAAACTAGCCCTGCTGTTTCAACTTCTGCTTTTCGTTTTTCAATTTCCTCAACACTCCAAACCTGCCCATTTGGAATATGATGCAATGCTGTTACAATACCTGTCGCACCTGCTTGTCTAATATCCGATAGAGATACCGGATCTTTTGGTCCATACCAACGCCATGCTTGTTCCATTTGAACCTCCTTCTTAATTTTAACGATCTACAACAATTGGACTCATATTAAATAGATAACCATCAAAATCAGGATCATCTACATCAGATAACTCAAAAAGTTTTTGTTTTACATTTTCTAAGTGTTGCCACATAGCTTTCTTTGCCATTGCGGGATCTTTACGTTGCAATGCCGTTATAATATTTTCATGATCTTGTAACCAAAGATGGCGATAACTCTGATTTGGAATATGTAAATGTAATCCTTGCCACATTTTGCTATTTATACGTAGCTCCCAGAGCGCCTTTTGCATATGTACAATTACTTCATTTTGCGTAATTTCAGCAATTGTTTGATGAAAATCTTCATCAGCCACATAATCTTCATCACCTTGATCTAAATTGGAACGTTCTCTAGCCAGAATTTCTTTTAAACGAACAATATCTGAACGAGTTGCTTGTAATGCAGCAAATTCAGCAATACTACTTTCCAATAATTGACGAGCTTGTAATAATTCAAAAGGTCCAACATCAACTTTATCAAGCACATCATCATTGCTTGCCTGTCTTTGAGGCAAAGCAATAACATATACGCCTGAGCCTTTTCTTACCTCAACTAGATTTTCTAATTCCAACATAATGATAGCTTCACGAATAACCGTTCTACTAACATCAAAATACTCTGCTAAATCTCGCTCTGCAGGTAATTTTTCACCAACTTTATATTGATTATTATTAAGTTGTTCTTTTAATTCATTTCCAATCTTTTTATAGGATCTTAATTCATCAAAGTTCATTACTCTTCTCTAATTAAATATTATTTAAATTTAGTTTAAATCCATTATTCACCATATTTCCATTAATAACAAAATCTCTTTCTTCTGAAATTGGAGTCCTAAATTTAATCTCATTATATTTAGGCAAATAACCACCTAATTTAGTAATAGTTAATTCAATAGTACTATTGGTACATTTAAGGTCAATATTTAAAATTAGGCATTTACCTTTTTGATAATCAAATGTTTCACCATCATCATCAAAAATTGTAATACTTCTTTGACCATGGTTGATAAAAGGCATGATAAGCAACTCACGATAATCATCTATTAAAGTATTTTTATATCCCTTTTTAGTTAGAGGGATAATACTACCAGCTCTTACAAACAGAGGTATCCTTTCCAATGGAGCATCAGCTATTATCGTTTCGCCGCTATTAAACCATTGGTGAGAATAAAAATCATACCAACCTGTTAAATTTTGTGGCAAATAAACTTCTCGTTTACGTTGATTTTCTTCAACCACAGAAGCCACCAATAAATCTTCACCAAACAAATAATCATCATTTTCAGCAAACGTATTAGGATCATTCTCGTGATCTAAGAAAGTTGGGCGTAACATAGGCTCATTTTCATTATGAGATTTCCAAAATGCATTATAAATATAAGGCATTAAACAATAACGTAATTGAATAGCATCACGAATAATATTCGTTACTTGAGGATACATCCAGGGTTCATTAACCGTTTTATCATCATTCCAAGAATGGATAGTAAATCGAGGATGCATTACACCATTTTGAACCCAACGAACAAAGAGTTCTGCATCAGGTTTATTACCCGAAAAGCCACCAACATCATGCCCTACATTGTGGAGAGCAGAAAGACTCATCCCTAATCCCATTTTGATATTATATTTTAGAGTATTCCAACTTGTTCGATTATCTCCAGACCAAGTTTGAACATAACGATTCATTCCTGGAGAACCCGAACGGGAAATTAAATAAGGGCGTTTATTTGGAGCATGTTCTAGTTGTGCTTCATAGGAAGATTTCATCATTAACAATGGTTGCAATGGTCTCAACAATTTAATTGGCATTCCCCTACCAAAATAATGACATTTTGCATAGTTATCCCATACTTCAAATTCATTGTTATCATTCCATGTAGAATCAATACCATTATCTAATAATTGTTTTTTTATATTTGACTTCCACCAATTGACAGTATCCATATTGGTAAAATCCAAATGTGATCCCTCATCATCCCAAAACATTGATCGTTCTGGAGCATTAGATTCAGAATCTTTGATAAATAAACCTAATTCTTCCACTTCTTCATAACGTGGATGATCTTGTAATAAACAAGGTTTAATGTTGGCTGCTAATTTCATTCCTGCATCATGAAAATGCTTAGCCATTTCTAATGGTTGAGGAATTTTTTCTTTGTTCCAATTGAAAACATAGCGTTTTCCATTAATTGAAGTATAGCCTGATGAAAGTTGGAAAGAATCACATGGAATATCGTGCTTATCGCATAAATCCACAAATTTTTTTAACTGTTCTTGCGCATCTGGAGCATCGGTATAACTCATAGTCGATCCGCTATAACCTAAACTCCATTTTGGACCAAAAGCTGTACCCCCAGTTAATTGACAATATTTTTTGGTTACATCAATAATTTTTGGTCCAAGAATAACGTAATAGTCAAGATCTCCATCTTCTGCTTTATAAGAACGATAATAAGCATGGTAGTTATCAATTTCACTACCCAAGACAAACCAACAAGGTGACAAATTATCATAATAAAGCCCATAACTGACATCTGAAGTATGAGTAATATAGAATGGAATATGTTTATATAGTGGATCTGTATACTCTGCGTTGTAGCCCATTGCATCTATATTACGCATTTCAAAACGACGACCATGTCTATTAAGGTTACCTGTTTTTTCACCTAAACCATAGTAATAGTGATCAACAGATCGGTTTATAAAATGAGAAATATCAGAATTAGATATACCCATTAAATATGCGCCTGTTTTTCTATCCATCATCAATGGCTTCCATTTTTCATCTTGTTTGAATTCCCATTCAAGATAAAGTGGCTGATGGACTGTTAAACGTAAAAGTGCGGTTGAAATTTCAAGTGTTTTTTCTGTTTGAATAAGCTGATAATTAGGCAAAGAGAACCCATCTAATGACCATTTATCTCGACCTTTCCATTCAACATCTTTTTTGTTTGGAGTTATAGCCCAAGTATGAGGAAGTTTAAATTCATTATTTCGTGTAAAGGCCACACGAATAATGTCATTTTCCAAAACAAAAATATGCAATATAAATCCATGATCACATGCCAAATCAATACGATTTTTTTCGTTTTTAATAAACTGCCATTGTTTTAATGTTTTCATCTTTGCCTTTCTCCGAATTAATAGCCTAACAGCATTTGTGGTAAAGCTAAGCTAAGTGATGGAATATAGGTTACTAATAATAAGGTTAAAATAAGAACAATATAAAATGGTAAAAGAGGCTTAATTACTTGATTAATTCTTACTCCACCAACAGAGCAACCGATAAATAATGCACTACCAACAGGAGGGGTACAAATACCAATAGATAAGTTAAATGCCATCAAAATACCAAAATGAACAGGATCCATACCTAATTCAGTCACTATTGGTAAGAAAATTGGGGTAAAAATTAAAAGTGCTGGCGTCATATCCATAAACACACCAACAATTAATAAAATAATGTTGATAATTAAAAGTATGACTATAGGGTTATCTGAAATATCCAATAGAGCATCACTGATAGTGTAAGGAATATCCGCATTAGCCATTGCCCAAGACATCCCCATGGAAGTGCCTATTAAAAGTAAGACGATAGAAGTTGTTAATACAGATTCAAGAATAATTCCTGGTAACTCTTTAATTTTCACTTCACGGTAGAAGATTACAGCTAATACCAAGGTATACACTACTGCAAACGCTGAAGCTTCAGTTGCTGTAAATATACCACCAATAATCCCTCCCATAATCACAATAACCAAACCTAAACTTGGTAATGCATCTAAGGTTTTTTTAACGACTTCGGATTTTGTTGGCTTAGGAGATACTGGATAGTTTCTTTTTTTCGCAATAAACCCAATAATTACCATTATGGAAAGTCCCATTAAAATTCCTGGAATGTATCCAGCTAAGAATAATGCACCAATAGACGTTCCACCTGAAATTAAAGAATACACAATAAAAGTATTACTTGGTGGAATAAGTAGACCTGTAGGACAAGATGCAATATTTACTGCTGCAGAGAAAGCTGGATCATACCCTTCTTTTTTTTGAAGAGGTGACATTATTCCACCCATTGCAGCTCCCGCTGCAACTGCAGATCCAGAAATAGAGCCAAACATCATATTAGCTAACACGTTAACGTGAGCGAGTGAGCCTGGTAAACGACCTCCAAGTACTTTAGCAAATTCAATAAGTCGAATCGCAATACCTCCACGATTCATAATATTCCCTGCCAAAATAAAGAATGGAATAGCTAATAATGAGAAACTATCTAAACCTGATGCCATCTTTTGAGAAATTACTGCAATAGCAGAATCAAAAGGAATGGAAAGAGAAATCGTTAATAATGATGCTAATCCAATAGAAAATGAAATTGGTACACCAATAAATAGTAAAATAAAGAAACTAGAACATAGAACAATAACACTTGACCAATCCATTTTATTCACCTTTAACCATAATTTGAGATTGATTACTTGTGATGGTCTTGAGATTTTCATAAACATCACGTATTAAATAAATCAGCATAAAAAAGCCACTTAAAGGAATTGCAAAATAGACCAGCCCCATTTGGATACCAAGAACAGGAGAAACCTGGCCATTGCTAAAAGTATCAAGTACCAAATTCATTCCACCATAACACATAATAATTGCAGAGAAAGCAATACTAATAAGATTAATTACGAGAAATAAACGACTTTGATTAATTGGTGAGTTTTCTAATTTAATAGCGAGAAGATCGATAGCTAAATGCTTCTTTTTACCTAAAGCATAGGCTGCACCAACAAGACCAACCCAAATAAATAAAAATCGGGCAATTTCATCAGTATAAGTACTTGGTGCATTAAGAATATAGCGAGACATAACTTGCCATACAACACAACATACTAGGAATGAACTTAATACAACACATAATGTAGAAAGTATTTTGTCCATTATTAAGATGAATCTATTCATCGTGCTAGCCTCCTATAGAGTTTTTATTATAAAATGGTTTACCAATTATCTTTAATTTTTCTTTTTTTGCAAATTTTTTTTATTCAATTCGTGATCTGGATCACCAATTTAAAAAAATTGGATTGACCACTTTTAAAATATTTGCAATATTACAAATAACGACATCAAATGCTGTTGGTCGCTAACGTTATCATTTATAAAATTCTTAATATATGTATGGAGATTTTTATGCGTACTAAGAAAAACCTACTTGCTTTTGCTTTAACTATTGCTCTTTCTGCAGGTGTATCGCTTTCAGCATCAGCGAAAACAACATTAAAATTAAGTCACAATAATGACAAAACCCACCCAGTTCATATTTCGATGCAATATATGGCTGATGAAGTTAAAAAATTAACAAATGGTGAAGTAATAATCCGCATTTATCCTAATAGTCAATTAGGAACCCAGCGAGAATCAATGGAATTGCTCCAAGCTGGATCCTTAGATATGGCTAAATCAAATGCTAGTGAATTAGAAGCATTTGAACCATCCTACGGTGCATTCAATATTCCATATTTATTCCACGATGTAGATCATTATTACAAAGTATTAACTGACAAAGATATCGGACAAAAAATTCTTGATGCCTCTAAAGATAAAGGTTTTATCGGTTTAACTTACTATGATGGCGGCGCTCGTAGTTTTTATGCGGCTAAACCGATTAAATCTCCTGAAGATTTAAAAGGTATGAAAATTCGTGTTCAGCCAAGTCCAACGGCTGTTGAAATGATTAAATTAATGGGAGCATCTCCAACTCCTTTAGCTTATGGAGAACTCTACACTGCCTTACAACAGAAAGTAGTAGATGGGGCTGAAAATAATCAAACTGCACTAACTCTAGCTCGTCATGGTGAAGTGGCTAAATTCTATAGTGAAGATGAACACACTATGATTCCAGATGTATTAGTTATCGGTCAAAAATCTTGGGATAAACTTACTCCAGAACAGCAACAAGCACTAAAAAAAGCCGCAGACGATTCAATGATGTATCATAAAGATTTATGGCAAAAAATGATTGCTGAAACCACACAAGAGGCAAAAGATAAACTAGGTGTTGAATTTGTGAAAGTAGATAAAACTCCGTTTATTGAAGCAACAAAGTCAATGCATGATGTAGCGAAACAAAATCCTGTTCTTAAAGACTATATTGAAAAAATTGATTCATTAGCAACAAAATAATATTAGCGGAAAAGGATACGGAATTCCGTATCCTTTTTCTATTTAAGAGGGTTTTATGAAAAAAATTGCACTCATTGGTGAATGCATGATTGAACTAAATGGTAAACCATTTGGGAATATGTGGCAAAGCTATGGTGGGGATACTTTAAATACAGCGACATACTTATCTCGTATAAGTAAAAAAGAAGACGTTTCTATTCATTATGTTTCAGCTTTAGGTACTGACAAATTAAGCTATGAAATGTTAATCCATTGGCAAAATGATGGAATAAATACAGATTGTGTTTTACTTGATTCAAAACATCAACCAGGCTTGTATTTGATTCAACTTGATGAAAAGGGGGAAAGAACATTCCTATATTGGAGAAATGATTCTGCTGCTCGGTATCTTCTCTCAAATCCTAATTTTTCTGATATTGTTAATCAATTAAAAAAAATGGATATGATCTACTTAAGTGGTATTTCTCTTGCTATTTTACCTAAAAATGACCGCACTTTATTGATTAAAATTTTAGAAAACCTACACCAAAAAGGAATTGAAATTGTCTTTGATAGTAACTTTCGTCCTAAACTTTGGGAAAATTTACAAGAAGCACAAGAATATTATAGACAACTATTACCTTTAGTTGATTTAGCTCTAGTTACATTAGATGATGAAAAAGCTCTATGGAATGACGCAAACGAAGAAGAAACATTACACCGTTTAAAACAAATTGGCATTCCAAAAGTGATTTTAAAGTGCGGTCAAAATGGAGCTATTTTTTATGATAAAGATCAAAGAAAAACAGCTCAAGTTGCAACTCAAATTATTAATAATGTAATAGATACAACTTCTGCTGGCGACTCGTTTAATGCAGGTTTTTTACAAGGCTATTTAACAGGTAAATCATTAGAAATTTGTTGCCAACAAGGTAATAAACTTGCCGGAATAGTGATTCAACATAAAGGGGCAATTATTGATAAAACAGCCACTTCTTATCTTAAATCTGAATTTAATTAATGGAGGAATTTGTTATGAATATTGCAGCAAAACATAACTTAGAAAACAAACTTATTGTTATTACTGGTGCTGGTGGTGTACTTTGTGCATTCCTGGCAAAACAACTTGCAAAAACTAAAGCAAAAATAGCTTTATTAGATATAAATCTTGATGCAGCAAATATTGTTGCAGAAGAAATTAATCAGTCTGGCGGTATAGCAAAAGCCTATAAAGCTAACGTGTTAGAATTAGAAAATATTCAAGCTGTTAGAAATCAAATATCTAAAGACTTTGGTACTTGTGATATTTTAATTAATGGTGCAGGTGGGAATAATCCAAAAGCAACAACTGATAATGAATTCCATCAATTTGACTTAAATGAAACAACCAAAACTTTCTTTGATTTAGATAAATCAGGTATTGAATTTGTTTTCAACCTTAACTATTTAGGTACCTTATTACCAACACAGGTCTTTGCTAAAGATATGCTTGGAAAACCAGGTGCAAATATCGTTAATATTTCTAGCATGAATGCTTTCACTCCATTAACAAAAATACCTGCTTATTCTGGTGCAAAAGCAGCTATCAGTAACTTTACGCAATGGCTGGCTGTTTACTTTTCTAAAGTTGGAATTCGATGTAATGCTATTGCTCCAGGTTTTTTGGTAAGTAATCAAAATCGTACATTACTTTTTGATGCTCAAGGTAATCCTACAGCTCGTGCTAATAAAATTTTAACTAATACACCTATGGGCCGTTTTGGTGAACCAGAAGAGCTATTAGGTGCATTACTTTTCTTAATAGATGAAGAGTATGCTAGCTTTGTGAATGGGGTAATTTTACCTGTTGATGGTGGTTTTTCTGCATACAGTGGAGTATAAGGAGACTTAATATGAAACTATTTATGGATGAAGATTTTTTGCTTTCAACTGATACAGCGAGAACACTCTATCATGACTATGCAAAAGCACAGCCTATTTTTGATTATCACTGTCATTTAAATCCAAAAGAAATAGCAGAAAACCTTCAATTTAAAGATTTAGCAGAAATTTGGTTAGAAGGTGATCATTATAAATGGCGAGCCTTACGTACGGCTGGTGTATCTGAAGATCTTATTACAGGTAAAACTGATAATTATCAAAAATATCTAGCTTGGGCAAAAACTGTTCCACTTTGTATTGGTAACCCTATTTATCACTGGACACATTTAGAATTACGTCGCCCATTTGGTATTAAAGATACATTATTTAATCCACAAAATGCGGAAAAAATTTGGAACAGATGCAATGAATTATTGCAGCAACCCGAATTTTCAGCACGTGGAATTATGCAACAAATGAATGTTAAATTAGTCGGAACAACAGACGATCCTATTGATGATTTACGCTATCATAAATCAATTCAAGCAGACAATTCATTTGATATTGATGTTGTCCCTAGTTGGCGACCTGATAAAGTATTAAAAATTGAATTACCTCAATTTAACGATTATATAAAACAACTAAGTGAAGTTTCTGATGTAGATATTTATACATTTTCAGACTTACAAAAAGCATTATTAAAACGACTAGATCATTTTGACTTACATGGTTGTAAATCATCTGACCATGGTATGGAAATTGTTCGCTTTGCGCCTATACCTGATGAAACTACATTAACTCAAATATTACAAAAACGTCTTCAGAATAAGCTAATCTTAGAGGAAGAAATTGCTCAATTTAGCACTGCAATTTTAGTTTGGTTAGCAGGCGAATATTGCAAACGTAAATGGGTAATGCAAATGCATATTGGTGCTATCCGTAACAATAATAGTAGAATGTTTGTTTTATTAGGCGCTGATAGTGGATTTGATTCCATCGGTGACCGCACTTATGCAGAACAATTATCTAACTTACTAGATGAAATGGATAAGACTAATCAACTTCCAAAAACTATTTTATATTGCTTAAATCCTCGTGATAATGAAATGATTGCTAGTATGATTGGAAATTTCCAGACAGGTGGTATTTCAGGAAAAATTCAATTTGGCTCAGGTTGGTGGTTTAATGATCAAAAAGACGGTATGCAACGTCAACTACAACAACTATCTCAATTAGGATTATTAAGTCAATTTGTCGGAATGCTTACCGATTCACGTAGTTTTTTATCTTACACTCGTCATGAGTATTTTCGTAGAATACTTTGTGAAATGATTGGTGAATGGGTAGAAAAAGGTGAAGCTCCAAATGATCTAAATTTATTAGGAAAAATGGTTGAAAACATTTGTTTTAATAATGCAAAACATTATTTCAAATAGGAAAGTATTATGTCATTAACATTAAATGAAATTGAAGCAAAACTTCGTAAATTTAAGATTGTACCTGTTATAGCTCTGGATAACGAAGAAGATATTTTTCCACTTGCAGATACATTAGCTAAAAATGGTTTACCTATAGCTGAAATTACTTTCAGATCTTTCGTCGCTGCAGAATCTATTAGATTATTACGTCATCAATATCCAAATTTTCTTATTGCAGCTGGTACAGTGTTAACATCAGAACAAGTTTTTCAAGCAAAAAATGCAGGTGCTGATTTTGTTGTAACTCCAGGATTTAATAAAAAAATTGTAAAATTGTGCCAAGATTTAAATTTACCAATCACTCCTGGTATAAATAATCCAATGTCTATTGAAGCAGCTTTAGAACTAGGTATTGACACTGTAAAATTTTTCCCAGCTGAAGCTTCTGGTGGTATAAAAATGATCAAAGCATTATTAGGACCTTACAGCCAGCTAAAAATAATGCCTACAGGAGGAATTGATTTACAAAATATTAAAGATTATCTTGCAATTCCAAATGTATTGGCTTGTGGAGGTTCTTGGTTTGTTGATAAAAAACTAATTAATACAAAAAATTGGCAAGAAATAGGACGTTTAACAGAAGAAGTTGTAAAATTGATCAGATAGAACAAAAACTTTTGTTATTTTTTGCTATTAGTGGCTTTTTGTTCCAACAATTCATACAATAACCAGTTAAAATTAGAATATTAAACTTCTAATAATTTATATCTATATTTATTCCTGGATAACGTCATGAATTTACAAGATAATTTCGAGCAGCATACGCCGATGATGCAGCAATATCTCAAGTTAAAAGCAGAAAATCCTGACATTTTATTATTTTATCGAATGGGGGATTTTTACGAGCTTTTTTATGATGATGCAAAAAAAGCGGCGGCATTGTTAGATATTTCTTTAACGAAACGTGGACAATCAGCAGGTAATCCCATTCCCATGGCGGGCGTGCCTTATCATG